>JAQTPA010000024.1 GCA_028713155.1 Candidatus Omnitrophota bacterium | reverse complement strand
GCCCTTTTTTATTGCGCAAAATGATAAAGTATGTTAAATTCATCTTTTATGGGGCTGTAGCTCAGCTGGGAGAGCGCCTCGTTCGCAACGAGGAGGCCAGGAGTTCGATCCTCCTCAGCTCCACCAAAATATAAGATAGCGTAGTATGAGAAATATCAGTAAACCGGTTTTCGGCATAGCTTTTCTCTTTTCCTTATTTTTTTTCTGTATTTTCTTCCCTAACCTATACAGCCTGGAACAGTTAAAAGAAGCGGCGTTTTACCGGAAGCTGGATAAAAATACTGTCCAGTGTCAGCTTTGCCCCCGGCGTTGCGTAATTCCTGAAGGCCGGCGCGGGTATTGCGGAACCCGTGAAAACCGTAATGGCGTTTTGTACACTCTGGTGTATGCCAAGCCCGTAGCCATACATATTGACCCTATAGAAAAGAAACCCTTGTTTCATTTTCTTCCTTCGACAACTGCCTATTCTCTGGCTACTGCCGGCTGCAACCTGAAATGTAAATTCTGCCAGAACTGGGAGATATCGCAAAGCCGGCCCGAAGAAGTGGAATACAGGTATCTTGAGCCGCTTGAACTGGCAGGAAAAGCTAAAGCATCGGGGTCTCCTACAATCGCCTATACTTATAGCGAGCCAACCGTTTTTTATGAATATATGCTGGAGATAGCCAGGCTGGCCCGGGAAAGAGGCATAAAGAATATCATGCACTCAAACGGCTATATCAACGAGGCGCCCCTGCGGGTTCTGGCTAAATACCTTGACGCGGCCAATATTGACTTAAAAGGCTTTAGCGACGAATATTATGCCAAGTTCACAGAGAGCAGCCTTGAGCCGGTATTGAATTCCCTGAAAGTGTTAAAAGAAGAGGGAGTTCATATTGAAATAACTACTCTGTTGCTTCCCGGTTTTAACGACGACGAGGCTACGTTAAAAAAGATGTGCCTTTGGATCAAGGATAACCTGGGCGCGGATACTCCCTTACATTTTTCAAGATTTTTCCCGATGTATAAACTGACCAGCCTCAATCCTACGCCGGTAGAATCGCTTCAGCGGGCTAGACACATAGCCCTTGATTGCGGATTAAATTATGTTTATATCGGTAATATTCCGGCCAGCCCGGCGGAAAACACATATTGCCCCAGGTGCAAAAAAATTATTATTGAGCGCAGGGGTTACTTTATCGTGCAAAATAATTTAAAAGAAGGAAGGTGTAAATTCTGTGGGGAAAAAATCGCAGGCGTTTGGAATTAGTGCGTTAATCTTATCTCTTTTGTTTTATGCCGTTAGTTATGCCGGCAGCGTAAAAGAACCCTGTGTCGCCGGGTCCTTTTATCCCGGGAGCTCCGAAGATCTCTCTTTAATGATTGATGGATTTCTAGAAAAGGCCAATCCTGAAAAAGTAGACGGCCGGATATTTGCGATTATCACTCCGCATGCCGGCTATGGCTATTCCGGCCAGGTAGCTGCCTTTGGTTACAAGCTTATTAAAGACAGGCCCTATAAGACGGTGGTCATCCTGGGAACAAGCCACCGCTATCATTTTAGCGGCGCGTCAGTCTATCCCGAAGGTATATTTAAAACTCCCCTGGGGGAGATGAGCGTGGATAATGATTTTACCCGCAAGCTGCTCAATCAGGAGGCGGAAATAAGTTTTATCCCGCAGGCCTTTAAAGAAGAGCATAGCATTGAGGTACAGCTCCCGTTTCTCCAAAAGACGCTTCCCGGCTTTAAGATTGTGCCTGTAGTTTTGGGAGATTGTTCTTTGAATACCTGTAAAAAATTTGCGGCATTGCTCAAAGATGCAATCGGAGGCCGTAAAGATGTTTTAGTAGTTGTTTCTACGGATATGTATCATGGTTACGATTATGAAGAAGCCAGATTAATGGACGAGCTGACCCTGGGTGCTCTAAAAAATATGGACAGCGAGGGCCTTTATTACGGCTTTCGCGACGGAACAATGCAGATGTGCGGAGGTTTTGGCGTAGTAACTGCGCTGATTTTGGCTCAAGAGCTCGGCTATAATAAAGTTAAGGTCTTAGAGCATACCGATTCAGCGCAGGTTACCGGCAATAAGAAAAAAGGTATCTGGACCGTAGGATACGCCAGTTGTGTCATTAATGCACTAAAAGCTACGCCTGTTCAGAGAGGGAGGGAGAAGAATATGTTGAATAATATCCAGAGGGAAAAACTGCTTGAAATTGCGCGTAATAGCATAGAAACCTATTTAAGAATGGGTAAGAAACTGGAGATAAGCCAGGCCGATCCTCTCTTAGCCAGGGTTATGGGCGCTTTTGTTACTTTAAATGAGCGCGGCCAGTTACGCGGCTGTATCGGCAGCCTCGTCGGCTCAGGCCCTCTGTATTTAACGGTTAGAGATATGGCGGTTGAAGCGGCGACGCAAGACCCGCGTTTTAACCCGCTTAGCTTATCGGAGCTAGAAGATGTCGATATTGAGATATCTGTTTTGTCCCCGATGAAAAAAATCACTGGCCCTGATGAAATACAACTGGGGGTGCATGGCGTCCTGGTGCGTAAAGGGTTACGCAGCGGCGTATTCCTTCCTCAGGTAGCTGTGGAAACCGGCTGGTCAAAGGAAGAATTTATGTCTAACCTGTGCCTGCATAAAGCCGGCTTGCCCGCGGACGCCTGGAAGGATAAAACTACCGAAATTTATACATTTACCGCCGAAGTATTTTCAGAAAAAGGGCTTAAAGAATGATCAGGACAATAGCCAGTAGTTTTATCCTGGGCCTGTCATTTGGCTGGGGGCCGTGCCTGGCCAGCTGCGGGCCGCTTATCTTGGCCTATGTTGCCGGGACCAAAAAAAATGTTTTTAAGGGCTTGAGCGCTTACCTGTTATTTTCGCTCTCCAGGATATCTGTTTACTTAGTTCTGGGGGCGCTCTTCTTTTTATTGGGGAGATTGGTCTTTGAAAAACTTACCTTTTTTTACAGGCCCATTTCGATCACGGCAGGGGCATTCATCATCTTACTCGGCATGCTTATGCTTTTAGGTAAAAGTACAAACCTGGCTCCCTGTAATTTTCTGCAGAGGAATATTTTGGAAAACGACCGTAAGAGCCTGATTATATTGGGCCTGGCTATAGGTATTTTGCCTTGCGCGCCGCTAGTCACTATACTGACTTACGCCGGCTTAACCGCGCAAAACGCCTTTGAGAATTTACTGTATATTGCTGCTTTTAGCTTAGGCACCTGCTTATCCCCGTTATTGCTTTTGGTGGCGTTAGCCGGCTTACTGCCCGGATTCTTAAAGGGGATGGAGAGTAATTACGTGAAGTTATTTAAGGCTATCTGCGGCTTGATTATAATAATAATGGGCCTGCAGCTTATCCGGGGGGTATTTTAGATGCACCGGTTTTTTTGTCCGGTTTCAAATAGCGCAGGGGATAAAATAATTATCGGGGATAAAGACCAGGCGCACCATATAAAAAATGTCCTCCGGCTTAAGGAGGGAGAAAAAGCAATAGTCTTTGATGAAAAAGGGAATGAGTATAATTGTATTATTTCCGGAATAGGGAATAAAATTTACCTGGACGTTAAAGGCAAAATATCATCGGGACAAAAGATGGCTAAGATTAAATTAACCGTTGCCTGCGCCATGCCCAAAAAAGCCAGAATGGACGATATTGTGGATAAGCTTGTCCAGTTGGGCGTAAACAGGATAATCCCGTTAAAGACAGAACGCACAATTGTAAAGCTGGATAAGCCTAAAGAAGCCAGCCGCCTTATCCGTTGGAGAAAGATTGCCCTCAGCGCCAGTAAGCAGAGCCAAAGGAATGACCTAGCCATAATTGAGCCGGTGAAGAGTTTTGAGGAGGCAATTGCCTTATCTGCGGAATTTGATTTAAAGCTGGTTCCGCACCTGTTGGGGGCGAGAAAGAGCTTAAAAGTTATTTTGGATAAATTCTTTAGAAAAATAGAACCGTCCCCATTTATTCCTAAAATACTGGTTTTAATCGGTCCGGAAGGTGATTTTTCCGCCAGAGAGGTGCAATTGGCTATAGATTCAGGGTTTATTCCGATTACCCTCGGAGATCTGGTCCTGCGCGTAGATACCGCCAGCCTCGCCGTAGCCAGCTGCATAGAATTATATGCCCAGAATTAAATTTCATACCTTAGGCTGCAAGGTAAACCAGTATGATACCCAGAGTATAAGAGAGCGTTTCTTTGAGCATGGCTTTAAGGAGGCTCGCGGGCCTGCCGGGAAAGCCGATGTATATCTTATCAATACCTGCACGGTTACCTCCAGCGCCGATCAAAAATCCCGCGCAGCCATCCGGAGCAGTATTAAGGAGAACCCTGAGGCCAAAATTATTGTTACCGGTTGCCTGGTTAAAAATGACAGCCGCCAGCTGGCTAAAATAAAAGGAATAAGTTTTATCGTAAATAAAAGTTTTTTTGCCGCAGGGATAACTGATTTTCATTCCCATACGCGCGCATTCCTGAAAATCCAGGACGGTTGCGATAATTTTTGCGCTTATTGCAAGGTGCCTTTGGTGCGCGGCCGCTCAAGGAGCAGGCCCCTGGCAGAAATAGTCCCGGAGGCCAGGCGTTTGGCTAAAAACGGCTTTAAGGAGATTGTCCTAACCGGGATTTGTTTGGGCGCCTACGGAAGGGATTTAAAACCAAGGATCAGCCTGGTTGAGGCGGTCGCAGCGCTGGAAAAGATAGGCGGTATCCTGCGGATAAGGTTAAGTTCAATAGAAGCAGGAGACATCTCGGATGCGTTGATTAATAAGATGGCTGAATCTAAAAAACTTTGCCGCCATTTGCATATCCCTATGCAAAGCGGCGACGATGAAATTTTAAAAAGAATGCGGCGCAGGTATACGCGTTCTTACTATATCAAGCTTATCCGAAAAATAAAAAAGAAAATCCCCGGCCTGGGTCTGACTACGGATTGCCTGGTGGGCTTTCCGGGAGAGACGGAAAAGCATTTCCGGAATACTTTGCAGCTGATTAAGAGAATAATTCCTTTAAAGGTGCACATATTCCCTTATTCCAGGAGAGAAGGGACTCTCGCCGGCTCAAAATTATCCGGCGGAATTCCCGCGTTAATAATAAAAGAGAGGATTAGCCGCCTTAAAAGCTGGGCCGAGGACTGCGCTAAAGATTATAAGAAGAGTTTTCTTGGGGCCAGGGTGCCGGTGCTTTTTGAGGGTAAATCAAAAGAGGTTAAGGGGTATTGGGAGGGTTATACGGATAATTATATCAGGGTTATGTTAAAATCCCGCCGCAGCTTAGAAAATAAGCTCATCTTTGTCCGGCTCAGGAATATTTCCGGCGACTGTGCGCTTGACAAAATAAGGGGCAGGTGTTATAAATACGGAGGAATTAAATAGAGGGGAGGATTTATATAATGAAGATTAAGGGTTTTGCGCTTGTCGAAATCATGATTGTCGCAGCCATTATCGCGTTATTAGCCGCCATAGCCATACCCAATATTTTAAGCGCGCAAATGGCGGCTAACACGCAAGCAGCCAAGGAGAATATCCGTAACCTGTCGGCAGCCTGCGAAAGATACGCCGTAGCCAATAATGGTGCTTATCCAGCTACGGTAGCGCAGTTAACTGCTTTTGGCAGTACGGCCGGTTCTTATTGTGCCGATGCTTCCGGAGCAATTACTACATCTAAGGGTTACCAGTATCGCTGCACTTTGGCTTCCAGAGGTTATACTTTAGCGGCTGATCCGGTTAAGCCAGGAGTAACCGGCACTGTAGCCTACTCCGCCAGTACCGGAGGGGTGTTTACGCCGTTATAAAGAAGCCTGCCAGAAGCAACCCACTTGCCAATGCCTAAACTCAAACCAGGCCTGCTCCTATTAATATTTTTCGTCATCGCGGGATCTTGTATAATTTTTTATTCCAATTCCCTGCAAAATCCTTTTATCTGGGACGATGAGGCCTTGATTGTCAGGAATCCGGTTATCCGCAATTTGACGGGTTTACCGGCAGCATTTACCAGCGACTTATATTCGGGGATAGATTTTGGTTCAAATTTCTACCGGCCGCTGCAGGCAGCTTCTTATATGTGGGATTATCATTTTTGGCAATTGAACCCCTACGGGTACCACCTGACCAATATTATCCTGCAAGTTTTAGTTGCTTTTCTTGTTTTTTTGTTCGGGTACGCCATCCTTAAAAAAGTCAGTTCAGCTTTTGGCGCAGCTTTACTATTTGCCGTAAGCCCCCTGCATACCGAGGCAGTCACCTATATCTCCGGCAGGGCGGATATGCTTATGGGGTTGTTCCTGCTGGCGTCCTTGCTTCTATTTATCAGGGGATACCGTTTTTTAGCCTGGCTTGCCTTTATCCCGGCTTTACTGGCTAAAGAATTGGCCGTAGTTTTTCCCCTGGTTATCCTGGCGTATTTATTTTATTACCGGCGGGAAGAACTAAAAAAGCCAGGTAATTTGATCAAGCCGCTCTTGCCGTTTTTAGCGATTGACTTTATATATATATTATCGAGAGTCAGCTTTTTTAACTTCCCCCGCACTCACCCGCCGGCATTAATCAAATATCCTTTGCTTTTAAGGATTACGGCTTTACCCGAGGTGATCTTTACCTATTTAAGGTTATTATTTTTACCGCTGGACCTGCATATGAGCTGGACGGTGAGGAAGCCGGTAAGTTTCCTGCATTTTTTCCTGAGCTGGTTTTTCTTAGTCCTGATTTGCGTTGCCTGCGCCTATGTGTTAAGAAACAGAAAAAATAATAAGGCTCCTGCCTTTATGTTATGCTGGGCTTTAATTTTTTTCTTCCCGCAGTCAGGGGTATTACCGATCAACGCTTTTATCGCCGAGCACTTCATTTATCTGTCATCAATAAGTTTTTTTATGCTGCTCTCTTATTTACTCCGCAGGTATTTAAGGAAGGGGGTGTTTATTTTTTCCATAATTGGCTTGGTCGTTTTTTACGGTTTATTGACCATTGACCGGAACCTGGAGTGGCGAAGCCCCGAGCTTTTTTATGAGAAAATAATTCAATTCTCGCCGTCCAGCTTTAAAGCGCATAATAATTTAGGGCTGCAATATGAAGGCCGTTTTCTTTATGACAAGGCAATTATAGAATACAAAAAGGCCCTGAAGATCAATCCGGATTTAACCGAGGCGCGCTCTAACTTGGCTAATTTATATTTTAGGATGGGCAGGTTTAATGAGGCCAGAAGAGAATACCTTAAAGCAGAAAAAAATGTGCCGCTAAAGAAAAAGGGCCGGATAGAGTATATCCTGGGTTGTATTGATGAAGCCGAAGGCTTGTTGGATGAGGCGATGGGCAGGTTTGATCTTGCCCTGCGCTTAGACCCTAAGTTGAATTTTACGCATTTTAATATGGCAAAGATCTATTTGCTGAGAGGAAAATTAGGCCCGGCGGCGCGGGAAATATTAAAATCCCTTCCGGAAATAAGCCCGCAAGTTGTTCAGGATAAGCGGTATTTTAAAACGGTTACTGCTTACCTGCAGAGAACAAGGGATATCCGCCTTGCGCCTATTTTCTATAATAATCTGGGTGTACAATTTGCTTCCCAGGGCCTTCTGGAGGCGGCTATTCCCGCGTTTAAGAGAGCGCTGGAACTTGCACCCTTCTATGGCGAAGCGCATTTTAATTTAGGGGTAGCTTTTTGGGAAAAAGGGTTAAAAAAAGAAGCGGCAGGGGAGTTAAAAACCGCAATCAGGATTAATCCCGGCCATTGGGAAGCCAGGGATTTCTTAACTAAAATTATGCATAAAAAGTAATTGCCAAAGACGCGCTTTGTGTTAAAATAAAACCATCATGAAAAATAAAAAAGCCAGAAGCTTTGTGGTGATAATGATTGTTATCGCCTTGTCTGCCTTATTCCTAAGAGTCGTCGCGGATAAAGCTATCCGCCTGACTTGCTCGCAAAACGAATCCAATGCCCAGTCCACGCTTAAGCTTATCTCTACGGCCCTGGAGAACTATGCCAAAGATAACCGGGGAGTTTACCCGGACAAAATATCCGTTTTGACGCAGAGCGCCCCCGCTTATCTGGATAGGGATTACGTAAAACAATCGCCTATAAAAGGCTACGGCTATAGCTGCAGCCGGCTGGACTCCGGCGGGTATAGCTGCCATGCTCTGCCTACCCGGTGCAAGCTGACCGGCAAGACTATTTTTACCGTTAGCACGGGCAGCTTATTGATATCGGAAGATTGCGAAAAGAAAGAATAGCGCCTTAATGTATAAATTAAATTTTGTTTTTTCTAAAAAAGGCGCGGCCAAATATATAGGGCATTTAGACCTGATGCGCCTTCTGATGCGGGCAATGCGCCGGGCGGGCCTGCCGCTTAAAATGTCTGAAGGGTTCTCGCCGCATCCGAAATTGAGTTTTAAGCGGGCGCTAAAATTAGGCTTAGAGAGCGAAGGGGAGGAAGCAGCCATTACTTTAAGGCTTCCGGTTAAAGAGGAAGAGTTTAAAAATAAATTACAGGAGCAATTACCACCGGGGATAGAGATAAGGCATGTCCAAAGAAATTTTAGTTAATATTGAACCGCAGGAAAAACGCGTAGCCGTAGTTTCAAACGGCGAGCTTCAGGAATTTTCTATAGAAAGGCCGCAGGACAGGACCATCGTCGGCAATATCTATAAGGGGAAAATTGAAGCGGTCCTGCCTTCCCTGGGCGCGGCCTTCGTGGATATCGGCCTGCCGAAGAAGGGTTTTCTTTACCTGTCCGAAATAGAATTTGCTTTTGAGTCGGTGGATGAGCCAAAGGCTCGGGCACCCAAAGAGATAAAGAAAGGCCAGGATGTGCTGGTCCAGGTAGTTAAAGAATCCTTCGGCACCAAAGGCCCGCGGTTATCCACGCACATTGGTTTAGCCGGCAGGTACCTGGTAATAATGCCCCAGGACAAACAGGTGGGGATATCGCGCAGGATTGAAGATGATGTTGAGCGAAGGCGCTTGCGCCAGATATTTAATGAGCTTAAGCTCCCGAAAGACGTGGGTTTCATCGTGCGCACCGCCGCCTGCGGTAAATCCAAGCTGGAACTCGGCCGCGACGCGCAGTTTCTCTATAAATTATGGAAGAGGCTGGAGAGAATTGTCAAGGAGAAGAAAGCGCCCAGCCTGATTTATGAGGAGTATGATTTGACCTTAAGGGCCATCCGGGATTCTTTTACCGACGACGTCTCGAAAATGCTCGTCGATTCCAAACCCGAGTATTACCGCATCCAGCATTTTATGCGCACTTTCCTGAATTACCTGGTAAAAAAAGTGGAATTCTACCGGGGGGATGATTTATTTTCCGATAAGGAGATTGAGAAACAGATTAACCGGATATATGAGAGCAGGGTCTACCTGAAATCTAAGGCTTACCTGGTTATTGAGCCGACCGAAGGCCTGGTGGTTATTGATGTAAATAGCGGCGGCTTTAAGAGAAAGTTTGGCCAGGAAGAGACTGCTTTTAAAGTAAATTGCGAAGCAGCGCTGGAAGTGGCCAGGCAGCTGGTCCTGCGGGACCTGGGCGGGATAATCGTCATTGATTTTATTGACATGGAAAAAGAGAGGCACCGCCGGGAAGTATTTAATCTGCTTAAAAGGGCATTAAGCGCAGACCGCGCAAAATATGATATTCAGGAGATCTCTAAATTCGGGGTAGTCGAGATGACCCGCGAGCGGATCCATAAAACCGTGCAGATGCTTTCCTATCAGACTTGCCCTTATTGCTCTGGCCGGGGAAGGGTGAAGTCTGCGATGACTATGGGAATTTATGCTTTAAAGGAGTTAAAGAAGTTTTTGCAGGGGAAAGGCAAGTCCTTAAGAGAAGTTAACGTCACGCTTTCTCCCGTAGTTATTGACGAGATATTAAAGCATAAGGAAGACCTGCGGGCCATCGAATATAAATTTAAGACCAAGATAAGCTTCGTTTCTAACCCTACCCTGCATATCGAAGACGTCCACATCGCCTAATAATATAGGGACCGTTTCCCTATCTTTTATAATCACTCAGTATAGGGAAACGGTCCCATTTTTACTGCCTAATTTTACCTTGACCCTTCCGCTTTATTGATATATAATACATTTCTTAAAATTTAGCCAAATCTACTAAAAGGGAGAGCTAAAAATGTATGCTATAATTGAAGTTGGAGCAAAACAGTACAATGTAGCTAAAGATGATTTACTGCTTGTGGATAAACAATCGGTTAAAGAAGGTAAAGATATTGTCCTGGATAAGGTACTTTTAGTCTCTAAAGACAAAAAAGTTGAAATAGGCCAGCCATATCTAAAAGGCGCCAAGGTGACTGCCGAAGTATTAGGACAGGTAAGCGCAAAAAAGACCACTGCCTTTAAATATCGCCGCCGCAAAAACTCGCATTGGGAAAAAGGCCACCGCGCAAAACTTACCCGGCTTAAGATTAAATCCATTGAAATAGGCGGATAAACCGTGTCTGTCGGATTTGTTGATCAAGCTAAGATTTATGTGAAGGCAGGTGATGGGGGCAGGGGGAGTTCCAGTTTATACCGCGACAGGTCTATGCGTTTGGGCAGGCCCGACGGAGGAGATGGCGGTAATGGTTCGGATATCGTCATCCGCGCGGATAGGAACCTACACACTCTTCTGGACTTAAAATATAACCAGCATTTTAGAGGCGCTCACGGCGCTCACGGCGAAGGTAATAATAAGAGGGGCCGTAACGGCGAAAGTGTAATTATTCGCGTGCCTTTGGGGACTACGATCACGGATGTTAAAAACAATTGCATCCTGCGGGATTTAAAATTTGACGGCGAAGAGGTAATTGTTGCTTGCGGCGGTAAAGGCGGCAAGGGGAATGATAAGCATAATCGCCAGGGTTCTTGCGGTGAGCCGGGAGAAGAAAAAGAATTGATCCTGGATCTTAAGCTGCTTGCCGAGGTTGGAGTAGTGGGATTCCCGAATGTGGGAAAGTCCACTTTTATTGCAAATATATCCAATGCCCAGCCTAAAATTGCAGCATACCCGTTTACTACTAAAATCCCGATCCTGGGTTTGGTTAATCGTAAAGATAAAACTTTTGTCGTGGCGGATATCCCCGGCCTGATCAAGGGTTCAAGCAGCGGCAAGGGCCTGGGCGACAGGTTTTTAAGGCACGTTGAGCGCACGAAGATTCTGATCCATATGATTGATATGTCGGGCTTTGAAGGCAGGGACCCGCTGGAGGATTATAAGACGATAAACCAGGAATTAAAGGGTTATGCTGCTTTGCTCAGTAAGAAGATTCAGATCATCGCGGCTAATAAGATAGATTTAGAAGGCGCAAAAGAGAACTTGAAAAAATTCAAAAAAACAGTAAAGAAAAAAATTTACCCTATTTCCGCCTTGAATAAAGACGGCCTGGAAGGATTACTGGATGCAGTCGCACAAAAATTATAAGAGGATAGTGGTCAAGGTCAGCAGCGGTTCTTTGTTTTGGAATAATAATATCGACCCGTATGTCTTTGGCAATCTCGTTGGACAAGTCGCTTCTTTATCCGAGAGGGGGCATGAAGTTATTATTGTTTCTTCCGGGGCGATTGCCTTAGGGATGCACATACTCGGAATGAAAGATCGTCCTAAGAAGCTTTCTGAATTGCAGGCTGTTGCTGCTATCGGCCAGCATAGTTTAATGGGTAAGTACCAGTTTTCTTTTGAAAAGAGAAAGAAGAATTGTGCCCAGATCCTTCTTACCTATGACGATTTTAGCAATCGGAAGCGTTATTGCAATGCCAGGGAGACAATATCAACTTTATGGGGATTAAAGAGTATTCCGGTTGTTAACGAAAACGATACGATTTCCACCGAAGAAATTAAGTTTGGTGATAATGATAAACTATCAAGTTTGGTTGCTTCTATGGTTAAGGCAGATTTATTGATTATGCTTTCTGACGTAGACGGGCTTTTAGATGGGCAGGGAAAAGTAATCAAGGTAGTTGATCAAATTAGTCCTGCAATAAAAGCCCTTGCTTCTCCTACTAAAAAACAAACTAGCGTAGGCGGTATGGTTACTAAATTAGAAGCAGCTAAAATTGCTATGGACGCAGGTATTCCTTGCGTAATTGCCAACGGTTGCAAGCAAGACATTGTCCTATCCGTAGTAAAAGATCCGGAAAATAACGGCACCCTGTTTGTGCCTAAAAAAATATTGGATGCTAAAGGACACTGGATGGCCTTTGGGACTAAGCCTAAAGGCAGGATTTTGGTTGATGAGGGAGCAAGAAAAGCATTATTGGATAAAAAGAGCCTGCTTTCAGTGGGGATAGTTTCCTGTTCAGGCCATTTTTCCGGCGGCGATATCGTGAGTATCTGCGATAACCGCGAGGTGGAGTTTGCCCGCGGCAAAGCCGGGCTGGCCCTGCGGGAACTGGAAAAAGTGCAGGGAAAACGTTTCAGTAAAGAAATAATCCACCGCGACAACATTGTAATACTATAAAAAGATGGAGCTTAAAAAACAAATCACCCGGACTGCCCAAAAAGCATTAAGTGCTTCCAGGTCTCTGTCTAATCTTGCGTCCTCCGAAAAGGACAGGATCCTGGTAGAGATGGCTGAAAACCTTAAGGGGCAGAAAGAGCAGATATTAAAAGCCAATAAAAAGGATATTGCTGCAGCTAGGGTCAGCCGTTTATCCGAAGCCTTTATTGACCGGCTGGCGCTTAATGAAAAAAGGATAGAAGATATGGTTAACGGCCTGTTGGGGCTAGTCAGGCTAACTGACCCGGTAGGCGAGGAAATTAAAGCCTGGGATGTCCCTTCGGGCTTACATATACACAAGATGCGCGTTCCTATTGGAGTGATCGCGATTATTTACGAGTCCCGTCCGAATGTTACCGCGGACTGTATCGGCCTGGCTTTTAAATCCGGCAATAGCGTGATCTTAAGAGGCGGGAGTGAATCCCTGAACTCCAATATCGCTATTTTTAAGGCGCTGGATGCGGTGGTCAAAAAGAATAACCTGCCGCCGGGCACTATAAATATTATTGCCACAAAATCCAGGCAAGCTATCAATATTTTGCTTAAATTAAATGATTATATCGACCTGGTTATCCCCCGCGGCGGAGAAGCCTTGATTAAAAAAGTAACCGCGTTATCGCGTATCCCCGTGATCAAACACTATAAAGGAATCTGTCATGTCTATGTTGACGATTACGCGGATTTAAATATGGCAGAGAAGGTTTGTTTTAACGCCAAGGTGCAGCGTCCGGGCGTATGCAATGCTATGGAGAGTATGCTTATCCACCGTGATGTTGCCGCCCGGTTTTTACCCGGGATGCTCAAAAAATTTAAAGAAGCAGGCGTAGAGATCCGCGGCTGTCCTCTTACCCGGAAGATTAGTAAAGAAGGAATACAGAAAGCTAAGGATGCGGATTACCGCACTGAATATTCGGATTTAATCCTGGCAGTCAAAGTCGTAGCTAGCCTGGAAGAGGCCATTAGGCATATTAACAAATATGGCTCGCATCACTCCGACAGCATTATTACCGACGATGATAATAGCGCCAGGGAATTTTTAAAAAAGGTTGATTCCGCCTGCGTCTATGTAAATGCCTCTACGCGTTTTACCGATGGGTATCAATTCGGCCTGGGAGCTGAGATTGGCATTTCAACGGATAAACTGCATGCCCGCGGCCCAATGGCCCTGGAGGAGCTGACCAGTTATAAATATGCAATCTGGGGCAGCGGCCAGGTGAGAGAATGAAAATCGGTATATTAGGCGGCACATTCAATCCCGTGCATATCGGCCACCTGATTCTGGCAGAAGAAGCACGGGAGAAGTTAGGTTTAGAAAAAATTATCTTTGTGCCGGCTAACCAGCCCCCGCATAAAGATAATGGCGATATTGCCGCAGGCAGCATCCGGCTTAAAATGCTAAAACTCAGCATCAAAGGCAATAAGCATTTTGGCGTATCAGACGCAGAAATAAAGAGGCAGGGCCGTTCTTATACAATAGATACGATCAGGGAATTTAAACAAAAGTATCCTTGCGATGAACTATATTTTATTATCGGTTCAGACCTGCTTAAATACCTGGATGAATGGAAGGACCTGGCTGAAATTAATAAAATGGTTAAGTTTATCGCGGCTACGCGGCCGGGATACCCCTTGGAAAAAATTCCGGCCTACATTAAAACGCTGGGCATAAGAGCGGTAGATATTTCGGGCTTTGAAGTGCGCCGGTGCATCCAAGAAGATAAGTCGTTCCGTTATTTGGTCCCGGAGGCGGTTTTTAATTATATCAATAAAAAAGGGCTGTATAAATGAAGATAAAAGTCGCTCCTTCATTATTATCCGCGGATTTTGGCTGTTTGGCCGAAGAGATAAAAAAAGTTGAAAAGGCCGGCGCAGACCTGCTGCATATTGACGTTATGGACGGGCATTTTGTCCCGAATATTACTATCGGCCCGGCAGTGGTGAAATATATCCGTAAGTGCACTAAACTGCCTCTGGACGTACATTTGATGATTAAAAATCCGCAAAAGTATACCGATGCTTTTGTGAAAGCCGGCAGCGATATGCTTACCGTGCACATAGAAGCAATTTCCGGTCTTAAGCTTAAAAACTTACGTTCCAAGCTAAAAGCGCAGGGTATAAAATTCGGCATATCGCTTAACCCCTCTACGGCCCTGGGCAGGATTAAACCGGCATTAAAGTACGCTGACTTTGTCCTGGTAATGTCAGTCAACCCGGGTTTTGGCGGCCAGAGTTTTATTCCGTCGGCAATCGGTAAGATCAAAGAATTGCGCGCACTTTATAAAGGCGATATTGCCGTGGATGGCGGAATAAATAACTTAACTGCCCGCAGCGTTATAAATGCCGGAGCGAATATCTTGGACGCGGGTTCCTACATCTTCGGCGCTAAAGACCAAAAGAAAGCCATAGAAAGGATTAGAAATGCAGCAAAATAACGGGATTAAATTCGGGACAGACGGATGGAGGGCGGTTATAGGAGACACCTACACTTTTAAAAACCTGCAAGTCCTCTCGCAGGCAGTCGCGGATTATCTGGGCAGGAATAAAAAAGTTGCTGTCGGTTTTGACACGCGTTTTATGTCGGATAAATTCGCCGCAGTAGTAGCCGAAGTTTTAAGCAATAATGCCATTAAAGTCGTGCTCTCGGACAGGCCTGTGCCGACGCCGGCTTTAAGCCTGGCTACCCGGGACCTAAAAATGGATTTAGGGATTATGATTACCGCTTCGCATAACCCGGCCGAGTATAACGGTTTTAAAATCAAGATGCCTTCCGGAGGCGCAGCACCGGTGGAAGTAACCCGGGAAATTGAAAATCTTTTGCACAAAAATACGCCGGTAGAATCTAGCGCCCAGGGAGTGCTTTTTGAAAAGAAAGACCTGACCAGAGATTATGTTAAGTTCATCCGGAATTACATAGAGCTTAAAAAAATAAAAAATAAAAAATTCAAGGTTTTGGTTGACGCAATGTACGGTTCGGGAGACAGTTTTATCGCCCGTATCCTGGAAGGGACGAGCATAAAATTGGAATTCATGCGTAATACTATAAATCCTTCTTTCGGCGGCAGCAGGCCGGAGCCGGTTGAGGAGAACCTGGATGAGTTAAAGCAACGCGTCAAAATTGAGAAATTTGATTTAGGCATTGCCCTGGATGGAGACGCAGACAGGATCGCCGCGGTTGCTCCCGGGGGGGTATTTATTCATCCCCAGAAGATATTAGGGCTCCTGGCCCTGCATTTAAACCAGGACAGATACTGGTCCGGCGGCCTGGTCAAGACCGTCTGCGGGACGATGATGATGGATAATATCGCCGATTTTTTAAAGATTAAGCTCTACGAAACACCGGTAGGTTTTAAATATATCTCTAACCTCATGGAAACCGAGGATATCGTTGCCGGAGGAGAAGAGGCAGGCGGTATGGGCGTTAAGGGTTATATCCCTGAGCGTGACGGAAGCATGGCCGGTTTGCTTTTGATTGAAATGATGGCTTTCCGGAACAAGAATATCCTGAAGATCTTAAATGAGGCTGAAAAGCAGTTCGGCAAATATTACTATGTCCGGATGGATTTGCATTTGGAGAGGCGCGTTGAGCCGAAAAAAGAAAATTTACCGGGAGAGCTACTCGGCAAGAAAGTCGTCCGGATTAACGAATCCGATGGGATAAAATTGATCTGCGCGGACAAAAGTTGGCTAATGTTCCGCGGCTCAGGGACCGAGCCGATTATGCGTATTTACGCTGAAAGCCGGCAGAGCCTGGCGCAGGCCAATAAACTTCTGAACCTCGGTAAAAAGTTGATCTTGAAAGATGGCCTATAAATTCAGCAGATGGATATTGCTGGTGTTGTCCAAATTATTATTTCGCATTGAATTCCGGGGAAGGGAATTTATTCCCGCAAAAGGAGGATTTATCTTAGTCAGCAACCATCTTAGTTATTTAGACCCTATCGCCGTGGGCACAGCTTGCCCGCGCAAGGTCAGTTTTATGGCTAAGAATACCTTATTTGAGTATCCTTTTCTGTCCGGGTGGCTTAAAGCAGTCGGCGCTATACCCGTAAAGCGCGGCGCTCCGGACCTTTTAGCTATCAAGACCGCGATGCATAATGCCTCTTCAGGCAAGGGGTTGGCTTTATTTCCCGAAGGCACGCGGCGCACGCAAGAAAACGCATTTATTAATCCTCAGGCCGGAGCCGGGTTCCTGGCTGATAAATTGAATGTCCCGGTAATACCGGCATTTGTATCCGGAACAGAATACGCCCTGCCCAGGGGGGCTAAGTTTTTGCGCCCCGTCAAGATCAGGGTTAAGTTTGGTAAAGAAATTCACATAGAAAGGGGGAAGCCTTATCGCGAAATTTCCGAGGCGATAATGGCTGATATTAAAAATTTAGCGGATGAAAATAATTAATAATATTGAAAAATAAAACAAGACATCCCGCGCTAAGCTGAATTGCGCGGGTGTGTGTCCACACACAAAAGGAGAGCCTTAAAATGTCCGAAATAAAATCAGATACATGCTCGGAGCTAGAGCAGCTTTATAATGAGAGTATTAAGATTATCAAGGAAGGCCATGTGGTGACCGGAAAAATAGTCGCCATAAAATCAAAAGAAGTCCTGGTGGATGTGGGTTTTAAGTCTGAAGGCATTGTGGCAATAACCGAATTCAGCCAGCAGGACCTAGAGGTGGGTAAAGAATTAGAGTTTTACCTGGAGTCAATAGAGAATGATGCCGGCAATATCGTATTATCGCGCGAAAAGGCCATCAGCATCCAAGGCTGGGATAAAATCGTCAAATTTTCCCACGAAGGCACCTTGGTTGAGGGCCGTCCGGTCAAGAAAGTAAAAGGCGGATTCCTCGTTGATGTTATGGGTATTGAAGGGTTTTTGCCTTTATCCCTATCCGCTTTTAAGAATATTCCGGATAAGGATATACTCTATAAACCATTCCAGTTCAAGATCGTCAAAGTCAATAACCTGCGGCGCAGTATCATCTTAAGCCGGCGGGAAGCAGTGCAGAAAGAAAGAGATGTGGCTAAAGACAGGATCTGGCAGGAATTAAAAATCGGCAGTGTCGCTACCGGCACAGTCAAGGCCATCACCGACTTTGGCGCTTTTATTGATCTGGGCGGGGTTGACGGGCTTTTGCATATCACGGATATGTCCTGGTCCAAGATCAGCCATCCTTCCGAGATAGTTGCTTTAAGCGATAAAATTGAAGTAGTTATTTTGAACCTGGACAAGGAAGCCGGTAAAATATCCCTGGGGCTAAAACAAAGAATGCCTGACCCCTGGGCGGATATCGTAAGCAAATTCACCGTCGGCTCAAAAGTAAAAGGTAAGGTGGTCAATATACTCCCTTACGGTGTATTCGTGGAATTGGAAAAGGGCATCGAGGGCCTGGTTCATGTCTCCGAGATATCCTGGACTAAGCGGATTAACAACCCCGGGGAGATGTTTGCCGTTGGCGATATGCTGGAGACGCAGATTATCAGCGTGGACAAGGATTCGCGCCGGATATCGCTCAGCTTAAAACAACTGGAGCAGAATCCCTGGCTGGAGGCGGAAGCAAAATACCCGCAAGGCTCTACAGTTTCCGGTAAGGTCCGCGGGTTCACTGATTACGGAGCGTTTGTGGAGTTAGACAGTTCATTAGAAGGAATGATCCATGTTTCGGATATGTCCTGGACTAAGAGAATCGGCCATCCGCAGGACATATTAAAAAAAGGGCAGAAAATTGATGTAGCGGTGCTTTCGGTGGATGCTCAGAACAGGCGTATTGCGTTAGGGTTAAAACAGATGCAGGATAACCCTTGGGCGAAAATAGCCGAGAAATATCCATTGGATACGGTTTTAGAGTCGGAAGTAGTCAGTCTTACGGATTTCGGCGTATTTGTGAAGCTGGGGGATGAGCTAGAAGGATTGGTTTATTCCAGCGAGATTGATAAGGATACGGTTTCCGGCCTAAAACCCGGAGATAAAATCCAGGTGAAGGTGATAAAAGTAGATGTGGAACAGGCCAAGATCGGCTTAACCGCAAGAGTATAATCATTAGGGACCGTTTCCCTATCAACAGGGAAACGGTCCCTAATAATGAAAGGGAAACGGTCCCTAGATGAAGAATATTGCTGAGCAATTAGGTATTATCAAGCGTGGTGCAGTTGAGATAATCTCCGAGGATGAGTTGCGTAAGAAGCTTGGGGAAGGCCGGCCGCTAAAAGTCAAAGCCGGTTTTGACCCCACAGCCCCGGATTTACATCTGGGGCATACAGTGCTCCTGCGTAAATTGCGCCAATTTCAGGACCTGGGCCATGAGGTCTATTTTCTTATCGGTGATTTTACCGGACAGATCGGCGATCCCACGGGTAAGTCCGAGACCAGAAAGCAACTAACCAGGCAGGAAGTAGCGCGTAACGCCGAAACCTACAAGAAACAGGTTTCTAAAATCCTGGATGTCCGCAAACTCAAAATAGTTTTTAACAGCAAGTGGTTTGATAAGATGTCCGTGGTAGATATGCTCAGGCTTACTACCCACGCTTCAGTCTCCCAGATGCTTAGCCGGGATGATTTTAAAAAGCGCCATGCCAATGGCGAGAATATTTCAATTTTAGAGTTTATGTACCCTTTGATGCAGGGGTATGATTCGGTTATCCTGGAAGCAGACATAGAGCTGGGCGGGACAGACCAGATATTCAATCTTCTGGTCGGCCGCGATTTCCAGAAAGATTTTAACCAACCCCAGCAAGTAGTTATTACTATGCCGCTCTTGGTGGGTACTGACGGCGCGCAGAAGATGAGCAAGTCCTCGGGTAACTACATCGGCATAAATGATCCGGCCAAGGATATATTCGGGAAAATTATGTCTATTTCCGACGAGCTAATGCTTAAATATTACGAATTATTAACCGACCAAAATTTGGACGAAATTAAAAAGATGCACCCTAAAGAAGCCAAGGCCAACTTAGCCAAGCTCATAATCACGCAATACCATTCAAAAGCCATTGCCGCAAAAGAAGCCCTGGAGTTTGAGCGCGTATTTTCACAGAAAGAAAATCCTTCCGTGATGGACTCAATTCCAACCAGTGGCACTCTGACAATAAAAACAATGCTTATTGAGAAGAAACTTGTTTCCAGTGGTAATGAGCTTCGCAGGTTGATTAAGGAAGGGGCAGTTAGTTTTGATAATCAAAAAATTGAAAAAGAAGATTTCATGCCAAAAAGTAATGGCATTTTAAAAGTTGGTTCTCGGCGTTTTTTGAAAGTTAAATATAATCAGGGAAGATAGTTCCAACTCCATATGTTCTGGATAATAATCGGCGTAAGCGCTGCCATCTTAACTACGTTTTCTTTTGTCCCGCAGATAGCCAGGTCTTTGCGGACCAAGTCCGTTAAAGACGTTAGCCCCATTACCCTGTTGCAACTCTCTACCGGAGTTTTCCTCTGGATAATTTACGGCATCTACCTGAAGGATCCGATCATAATAACTGCCAATTCAGTAACTTTCATCACCCTGACAATAGTTTTATTTTTATATTTTAAATACCGCAGGTTTACGGCTAAATAAGGAGGGTAGATGTCGGTAGTTTTAATCACCGGTTCCTGTGGCCTGATCGGCTCGGAAACAGTAAGTTTCTTTGCCGAAAAAGGCTTTGACACCGTCGGGATTGACAATAATATGCGCAAGTCCTTCTTTGGCCAGGATGGCTCAGTCGCCTGGAATCGAATACGCCTCCAAAAGAAGCATAAAAACTACAGGCATTATTCCGTAGATATCCGTAACGTAAGTAAAGTCAATGGGATTTTCAAGAAATACGCTTCAGGCATCACGTTAATCGTCCATTGCGCAGCCCAGCCTTCCCATGACTGGGCAGCCAAAAAACCGGTAATAGATTTTGGAGTAAATGCTTCCGGAACCTTGATTTTACTCGAGGCTTTCCGCAAATCCTGCCCCCAGGCGGTTTTTATTCTTACTTCTACCAATAAAGTTTACGGCGACAAGCCGAATTTTCTTCCTCTCGTTGAACTTGAAAAAAGATATGAGTTGCCCAAAGAGCATCAAT
>JAQTPA010000023.1 GCA_028713155.1 Candidatus Omnitrophota bacterium | reverse complement strand
TTAAATAGACAAAAGCGATTAGGGCCATCTGGTCCAGGCGGTCGCCAAGCTGGGAGATTATCTGCCCCAGCCAGAGCAGAAAAAAGTTGCGGTTTTTTAATACCTCGCGGAATCTGGACATATTTATGGAGCCGATGAGTGGAATCGAACCACCGACCTTGACTTTACGAAAGTCCTGCTCTACCAACTGAGCTACATCGGCATATCAATTTAAATAATTATAGCAGTTTCTATCCCATAGTCAATCCCTACAATACCGGGCTGGTTAAAAAAATATTTGACAAAAGCGGTAAATATGCTAAAGTATTTGCATCATTAACGTTGCAAGGAGAAGTTAACATTTTTCCAGGAACAGGCAAAAGACCGTAAAGCAAGTAACTCAAAAATTATGCTTTACGGTCTTTTTATTATCTAAGGAGGTGAATAAGTTACAGATGGCAAAAGGCAAAGTGAAATGGTTCTCGAATCAAAAAGGCTATGGTTTCATTACCACCGAGGACGGCAAAGATGTGTTCGTACATTACAGCGCCCTCAAAAGCGACGGCTATAAAACCCTCGAGGAAGGCCAGGAAGTAGAATTTGAAATCACCCAGGGGCCAAAAGGCGACCAGGCAACTAACGTTAGCAAGCTATAAAGATAGGGCGCTTTAAAACCGGACTAAATAAAAACCCCCGCTATCTCTTTGGGGGGTTTTTATTTACCCGCGTATCATTTTACCCGATGGGCTAACCCTGCGTTATCTCTATTGACTGAACGGAAAATTCTTCAGCATCGGAAATGTCAAAATCATCTGCCCCGCATAAGGGGCAACCCGCGACAGGCGCGCTGATCTCTACGGACTTTTTACATTTCCTGCATTTTATTTTCGCTTTATTTTTTTGGATATTTAATCTTACGTTTCCAAAGCCTTCTTTTTCGCTAATCAGCATAAAGGCGGAGCGCAGACTCTCCGGAGTAACATGGGTAAAAGGGCCTAAAATAACATTAACCCTGATGTGCTTATAGTCTTTACTTTTTTTGATTTTTTCTTTTAACAAAACGATTATCTTACCCGCAAACCACATATCATGCATCGCGCCACCCCGTATAATATCTATAGATACGCCTGGTCTTTTAAATACGAAGCATAGTCCTTAACCGCAGGCCCTAAAGCCATAAATTTATGCCGGCAGCCGGCAACCCTGATTTTCTCCATTTTGGCTTGGGTAAAATACTGGTATTTATCCCTTATCTGCGCAGGCATCTCGATATATTCTACTCCCGGCTTTTTACCGAGGGCTAAAAACATTGCCTCTGCCAGCTCATTCCAGCTCTGCGCCTTGCCGGAACCCAAATTAAAAATTCCTGCCTTATCCGGATGCCTAAAAAAATAATAGATTACTTCAATTGCGTCTTTAACGTAGACAAAATCCCTTTTCTGTTCCCCATCTTGATAATCAGGATGATAAGACTTAAAAAGACGTATCGGCCTGTCGGATTTAACGTCATCAAAACGCTTACAAATAACGCTCATCATTTCAGCCTTATGGTATTCGTTGGGGCCAAACACATTAAAGAATTTAAATCCAACGAATTTTTTTAATAAGCCGCTCTTGAGCATCCAGAGGTCAAACAGATGTTTTGTATAACCGTAGATATTCAGCGGCCTGAGGTTTTGCAATGTACTTTCGGCGTCGTTATAACCGTTACTCCCGTCGCCGTAAGTAGCCGCCGACGAAGCGTAGATAAACCTTGCGGCATGAGCCTCTGCCCAAGCCGCAAGGCGTTTGGAGTATTCGTAATTATTCTTTAGAAAATAGGCAGCGTCGTTTAGGATAGTTGAGCTACAGGCACCTAAGTGAACGATTGTCTTAACGCCGGGAAGCTTACCGGACTCAAGGATACTTAGAAAATCATCCTTCTGAATATAGTTTTGGAATCTTTTCCCGGGAAGATTTTTCCATTTGCAGCTATCCGTAAGATTATCAACAACAATTACATTGTCAATGCCTTCCTGATTGAGTTTCCATAAAAAACAGCTGCCGATAAAACCGGCGCCGCCGGTCAAGACAATCACTGGCCTCAAATTCACTCTTTCCTGCTCAAGAGTTTTCCGATCAATAAGACCACGCCAACAGTCACCAGAATACCAATGATAGCCGAAACTATATACGCCAGGCTTAAACTACCCAGGCCTTTTTCCTCCCACCCTTTAAATGCATAATCAGGGATAGGCGCGCTCCAGAGGCTCGAGAGTTTATCAAGCCCTTGCGGGATATATCCAACCAATTCCTTAATCCCGTCTGTTCCCCATTCACCCCAGGCATCCCCGGCTTTAAAGCGCTCCGGAAGAAATAACCCCAAGGGAGAAATCAGTATTAAAATTCCCATCCCGATCCATAACTTAGTGATAAGCTTCATTAGGCCACCTCCCTTTCTTCTAGAAGCTCAGGAGATTGTTTCTGCAAATATTTAACTACCAGCGCTGTAACAATAGCCTCTACCCAGCCGAATATCAACAAATGCTCACCCAACATTGCCGGTACGGCGATATTTAGCCCATAAGGGCAATATAAGGCCTGGCCGCTGGCAGTATGGTGCAATAAAGGCTGTAAGCCGAATTCAATCCCGGCTAAGAGAGCAGCTATATTTATACCTATATATCCGGCCACTCCGGCCGCAATTACTCTTCGGCCTGAATCTAACGGAGCGTTGTAACTAATGGCTTTATAAATATAGTAGCCTACAAAAGGCAGGACAAAAGCCATGTTAAAACAATTAGCGCCTATCGCGGTGATACCGCCGTCTCCGAATAACAACGCTTGAACGACCAAGGCAACAGTTATGGCAATACACGCAGCCCAGGGCCCCAGGAGTATAGCTACTAAAACTCCGCCTACCGCATGACCGGTTGAACCTCCGGGAATAGGCACATTAAACATCATAATTACAAAACTGAATGCCGCGCCGATTGCCAAAACCGGTACCTGCCTGACTTTAAGTGTCCGCTTGACAATCCTTGAAGCCGCTGCCCATACCGGCAGCATAACCGCGTAAAAAATTCCGCAGCTTGCCGGGCCTAAATAACCATCTGGTATATGCATCTTCTCCTCCTTTTAGAAATCTACTTGCGCCCTCATCCCGCCTACAAATATAGGGGCTGCATCTCCCGCCACATCCTTGCCGAACGGATTCCAGATATACTGAAAGTCAGGGCTAATGGATAAATGGTCATTAACATGAATCCTGTAATAGGCTTCCAGATGACCTTCTGTCTTCGCCAGAAAACCTTCGTTTGCTTTTTTGTAATCGTCCGAAGGCATTGCCTGGCCTACGGCAAAAGCAAACACATCCTTCTCCCTTCCCCAAGGTTTACCCTCAACCTGAAAACCAACGCTCCAGGACTGCTCCAGGGAGAAATACCTGGGATCAGCTTCATCATCCCCTGTTGCCGTTATATCAGGATTATAGACTTTCGGGTTCTGCCAGCCGTAACGGGCAAAGAAAGTAACGATATCATTGGCTTTTTGGTCAAAACTTAAGCCAAAGCCATAGGCGGTTTCTTTAGTCTTTTCTCTATCCAGCCACTTAGTGTGATTGGCATTATTGGTCCAGCCGTAGAAACGATAATTACCGGGAAGATTTAAAAAATTAGTCCTAAAACTAACCTGCCCGATATTAAAGAGGTTATCTCCGATCTTCTCCCAGCTGCCTTTTGCGTTAAATATACCATAACCCAATTCCAGCCATTCAAACGGCAGATAAGCTATGCGGATACCGGCGTTATTATCCGGGAATTCCGCTGTCGGGCTATTCCGAAAAATCCTGCCTAAAAACTGGGTAGTTTCGTCATTAGCAACTTCGTTTTGGTCAAAATAGGCTGTTGGGTCAAGCTTACCAAAAGTAAGGGCAGCTTTGTCTTTAAATAAGTTCTGCTCGTACCAGAGTTCAGTTACTTCCACTTTGGCATCGCTATCACCGGCATCACGGTTAACGTTGCTATATAAGGTAAGATTATCCTCCAGGCCTGCTCCCTGCCCAGCTTCCAGATGCAGGAATGCCCTGCCGTCAACTTCCTTGAATTCTTTAGCTAAGGTTATATCGGCTGAGTATGAGCCGTCGGTGCGATTTTTTTTCTGCGTCTGGCCTTCGCCATCATAATTGACATTATTCGTCCCCTGCACAATAAAGGTTGCGCCTGCGCCAAGCTCTAAACCTTCCATAAGCTGCATAGGAGTTCCCGGCACGCGGTGGAGATGCTCTTCAAATTGAGCTAACCTGGATTCATACTCGGTAATCTTCTGTTGTTGCGCTTGGGCTGTTGAATTTTGTGTAGCGATATATTCGTCCTGGCCCAAAACCCTCTTTTCTAAAGCAGTAATGCGCTCTTTAAGCTGGTTGATTTCATCCCTGACAGATAATTCCTCGGCAAAAACAATTGTAGCCCAAAGAGAAGAAAAAATTAATAAAAATAAAGCTATTCTTTTCAAAGCCGCCATAAATATACCTCCTTCGCCTGTTGTTTGCGCCAGCTAAAGTTTATGGTATACTTATAGCCGGGCTTGGTCGTTTGTGTCCTTCGCCAGGTACCGCACCCCGCTCATGAATCTTTCGCGAGAAGAAAGCGGGGTGTTATTTTATAATACGTTTCTTAATTTCGTGCTACTATTGAGCAAAAAAATAATACTTCTTAAATATTTCTTCCCGTGCTGGACATGCTTAAAGTAGCGTGCTTTACCCCCTTCACCGACTTTAAGTTATCCGCCAGCCCCTGCGCCTCTTTCGGCGCGCCCTTAACCGCGATTATCTCAAGGCAATTATTATGGTCTAGATGGATGTGCGAAGAAGAAATGATTATGCCGCCGAAATCATGTTGAATATCCATTAGCGTATTTACCAGCTCTCTTTTGTGATGGTCGTAGATAAGGGTAATCGCTCCGGCGATCGCGCCGGACTCCTGCCATTGTTTTTGGACGAGTTCCTGGCGGATTAAATCGCGTAAGGCCTCCGAACGGCAGGTATACCTTCTTTCTTTGATCAAGCGGTCAAATTTTCCGAGTAAATCTGCTTCCAAAGAAACCCCGAACCTGACTAACCTTCCCATATCCGCTCCCGTGTTATTATTTTTAATATAATAACACCATAAGTTATTTTGTCAAGCATAAAATTCAGGCAAAAAATCTCCTCTTAAAATACAAAGCGACATTCACTAGCCCGATTAAAACCGGCACTTCTACCAGCGGTCCGATTACTGCGGCAAACGCCACGCCTGAGCTTACACCAAATACGGAGACCGCGACAGCAATAGCAAGCTCAAAATTATTGCTGGCGGCAGTAAAAGCTAACGTTGTGGTTTTTGCATAGCCGGCATGGAATCTTTTCCCCATATAGAAAGACACCAAAAACATCACTACAAAATAGATAAACAGCGGGACAGCTATCCTCACTGCATCAATGGGGATTCTGACGATATATTCCCCCTTTAAAGAAAACATGACTATAATAGTAAATAGTAACGCGACCAGAGTAATGGGGGAAATTCTAGGAATGAACTTCTCTTCATACCATTCCCTGCTCTTTAGCCTTATAAGAGTAAAACGCGTCACAATGCCTGCAATAAAAGGAATCCCCAGGTAGATAAAAACGCTCTGCGCAATCTGAGCAATCGTTACGCTCACCGCAACCCCTCTTAGCCCAAACCACGTGGGAACAATAGTGATAAATACCCAGGCGTACACAGAATAGAATAACACCTGAAATATGGAGTTGAATGCAACCAGGCCCGCGCAATACTCAGTATCCCCCTTAGCCAACTCGTTCCACACAATAACCATCGCGATACACCGGGCAAGCCCGATCATTATTAAACCAACCATGTATTCGGGATAATTATGCAGGAACGCTATCGCCAGCACCAGCATTAAAATAGGCCCGATAATCCAATTCTGTACCAGCGAGAGAATTAACACCTTGGTATTACGAAAAACATCGCCGAGTTCTTCGTATTTAACTTTAGCCAGCGGCGGGTACATCATAAGAATCAACCCAGCCGCAATAGGGATATTCGTAGTCCCTACCTGGAATTTATTCCAGAAGCTTACAATCCGGGGGTAGAGATAACCTAAGCTTACCCCGGCAGCCATCGCCAGAAAAATCCAGAGAGTCAAATATCTATCCAGGAAAGATAGCTTCTTAATTATATTTTCGCTCATTAAAACCTCCTTATACAATTTTTAGCATGTATGCGGCAAAATAATATATGCCTACTAAAATAAATACTACTCCTGTAATTTTACGCATATAATATTCGGCCTTCGTCAGCCGGTTAAACCAGCGGCTTAACGACGTAACGCCCAATGCAATTGCCACGGCAAATAACAATGCGGGTAAACCTGTCCCTACGCCATAGATAAAAGGAAACACCGCTCCCGACTTAGATTCAAGCGCCAAGGGAATCAGGGTGCCAAAAAAAAGCGCTGCGGATACCGGACAAAACACCAACGCAAAAATTAACCCTAGAAGAAATGCTCCGCTTAGCCCTGACCCGGCAAGTTTGTTTTGTTGTTTTTCAGAAAGAGCAAAACTAGGAATATTAAACTTTAAGATATTTAATAAAAACAAGCCCACGAGAATTAAAATCGGGCCAAATACTTTATTCATATATTTATCTAACCAATCTGCCACGGTGGGAACGCCTGAAATTGAATTTATAATAATGAAACCTAATAGCGCGTAAGAAAGCATTCTTCCGGTTGTATAAGTAAGGCCCGAAAGGAAAACTATCCTGGGATGGATAATTTTCTTAGATAAGAAGGAAATTGCAGCAATATTGGTAGCCAAAGGGCAAGGACTAATTGAAGTCAATATTCCCAGCCAAAGTGCGGAAATAAATCCTACAAAAAAACCATCCATTATGATTCCTTTATAAAATTACCTACCTCTTCCTTAACGTAATCCAGGAATCTATCTTTATTGCCTACAAATTCCCAGATTTTATTAAGATTCTTTGACCTTGCTTCCCTGCCGTTTTCAACCAAAGATAAAACTAGTGATTTTGTATAAAGCTGATAATCATTAACAAAGTGTTCATTTCCTCTTTTATCAGTATTGATTACATTAAAGACTAATTTCCCTGAAGCAACCTCAGGCTTAAAGTTTGTATCTATCGCCTCTTTAGAGTATTGTTCAAGCTTATGGCAGGTAGGGCAACGCATAGTGCCATGAAAATAATAAGCATATACTTTACTGTCCGGAGGTTTATCTGCGGCAGAAGAAACTGCAGTAAACCCAAAAATACATAAAATCAACAATGCTTTTTTATACGTACGAACTCCTTACCTAACAATTAACTCTTTGATTTCATCTTTTGTAAGGACCCTGCCCGCAGAAACCACCTTACCGTCAATGACTAATGCAGGAATGGCCATAACGCCATACCCGGTAATTGTACCGATATCTGTAGCCTTAACGATCGCAACAGGGATATTTAATTCTTTTACGGCTGCCTCGGCATTAGCTGTCAATTGACTGCACTTAGAACAGCCCATCCCTAGAACCTCTATCTTCATTACCTATTCTCCTCGTTAACGTATAATGAAATTAAATAGATACCCTGTAATAATGATACCCGTACCGACAACGGAAGCAAAAATAATAAGCAACTTA
Organism: Candidatus Omnitrophota bacterium; assembly: GCA_028713155.1. GTDB lineage: Bacteria > Omnitrophota > Gorgyraeia > Gygaellales > Profunditerraquicolaceae > UBA6233. Next base: position 15,489 of record JAQTPA010000023.1, on the reverse strand, counting down.
AGCTTCATTACGCGCCTGAGTATCAGGAATTCCGGCAAGGAAAGCGCGGTTACCGCCATCATGAACGCCAGGGCCGTACCCATAGCCATGCCTTTTTCGGTAAGCGCGCTCACCAGAGGGATTACTCCTGCGGCATTTGAATAGAGAGGAATGCCTATTATTGTCGCAAACGGCACCGCTAACCAGTTACTTTTACCCGCGTATTTTACCAGAAGGCCCCCGGGAATATAGCCGTGAATCCAGGCTCCCACCCCTATACCGATAATTACATAAAGCCAGATCCTCCTGATGATATCTTTTGTGTATCCGCGGCTAAGAACTATCCGTTCCTTAATGCTTTGGCCCAACCCTGGGGCGCAGCCTGAAGGTTTTTGACAGTTGACTTCCTCAATTAAACCTTCAACCCTAAGCTTTCCGATAACCATACCGGAGATGATCGCAATAGTAAGCCCGCTGCCTATATAAATCAACGCGATCTTCCAGCCAAATAGCCCCCAGAGCATAACCAGGGCAACTTCGTTAATCACGGGAGAGGCAACTAAAAATGAAAAGGTTACGCCTAAAGGAATTCCCGCCTCTATAAACCCCAAAAATAGAGGCACTGCGCTGCACGAACAAAACGGCGTAACAATCCCTAAGATAGCGGCTAAAACGTTGCCCGTATATTTATGCTTATGGCTCAGGATAGCCCGGGTCTTTTCCGGGGGGAAAAAGGTGCGGATAAAAGAGACAATGAAAATAATTACTATAAGCAGCAGGAATATCTTAATTGTATCGTAAAGGAAAAAATTCAGGGCTTCAGAAAAAAGAACTCCCCGCTGCATCTTTAATATATCGTAAACCAACACATCAATAAGTGGCTTAATCATCGCTTGCCCATCTCCTCAAAAAAATTATACCACAAATATATTCTAGTTCATCCTTTTTGTTTTAAAGTATCCTATACTGGTTTTTCTTAATAATGCGCGTTAAGAATTATTGTGGTATAATTTTTGTATGCATAACCTTAAAAAAAGAGTAAGCGTACCAGTCATATTATCATCAATCATTCTATTCCAGCTTATCAATAATTACATCTGGTTAAGGATTGATAACACTTATCTTATCCTTGACTCCCACGAGCATTTTTTATTCAGCCTGAATGTTTTCAACGGAATTATGGGCTTGCCTGTGCGCTGGCACGGAATATTTGCGGGATACCTCACAGCCCCATTCTACTTTATATCCGGGGTAAGCCAGGATATGGGCGTAATGATAAACAGCTCTATTTTTTTAACCATGCTGGCTTTGTCTACCTACGGTCTGGCTAAAATTATTGCCGGTAGGAAAGCAGGGTTGCTTTCGGCCTTTATAATCACTATGTATCCCCTGATATTCAACCATTTAAGGATATACATGCTGGACCTGCCCCTGACAGCCTTGGTTGCTTTGAGTATTTTCTTGTTATTGAAAACAGGCGGGTTTTCCAGCAAAACCTACTCTCTTCTGTTTGCCTTGTCTGTAAGCGCCGGGCTGCTGACTAAATTTAATTTCCTGGGGTTCATTATCGGGCCGTTAGCCCTGGAGTTATTCTGGAGCTTTAAAATAAATAACCGCTTAAAGAAAAGGCTACTCCTTAGGCTCCTTATTCTCCTTTCCTTAATTCTGATTTTAATATTTTGGTTTTATAAAATCAAGGCCTGGTATATCTTCGCCCGGTTCTATGAATGCTCCTGGCTATATCCTGCTTATGGGCTGTCATTTCAATCTATCTCCGGCTGGATAATCACCGGATTTCAATTTATAACTTGGTGCTTAAAGGAACTGGCCAATAATATACTGTCTTTTTTCTTTTTTATAATGTTCGCTTTAGGTACGGCTGTCTTTATCAGAAATGAGTTTAACCATAAGAAAATACTGTGGCTATGGATAATTACGCCCCTCTTCCTTTTAAGCCTGGTCTTTCATTACCCTACCATAGATAGATACCTTATGCCAATTCTGCCTGCGCTCGCGATAGTTACGGGCATAGGGATAACCGGCATTAGGCAACCGGCGGTGCGCAGGATTACCGTGGGCCTGATTATCTTATTCGGATTATGGCAATTCTTCTGTATATCCTATAATCTTAGTTTCCTGCCCAAAAGGTTAAGATCAGGAAGCCTGGCAGATTTTCGCTTATTTCACAGGGATATAGAAATACCTTACCGCAGTGACCGGGACCATTTTTCCTATCCTAAAAATACCAAGTTGCCGGCCGAAGAAATACTAAAAGTAATAACCCAGGACAACCAAGATTTAAAATATAAACCTTATGTATTTTTTACCGATATCGTCCCGGAAATCTCTGCGCCCCTGGCTTATCTAAACGCTAAAAATAATTATCCGTTTTATTTTCTTAATATCCCCATTGATACCGAAGAATACTACAGGTACCACAGTGAATCCTTAATCTCCCCGAACCTGGCGGATTATGTGATTATTAGTAATAAGCTTCCTATCTCTTCAGAGCTTATTACCAACCGGATAAATAATATATCCCGGAAATTGAAAAATTTTATCAAAAAATACAACCATCGTTATTCGGTATTAAAAAAATTTGCTCTGCCCGATGGAAACAACCTGATTTTATTAAAAAATACCGGCCGCTATAAGGAATTAAAAGGCCCCAAGCTAAAAGCCTGCTTTAGGGACGGCATCCTAAAGCTATATTCTAAAAATTTAACGTCGGTTAAACCCGATATATTTGGCAGCGCATTTAGATTAAAAGGTAAGGAATACTACTCTGTAGAGGCAAACTGGAAGATAGAAAATGCAGGGCAAGATGAAATAGTAGCTACGGCAAAATATCCGGATATACCGATTGAAGAAAAATGGCGTATTTATACCATAAATAACGGGATTGAGTTAAAAATTAGTTTTACGGCTAGTAAGCAAATAGAAATAGAAAATAGTAGCCTCTTTTTTTCTTTTTTTGATAACTATACTGGTTGGAAAACCGAGAGAAAACAGGGTAAATTCTCCAGGCAGAATATCGCTATTTTTACAAATATCCTGCTGGCCAAAGAAACCGGCTATATTTCTTTCCAGGGACAGAATAGAAATAGTATCGCTGTCTCTCTATCCTCCGTAAATAATAATTCTCAAGTTATTCCTAAAATAAGCCGTAATAATTCCCGGGTCATATTGAGGCTTTTTTGGGAGAATGATAAAGGCGGTAAGTTAGCCTTATCCAGGAAAGAGCAAAATATCCTTCAGCTTAAGGTAATACCGGGAGAGTAAATATAAACTTGTATGATTAGCGTTATCATTATCACCTATAACAGAAAACTTTTACTTGAAAAAACTGTTGATTCAATTTTAACCCAGGATGCTGGCGAAAAATTCGAGATAGTTATTGTCGATAATGGCTCCTCTGATGGCACGGCAGAATACGTCAGGAAAAAATACCCAGAAAAAGTAAAGTTAATTCGGAATAAAAACAGGATCAGCTTGTCGGCCTGTAAAGAACTGGGTGTATCAACGGCCGGAGGAGAAATAACCGCTTTTATTGATGACGATTGCGTAGCTTCGGAAAACTGGCTTAAAAATATTAAAAAAGCGCTGCCGGACTATGATTTTTTAGCCGGCCCAGTCTTAGCCCTGGCGGATACAAGATTTCCCTGGTGGTGGAAGAATTCTCTTGATTGGCTGATCGGCATCAACCCTAAGCCGGATAAAAAATTTCCGCCCCTGGGCAGCAATATAGCTTTTAAGAAAAGCGTATTTAATGCCAGCGGCCTAAAAGACAATAACCTTCTCTTACCTTACGCCGAAGACCGAATAAGGATAGCCAAACTTCTCAATGCGGGATTTTCAATGTGTATAAATCAAGGTATGATCGTATACCACTATATCCCTTTAAAAAGGCTGGAAATAGCTTATCTTATCAAAAGAAGTTATAATGAAGGCCTGGCTTCGTCGGTATTGGAAAGAAATCCAAAGACGGCTATTTTAAACATACTGGGCTTGATTATTAATCCTCTCAGGTTAATCCTGTTCATCGATATCAATTACTTCTTCCGGATAATCGCCAACCTAAGCTACCTATTTAATCTAATAATTCCAGGCTTTCAAAGACATCGCAATCAAAACCACAGTTGCATTTCTTGTCCCTGATATATTCCCGGACTTTTTTCGCCTGCCGGGAAACCCAAATATCGTTAAAATGATCCTTTAGGATATTGCCTACCGGACGGCTGTTCCAACAGAAACTTACCTTACCATCGCTGGATAATTTAACCGTAGTGATCCCTTTGTAGCATTTTGCCCTGTTGCCGTCGGTAAAAGGATTAACCGTCCGCTTAACCGCCTCTCCCACCCTGTCCCTAAGCCAGACTAGCCTGCGGTGATAAAATTCTTTTTCTTCCCGGCTTAAACTGAATTTTTTATTTATTAAAGGATAACTGGTCCTATAGAAAGTTTGGGCAAAATATCCCAATCCATGCCTGCCGCAGAACTCTTTGACCTCCAGGAGCTCCTCCGGAGTAACCTGCTTTGAAATTACCGAGCATAAAGCAATATATAAATCGGGGTATTTTTTCTTTACCGCAATACAGTTAGCTATAGCCTGCCGGATTTCAGCAATCTCATAGCCCCGTAAGGCCTTGAATTTATCCGCATCAAGAGTATCTACCGAAATATTGATACCGGTAATACCGAGCGCAGCTATTCTCTCGGCAAACCCAATATCTGCCAGGCGCCTACCATTGGTGCATAAAAGTATGCTTTTTATACCGGAGTCCCGCGCATAACCGACTAATTTTTCAAATTCTGGCCAGATAGTCGGCTCGCCGCCCGTAATATTCAGTTTCGGAGGCTTACGCGCAACCAGGCTGTCAATGACCGGGCGGATAATGTCAAAAGTGAGCCGGCTGCCGGACTTTACCTGATGCCAGCAATACGCGCAATTTCCGTCACAGGCCGTAGTGATGCTTATATCCAGCCTGACCGGGGGCAGATACGGAAAGCACTCCTCATACGCTTTATCCAGCAGCTCTTTTACTGCCAAGACACGGGTTCTTTCATCCATTTTATCCTCGGATAATAAATAATTGACCTTACCAGTTTCATATCTTCTTTATTGATACCCTTGACCAGGCACAAAATCAATACATAAATAAAAGGCGAGACAAAAAATGCCAGCCAAAATATATTCCGGGTGAAGTAAATAAATACAAACATTAACGAAGAAGCAGCCAGGGGCTTGAGTGAATAATAAAGCATGGAAGACGAATAGGGCCGGGTGGTTTTTATGAAATACCCCATGACCGGGCCTACCGGATAAGCGATCAGGCTGCTGAGTGCGGCTCCGATAAAACCGTATTTAGGGATTAAAAGCAGGTTCATAATAATATTGACCACGGCTGAAACTCCCGTAAACAAAGGATCAAGCGCCTGTTTATCGCTAGCGACAAGTATAGCATTATTTACTATGCCGACAAAAACAAAAATCTCGGCCCAAATCAGGATCGCTAAAGCGGTTCCCGAGGACAAAAACTGCTTTCCGTAAATGAAGGAAACTATCTCTCCGGAAAACAGGCTGGCCCAGACTGCCACAGGTATAATCAAAAGTAATAAATATTTAAAACCCAGCCGGTACATCTTATCAAAATTCGGCCTGGAGGTTTTAAAATACAGGGACATGACCGGCAGCATAGAAGCTGTAAGGGCAATGGGCACGATATTGAATAATTCCGCAAATTTTACCGCTACCGAATAAGACCCTACTTCCAACGCTCCTTTCATTCCTAACAGAAGTACCTGATCAATACGATGGTATATAAATATAAAAATAGAGGTCAGAAGCAACGGCCAGGACCCCTTAAAGAGCACTCTCCAGACCTGTAAATCAATACTGAACCTGGGTTTAATGAATTTATCCGCGTAATGTTTAGCCAGGCCAAGAAAAATAAACCCCGGGATGAGGGATAAAATATAAAATTGCAGAAGATTACCTTTAAGGAATATAACGGCATAAAGCATAAATAAAGTGCCCAATAAGCAGCTAAGATTAGCGGTCTTAAAATACCAGACATTAAGGTTGACCTGGAATATAGATTCGTAAGAACCGGCTAAAGAAGCCATGAATAATCCTATAGACGTAAAAACAGCTAACTGCACAATGTCCGCGGGGCATTTTACGAGCCATATGGTTACCCATAAAAGAAGCACCGTAGAGAGCGAAAACAGGGCCCGGATAATCATCCCGTTACCTATGATTACCGGGGCATTCGCTTTATCCCGGGACATCTCCCTAGCCAGTATGGGCTTGATCAGCAAATTATCATTGGAAGTGATGAAAAAGAAAAAAACAAAAAGGAACGAAAGTTTGCCAAAGCCATTCTGTCCGAAGTAGCGCGCCAGAGAAATAGAGATAAGCATATTAAAAAGCATCTCTATGATATTAGCAACAATGATTGCCGCGGTATTTTTGGCTATTTTTTCAATCATATGTATTTAAGAATACTGCCCATCTCCTGTTTTCTTAAACCCCTGAACCTTCCTAAGATATAGCCCCAAAAGATTCCCGCAATAAACCATAATTGCTTGACGTAATCGAACCAGGCGAATATTAACGCCTGACGTATGCCTAGCCCTTCCCCGTAATACAATAAAGTCTTGAAGGGTATTTTCATAAACCTGATAATGAACCTGAAGTCATTAATGAACACAAAGCCCGCCTTCAGTACCATTTTAATAAAATTAAAATACCATTTTAAACCGGAAACAGAAGCTAAATCCCATTCGGTAAGCTTGCTTAGGGTCAAAAAAGAATCGCCTTTGCCATAGTTGAAGTAAGACCTTAACAGCCTGCCTAAAGACTCTTTGTGGTTACTATATACGAACGCATCCCTGTTATATTGGAAAAAATATCCTTTCTTCCTTAACCGATAGCATAAGTCCGGTTCCTCGCCTCCGGGAAAATCATACCGCTCGTCAAAACCTCCTGCTGCTTTATAATAGCTTTTCCTGAAAGAGGCATTATTGGTTATCACAAACATAACGCCGGTTTTATCCATTAATGGCGTCTCGTTCAATTTAACATACGCGCAATATTGGCTGACTGCCGAAGAAGTAGGCACTGCCTTTACCGTCCCTCCTGTCCCGGCTAATCTTGGAGTCTCATAACCCTTGCTTATCTCCTCTATCCAGATAGGTGCAACTACGCAATCAGAATCAATAAATGCCACAATTTCACCGAGTGCGTTTTGCACCCCTAAGTTCCTCGCGGCTGCAGGCCCTTTGTTTTTTTGATAAATATACCTTACCCCGCGGAAACAGCCCTCCTGTTCAACATACCTCCGGGTACCATCCGTAGAACCATCATCGACAATAATAATCTCATAGCAATCTCTCGGATAAGACTGGCGGTTAAGGGATGCGACTGCTTTTCCAAGGGTATCTTTATTATTATAGGTAGGGACTATGACGCTTACGAAAACCTTCTCTCTCATATGCCCGCCTCTGATAATAATAAGATCCTGAATAATTGCTTTAAATCCAGCCAGGTGCAATAAAATACCAGTAAAAGATCCAAAAATAATAAGTCCTGGTTGCCTTCCCTGGCATCCTCGCGCAAAAAAACTTCGGAAATCTCCGGATATTCGGCTAATCTTCCGAGATTGACCGCGAACCTACGGGATACCCGGTCCATATATTTCGTATTCATATGCGTATAATAAAACCAGCTGCGGTAAGCGGATAAGACCGACTTCACCGTGTCTTTCCTTATATGCTCTACCCGGGCCTTAGGATTATAGACCAGATTTAATCCGTAATCATAGATCCGGCTGGAAAGATCGACATCTTCCCTGTTCGACCTGTATTTTTCATTGTAAAAACCAATTTTTTCCAGAGCCTTTTTTCTAAATAGACTATTGCTGCCATATAAAAACGGGGGGTTGTTTACGATTTCCCTGCCCCAGGTCTGGGACATATGCATTGCCCGCCATTTATCGGCAACATCCACTGAATACCTCTCCGTGAGAGTCCCGCCGGAACCGGCAACAGTTTCATCCTCAAGGCAAAGCATCAATTCTTTAAGCCAGTCACTATGCGGCAGGCAATCCGCATCTAAAGCCGCGACAAAATCGTTCCGGACCTGCCTAAAAGCAGTATTCCGGGAAACCGCTAGTCCTTTATTTTTAGGGTGCCGGATAAGCTTAACCGGATAGTGAGAAACAATATCCGCGGTCTTATCCTGACAACCGTCATCAATGATTAATATCTCATCTATAGGAAAAGTTTGCCGCATAACGTTCTCCAGGCATTCCTGGATAGTCTTTTCGGCATTAAAACAAGGGATATAGAGGCTGACCTTAGGCATAGATCTTTTCTACTTCTCCGGTTATCTTGTCCCAACTATATCTTTCCAATACCAGTTTGCGGAACTCCAACCCCTTCTCCTTTACTAAAACGGGGTTTCCGATCAAATATTTTAGTTTATCCCTGAGGTCCTGATAGTCGCCGGACTTAAAATAGACCCCGTTTCCCCCGGCTACCTCTAAAAATTCCGGAATGTCGCTGGTTAAAACGCACCTGGCGTGGCTCATTGCTTCTAGCAATGCTATGGACAGGCCTTCGATTTCCGAAGGCAGAACAAACAAATAGGCATTCCAATATAATTTTTCCAAATACCCTCTTTCTGCAAATCCGACAAATTTTATATTTTGACTGGCAATCTTTTTTAAATAATCAAAATATTTACCGGTAAAGCTGGGCTCGCCGGCAATAATCAACTTAAAATCGGTATTGATCCCGTTGAAGGCCTGGATTAAATAATGTATCCCTTTCTCGGGAACCAGCCGTCCGACAAATAAAATATACTTATCTTCCTTTGGGGTGGCGGGCTTTTCCGGAGCCGGCGGATTGACCCCGTTAGGTATATAGTAAACCCTCCTTTTAAACCTGGCCTCAAAATATGTTTTCAGGGTTTTGGAGACCACAATAGTTTTGTGGGGGATAAACATAGCCGGGTATTCGCATAACCTTAAGAATAACCTGGCAAGATAGCCCCATTTTTTCCTTTTCCAGTCTAAGGCATGGATAGTCACAATAGTCTTTTTACCGGATAGCCTGGGAACAAAAGAAAAAATCGAAGGGCCTAAAGACTGGAAATGCACGATATCGGCATCGCTAAATGCCACAAGAACAGCCGAGAAAAAAACATGCAACAGCATGCCAAAATGCTTAGAATGCGGCGACGGCAGATAAATTATCCGGATATTTTTGAATAAGCTCCGCCCGGCGGCGAGCCGTTTGGGCCGGGGGCAATAAATAACCACCTGATGCCCTTTCTCGGCCAGGCGTTTAGCTATCTCCCAAACCGAGACCTCCGCTCCGCCGCCGTTATGCTCAGCGCTAATGCCCTTTACTCCTATAAAAGCTATGTGCATTAAGAACTCCTGAACTGGCTTCCTAAAAAATTAAACCACGCCTTGATCTTATAAGTTAGCTGACGGCCGAAACAATAAACTACCTGCCTCATGGCAAGCCTTAAAGACAGGTATTGCCGGATATAACACTGCCTTACGATCTTTTTTAACCTAGCAGCATTAATCAAGGGGAGGTCTAATGTGGCATCCCGGGTATTATCTACGGGAATAAAATCACCGGTTTTCATCCAGCCTTTATTTTTGGCGATCTGATACAGCTTAGTATTAGGTAAAGGTAAGGCTACGCTGTAATGGACAAACCTGGTTTTCATCTTTTTTGCCTCAGAGATGCTCTCTAAAACAGATTTCTCGTCTTCCAAACCCGAAGCCCCTAATAAGACTGACACTTCCGGTTCAATCCCGCATTCTCTCACTAGTTCAACAGCCCGGTAATTCTGCCTTAAATCCAGACCCTTGTTCACATCGTCCAGAATCGCCTGATTAAATGCTTCGGTACCGATATAAATTAATTGGCAGCCCGCTTCTTTCATCAATTTTAACAGGCTCTTGTCTTTTAGATAATCGGCCCGGGTATTGCATATCCATTTCAGTTTAAGCTGCCTTATCCCTTCGCAAATCTCAACCATCCTTTTTTGGTCCCAGAGAAATTGGTTATCACAAAGCTCCACGCTCCGGTAACCCAAAACAGATATTTCCTGGAATTCCCTGATCACCGCCTGCGGGCTCTTTAAGCGCAAGGGCGGCTTAGCTAAATTAAACCTTAAATATTCCAGCTCTATAGCCTGGTCCAAAGCCTGGGGCGCGCAATAAGTACAAGCATAAGAACATCCCCGGGAAGCGCACATAATAGTGGCAGGATAAGTATCCAGCCGGTTAAAATAATATTCTCCTTTTAACAGCCTGCGGTCAGGCCAAGCAATAGCATCGAGGTCCTGCAATTCTTTCATCCGGTTATCAACCGGTCTGTTTTCTTTTAAAAATGATATGCCCGTAACTTCTGACAGCCTGTTATCTCCGTATTTAAAGGATCGGATTAATTCGAGAAGCGTATTTTCCGGCTCGCCTCTTATCACAATATAGTTACTATTTTTTAAGAAAATCCCCGGCTGCCAGGTCGGATAAGACCCGCTAAATATAATTTTTATTCCCGGGGATATACCGGTAGCTATATCCGCCGCCGACATATCTTCTTCCTTGGATAGCCAGACCGAGAAAAATACAACTGCGTTTATATCCCTGTGGTTATTTAAATAATGGATAAATTTTTTGCTATTATAGCCTTCGGCCGGACAATCCATGAACCTGACCCGGCAGCCTGCTTGTTGAGCTATTGTGGCTAAGGATAAAAGGTGGATCGCCGGCTTATAATCATACCCATAATTACAGCCATAAACCCGGTCTACCGGCTTTTTCTTTTTACTTAGATCTACAGGAGGGACTAAAAACAAAAGATTCATCTTGAATTTTTATTTACTAAGCCGGAATATAATTCCGATAATCTCTCATAGTGAATTTTTCTATTATTTATTCGGCTGATCTTCTCAAAACCATTACGGCCGAATTCCATTATCCTAGCTGGATTACTAACCAGGTAATTGATTTTATCCCTAAGGCTCCCGGGTTCAACGGGATCAAACAACAACCCGTTAACTTTATCTTCAACTAATTCCGGAATCCCTCCTCTATCGCTGGCAACCACACATTTACCGCAGCTCAAGGCCTCGTAGATACTCAACCCGGAGACTTCCGGCCATAAAGACGGCACAACCACAAAAAGGGCATTACGGATGATGCCGCTTAATTCATCCCTGGATTTAAACCCTAATAATTCTACGTTTTTAAGCCCGAGCCTGCTGATTAAAACTGGTAAATCCCGGCCCAAGGGACCGTTTCCCGCTATTTTTACCGCAGGCGCAGGAGATAGATCCCTTAGGCTCTCCAGGAATAACTTTATCCCTTTCTTAACCGAAAGATTTCCGGCATAAAGAATGTACTTGCCTAACTCAAAATTTGGTTTAAAACTCTCTAAATTGATAGCGTAGGGCAAATAGCTGACCTTATGAGCGTCCAGCCCAAATTTGATCATCTTGTCTCTCAGGAACCGTGAGGGGGCGATGAATAAAGCGATATTTTCCTCGTATATTTTTAATTGCTTGGCAAAATATGCTTCCAGGCCCGCCAGGCTGCTTTTCAAATAGGAATCTTTAAGGCACTTATATCTTACGGCATTATAATACTTACCGCCTTTACATCTTTCGCAGGGCTCACCCCGGGTAAACAGAGAATAATTCGGGCAGATAAGCTTATAATCGTGCAAAGTCATAACCGCGGGAATTCTATTTTTAGCCAAAACTTTTAAAATTGAAGGAGAAATCTGATGGTAGATGTTGTGGATATGGGCCAGGTCCGGATGGTATTTATCTATCAGCCTGGCGATATTCCTGGACGATTCCAGGGAGTAGACGAACCTCGCTGCCGAACCTATACTGGATAAATCCGCGGATTCAACAAAGTATTCCGAATAGCGCGAAGCAAGGTTTCTTGGATTCCGGGTAGAAAAGCTTATTACGGTATGCCCTAAATCTTTTAACCCTGCGCATAAATCAAAGAGATAAACCTCGGCTCCTCCGGCAGCAAAATGAAATTTATGGCACATCAGTATCTTCATCTTTGAATTATTATACCTCTGATTTTTAAATTTAAGGAATGCTTTTTGCTTTGAGGGACGGTAAAAAATGAGCAGCCTTTTTTAGAGGCTGCCCTTATATGGTGCCGAGAGAGAGAATCGGACTCCCCACGCCGGCCTTTTCAGGGCCGCGCTCTACCACTGAGCTATCTCGGCGGATTTCTATATTTAATGCTAAGGATTATACCACAACTTGCCTGTTACGCCAAATAATAATTGCCTGCCTTAGCGCGCTAAGGCCGCTCAAGGACCTACTTGATTTCTTTCTTGGAGAATACACGGATAAAACAAAATATTAAAAGGCTAATAATCATACCCCAGGAGGCAATCATAAATAACCAGCCGGCTAGCTTCATCTCATCCTTTTTAACTGCTTCTTTTTTCGGCTCCAGGCAATCTTGACCAGAAGCCCTAAAATCAGGAATAACGCTAATAATCCGATCCGGGTCATCAATATAAACGGCCGGTTATCCGGAGGGATATTCTGCATAAAGATAATCGGCAGCCATTCCTGCCATAACCACGCCCCGAGGATAAAAAAAAGGAAAAACGGAGTAATATATTTAATGATAAATTTATAAATTTTAGGTATCCGCATATCCGCTCCCCGGTGTATCTCATCCCAGGCCCGCTCCATACCGAAGACCCAGGCAAAAAGCACAACCTCTATCGTCGCAAAGATAACCAGAAAGAATGTCCCTCCCCAAAAATCCATTTCGTCAAGCACTCCCCGGCTTAAGAAAAAAATCACCGGCTGGCATAATATAAATGAAACAATGCCGAATATAGATACGGATTTTTTACGGTTAATATCAAATTCGTCCTCCAGGAAAGCTACTGCCGGTTGAGCCAGGGAAACCGATGAAGTTATCCCGGCTAAAAAGAGTAAACCAAACCAGCAAAACCCAAAGAGCGCAGCCAAGGGAAGCTTATTTAAAACCAGCGGCATAGTCACAAAGCCGAGATTAAATACGCCGGACTGGGCAATTGCTTTTATATCTACCGGGCCGAAAAAGGCGAATGCCGCCGGGATAATGATACTTCCTCCTAATATTACTTCGGATAATTCATTAGTAGCCGAGGCGCTAAGGCCGGAGAGCGCGACATCGTCGCCCTTGGAAAGATAACTTGCATAGACGAGAATTACGCCGATACCGACACTCAAAGTAAAGAATATCTGGCCTGCCGCTTCCAGCCAAACCTTAGCGGATTTTAAAGCGGAAAAATCCGGGTTCCATAAGAAACCCAGCCCGTTAAAAATATTCCAGCCGGGATGAGCCGCATCGGGAGAACCTAGGGTAAAGACTCTCACCAGTAAAACAAGGGCAAAAATAAATAAAAGCGGCATTGCCCATTTACAAAGTTTTTCTACCCCGCCTTTTATGCCGTGATAAATTACCGCGATATTCAAAATGAAGGTAATTAAAAAAAACGCGTAAGCTGTGCCCAGACCGTTAAAATACTGGTTATTTCCCTGGCCCTGGAAACTTAAAAGAAAATTCTTCATTGCTACCTGGTCGGTCAGTTGGGTATACTTACCGAAAAGAGCAAAAAAACTATAAGCCAGAGTCCAGGATTCTATGTAAATGTAATAAATGAATATAACCAGGGGCCCGAAAATACCGATTACTCCGAAATATTTGATGAACCGGTTCTTTTTCCAGACGCTGTGGAAGATCCCCGGGGCCGTCCCGTGCTCAAATCCGCCGCCGTAACGGCCCAGGGTCCATTCAATCCACATCAGCGGTATGCCTAATAGAAAGAATGAAACGAAATAGGGAATCATAAAAGCGCCGCCGCCGTTTGAAGCGGCCTTAGCCGGAAACCTTAAAAAATTTCCCAGGCCGATAGCCGAACCGGCAACGGCCATAATAATACCGAAGCGCGTCCCCCAGCTGTCCCTGATTTTAGCCATTAGTAAACCATTCCTCTATTTGGCTTAATGCCCCCTTTATCTCCGGGCTTAATTTATCCCCGAATACCAATATCTTTGGCTGTATAGCAAGAATAAATATACCGGCAGATTTTAAACTGTTTTTCAAATAACTTATCGCCAGGCTTATTGAGGCATCGTGAGTAGAAAAGAAATTCACCGTCTGGATATCCTCTCCTTCTAAAAACCGGATTTCACCGGCTTCTCCGCCGAAATCAACGGCATCTATCAATAGGATAGTGTCCGGCGTATCTTTAATAATTTTACCCAGATAATTTTCCGGGCTGGAACTGCCGTCATAGACTATATAGGGGACTTTATCTTGAAGGCGCGCGGCCAGGATTGAACCTATCCCGTCGTCGCTGCGCAAGGTATTGCCGATACCCACAACTACTACTTTACCCGTAAGGTGGAGCTTAAGATGCCCGAGGGCATTAGCCTCAGAATTTTTTTCCATGCCGGTAAGGCCTCCCCTTATTGTATTCTATTTTCTTAAGGAGGGCTTTTTCCAGGTTGATCTTCCTGGCTCCGCAGTAATCAAAGATACGGATACAGCAGTCCGCTAATTCTTCCGCCAACTCTTCTTTCTTGCCGCCCTTACGCATCGCCTCCAGCGCCTCGGATAACTCCGAATGCATAAGCGCGATTAATTCGCCGTCATTACGGACATCGATCCACCAACCTTTAGTTTTAGCGACACGGTGGCACTCTTTTATGAAATCATTTACCGACTTCTTCTTTTTTGGCTGCATTAAGTTGTCCTTTCTCGGGTTTAGCGGTTAAGCTGGCGTTTAAACCGGCAAAAACAATTTTGGCAATAAGCTCTTTCCCGTAAGTACTGGGGCTGGTTATCTCTACGAGTGTCATATCCTTACCTGTCTCCGTCAAAAATATCCCCACGGGTGTGGTATCTTCTTCGGAGATATAGAGGGCAAGCATATTCTTCTCCAGATTATCGGCGTAAATATAAGATTTATTTTTCTTTAATATAGCCCTTACCTTATTATGACAGGTAATTAAATCGCAGCTGAATTCTTTCTTTAAAGCGTGTGGGCGGCCATCTTCGAGGACCTTAGTTGAAACTCCCAAAAAACCTTTGCAGGCTTCTTTTGGCCCTACGCAGCCGGAAACCAAAACGGCTAAAAATACGAAAGCACTCAATATGCGGTATCTAGTCCTCATCGTTCCTCCTTGCCCACAAGGGCATACCCCTGCCTGCCGGCAGGCAGGCGCGCAAAGCTTTATCAACACGGGGTATTATTCATTTATCAATTGTTTTATTTTATCCAGATTCCGGCGCGCCTCTTCCTCTCCGCGCCTGGCGAACTCGGCGGCTTTATGCAGCTCTAACCAATACAGGCCGGAGGTATCCGGATGTAAAACCACATCCGCCAGCAGCGCTTCTTTCTGGGCCACCTCAGACTGTAATATTTCAACACTGCTGAATATAATGT
>JAQTPA010000022.1 GCA_028713155.1 Candidatus Omnitrophota bacterium | reverse complement strand
AAGCTGGAGACGAGAATTGAACTCGTGACCCCGTCCTTACCAAGGACGTGCTCTGCCGACTGAGCTACTCCAGCATTTTTTGCTAGATTCTCCGCCGGAGAAGTGACGCTAAAATTAAAAAAAATCCACCCAAGAATTTCTCAGAAATTCTTCTCGCGTACTGCGTTTTTAAGTTAAATTTAAGTTGTGATAATGCCTTGATTTACGTAAGCAATAGAATATATACTAAATCGGCAGGTTTGTCAAGTATTTTTTAAGTTTTTTTAAGGACGCTTCCGATTCCACCTGTTAAGGATGGAATATACTACGGGGTGCAGCTAGATCCGCCATATTCACCTCCAGTTTCAACACAGATATTGTACCGGCAACCCGAACTTGTATTGCGGGCGGTTATATACCAACTGGGCGAACAATTAACATGACCCGATAGCGCCATCTCATAGCCCCAGCTTGTGTTGGAGGGATTAATCACATTTACAATGGTATCTCCATCAAGATTCACCGTAATGGGAAAAGAAGAATCATAAACGCCATAAACTGCGTAATAAGCCAACAACCCCTGCCTTATAGCATCCAGATAAGTAAATACCTGTGCTCTCTGGGCTTTAGCTACAGAAGCATAATACTTGGGGACGGCGATAAGAGCGAGCACGCCTATGATTACTACAACGATAATCAGCTCCATTAAGGTAAAAGCTTTATTTTTGTACTTCATCTTTTTTTATTTTAATATTTACCGTCGGAAATTACAAGTTATTTTAAAGAGTGGGGCTGGAATTATTTATAGCTGGATAAAAACGCGAAATTCTCTAAAGTCAAGTCTTCCGGCCTTATATTCTTATCTAACCCGAATCGAGCAAAAAATTCATTGAGGGTATCCGGTGAAACTATCTCTTCAAGGCTGTTCCTTAAGGTCTTCCTTCTCTGGTTAAAAGCTCCCCTTATTATCTTAAAGAATAACTCTTCATCTTTTACGCAAACCGCGGGCTCCTTGCGGATCTTTAATTCCAGAAAAGAAGAATCCACCTTTGGCGCAGGCTTAAAACAATTCCGGCTGATATTAAAAATTATCCTGGGACAGGTATAATATTGCGTAAAACAGCTGAATGATCCGTAAGCCTTACTTCCCGGAACAGCCTCCACTCTTGCGGCAAATTCTTTCTGCACGGTAATGAATATAGCTTCAATTCTATCCCGGAATTTTAAAAGATGCTCAATTATCGGGCTGGATATGTAGTAGGGAATATTACCGAAAACCTTGATCCTCCCCTTGATTTTATTTTCCTTGAGGAATTTGGCGATATCGAGTTTTAGGATATCCTTATTAATTATCTCGGTATTCCTGCCGGTATCGGCAAATGCTGAGGTTAAGAAATTATACAAACGCTTATCTATTTCTAGGCCGAAAACTTTACTTGCCCGTTGAGCAATTGCCTGCGTTAGTTCCCCCTTCCCAGAGCCTATCTCCAGGACAACATCATTCTCTTTTAATTCCAGGGAAGCGATGATCTTATTCCGGATATTCTGGTCAGTGAGAAAATTCTGGCCTAGGCTTTTTTTAGGTTGGATGCGCATTTTATGGCCAGCTTAATCGCGGCGATCATAGAAGCAGGATTGGCTAAAGCAGGAGTCTTGGCAATATCAAAAGCTGTCCCGTGCAAAGGAGAGGTTCGGATAAAAGGAAGCCCTAAAGTCATATTTACGCCGGAATCACTGCCGGTGAGTTTTAAGGGAATGAGCGCCTGGTCATGGTACATAGCAATCACGCAATCATAATTACCTATTTTTGCGCGGGTTACCGCTACATCAGCAGCCAGCGGCCCGTCAATATCCAGTTTTATTTTATCTTTAAGTTTTTTTAAAACCGGTTTAATAATCCTATTTTCTTCCGTGCCGATTACGCCATTATCTGAAGCGTGCGGATTAAGTCCGCAAACCACCAGGCGCGGTTTCTTTATTCCAAAGAGATACTTAAGCGATTTATAAGTAATAAGAATATTACTATATAATTTTTCTTTAGTCAGCGCCTTGGGTACTTTTCCTATTGGTATATGCCGCGTAACCAGGCTGAATTTCAGTTTATTATTCAGAAGCAACATCACAGCTTCTTTCACTCGGGTTTTCTTCCAGAAATACTCCGTGTGCCCGCTATACTTAAAACCGGCTTTATTGATTGCTTCTTTTGATATGGGTGCGGTCACCAGGCAGTCAATCTCTTTATCTTTTAGTAATTCCAGGGCTTTATCCAGATACTCAACCGAGGCCCTTCCGTATTCCGCTTTTACTTGCCCAATGGAAAAATCCCGCAGATTTAAATTATTCATGTCAATAATGCTTGCGCCCGGTATTTGTTTTAAAACGCCTGCGTCGCCGATAATTACAAAATCCGCTTGCACCTTTTTTAGTTCTTTGAGCGCCTTTAAGGTTATTGCCGGGCCAATCCCCGAAGGATCTCCGATGGTCAAGCCAACCCTGACTCTATTTGATTTTAATATAGGATTTCTTTTTGAGCTCATTTAACCACTTGGTAAACTCTTCCTGCATCTTCTTATCAAATAAAAAACTGTGAATTCTGCCCTGGACCTGAACGAGAGTAAGCTCTTTAGCGGGGATTATATTAATCAGCTTGAATACATAGTATTTGTCCTCAATTTTTACCGGCCCGGAGACCTCGTTAATCCCGAGCTTAAATACCACTTCTCCTATTCCGCCCTTTAGCTCCTCGCCTTTATATACATTAAACTCGCTTACCGTAAAAGGATAACGCGTTACTAAATCTTGCGGCTTCTTACCTACCCTGAGGTTATAAGAAAACGACCCTGCCTGGTCTTCATTCTCCAAAGAATAGGCTTCCAGCTCCCTTCCTTCCCCTGAAATAAAATCTTTTTTATGCGTTTCATAGAATTCGGTCACTTCTTCAGGTTTTACGGTAATCTTGCTGCGCACCTTACGCCCTACAACACTAAACATAAGAAACTGCTCCCGGATCTTATTTTCGATATCCGCCTGAGTAAGGCCCTGGGTCATCAATTCCGCATGGAAATCGCTATCCGAACGGTATTGTTTTTTTATCTCGCTGATCTTGGCATTTACCCTGTTTTCATCCATTCCTATTTTTTCCTTCTTTGCCTCCTGCAGGATCAAGCGGTCCTCGATCAACCGGTTCAATAAATCGGGTTTAATGGAACTTATTTTATCTTCCAACTCCTTATCTTTATACTCCCGGGATAATTGCATGCTCATGAAGTGCAGGAAATCATTCAAGTCTTTCTGCGTGATTACTTCATTATTTACGATAGCCACTATTTGATCCTGCGCGTAGAGAAGAGGGGCTCTGCCTTCCGGAAACCAGGTATTCAGCAAGCAGTAAATAGGTAAGAAAAAAACTACCAGAAAAAACCTTAAGTTAATTATGCGCCTCATTAAATACTCCTGTCTTTTTAAAAGTATCGATTGCTTCTCTTAATAACCGGCAATAAAGGTCAAAACCGACCGTAGCGATAAAGCCATGCTGCTGCATCCCCAGTAAGTTGCCCGCACCCCGGATCTCCAAATCCTCCATCGCAATATTAAATCCGGCGCCAAGCGAGGCATAATCCTGAATAGCGCTTAATCTCTTGCGGCTGTCTTTTTCCAAAACTAAATTTTTGGGGACCATAAAATAAGCGTAGGCAGCCCGGTTAAACCGGCCTACCCTCCCACGCAGCTGATGTAAATCCGATAAACCGAAGGTATGCGCGTTATCCACGATTATGGTATTGGCATTGGGTATATCAATCCCGGATTCAATAATCATCGTGGAAATCAGGCAATCAACCTCACCTTCCAGGAACCCGGACATAACAGCTTCTAATTCCTGGGGGTGCATCTGTCCATGCCCTATGGCCAGGCGTACACCTTGAGGCAAAACTTTTCCCAGCCTCTCCCTTACTTTTTCAATATCCTCTATACGATTATGCAGAAAGAACACCTGACCGCCTCTCTCCACCTCTCTTAAAATAGCCTGGCGGATCAGGTCTTGGTCATATTCTACCACAATCGTCTTGATAGGCAACCTATTTTGCGGCGGGGTATTAATCACCGATAAGTCGCGGGCGCCCATTAAACTCATATACAAAGTCCTGGGGATAGGCGTTGCCGTCAGGGTAAGCACGTTGGTTAAGAGGCGGATTTTCTTTAGCTTCTCTTTATGCTTTACTCCGAAACGCTGTTCCTCATCAATAATGACCAGGCCTAAGTCCTTAAAAGACACGTCATCCGAGAGCATTCTATGCGTCCCGATAACCAGGTCAACCGAACCCTGGCTTAATCCTCCGACCACTTTTTTCTGTTCAGCTTGCGTCTTAAAGCGGCAAAGGAGTTGAATATTGATTGGAAAACCCTTAAGCCGGGAACTGAAATTATGGTAGTGCTGCTCGGCTAAAATTGTTGTCGGCACCAGGTAAGCAACCTGTTTATTATCCATCAGGCATTTAAAAGCCGCGCGCATGGCAACTTCAGTCTTGCCATAACCTACATCCCCGCAGAGCAGCCGGTCCATTAGTTTTCCGGAT
Organism: Candidatus Omnitrophota bacterium; assembly: GCA_028713155.1. Taxonomy (GTDB): domain Bacteria; phylum Omnitrophota; class Gorgyraeia; order Gygaellales; family Profunditerraquicolaceae; genus UBA6233. Next base: position 19,179 of record JAQTPA010000022.1, on the reverse strand, counting down.
TCCATATCCTGCTTTACCTCTAAGGTAACTTTTACCTGGTCAGGAGTCTCTTCATAAGGGAAACTCTCTTCAAACTGAGCCTGCCAATCCGTATCCTTAGCATAAGTAAAACCCTTAGCACTGGCACGCATTGCCTGTAAACTCAACAGGTCCCAAGCCATCTTCTGGATCCCCCTGCGCGCCCGTTCCTTAGCCCTGGACCACTCTTTACCTCCCAGCTTATAGAGCTTTGGCCGCCGGATGTGAAAAGCGATATACTTCTGCACCAGGTGCATAGATTCAACCGGCACGTAAAGTTTTTCCTGACGGTCATACTCAATAACCAGATGGTCTCTATATTTGTCCTGGACCCGGATTTTATCCAGGCCGAGGAACCTACCTATGCCATGCTGGTTATGCACGACATAATCGCCGATATTTAAATCCAGGAAATTAGAAAGCGGGAAATCTTCGGTAATAGGCGTGGTCTTTAGCCTGCCGGTTTTCCTGATCGGCAAGATAATAACTATCCGGTGAGCCCAGAGCGGTTCGCCCGTAGAAGGATTAAAAGTCCTGATTGCAGATATTAGATTATCGTTTAGCTCTACACGGATGGGTAATTCAAAGGAATTCGGAAAGATATCGATTAAACCGCCGCGCCGGGAAAAATCGCCTTCGGCTAAAACAGCATCCTGCCTTTTATAGCCAAAACCAACCAGTTCGCCCAACAGTTGTTCCAGCTCAACCTTTAACCCTGAGTATAGTTTCAGGGATTTAAACATAATTGTTTATCTTGATTTTTTGCGGCCCCAGGCAAGGACTAAAGGCGAAGCAATATAAACCGTAGAATATACGCCTGAAATAAAACCTACTAAGAGGGCAAAGGCGAAGTTATGCAATACTTCTCCGCCGAAGAAGAAAATAGCAAGAACGACTAACAAGGTTACCGCTGAAGTAAGTATGGTTCTTGAAAGCGTCTGGTTTACACTCAGGTTAATCAACTCATAAAGGCTGTATTTCTGATAAAGGCGCATATTCTCCCTGACCCGGTCGTAAATAACAATTGTATCATTAATGGAAAAACCGGCGATAGTCAAAAAAGCGGTAATAGTCAAGAGGTCAATCGGCCGGCCGGTAATAACCAGAAACCCCAGTGTTACCAATACATCATGCAGAAGCGCGACTACGCCGGCAATAGCGAAATTCACATGCTTAAACCTAAAAGCCACATAAATCAGTATAATAATCAATGACCAGGCTAAAGCCCAGAAGGCTTTCGCTTTTAAATGCTCCCCGGCTACAGGGCCGACGCGCTCAATCCTTAAGATTTGGATATCCTGTTCAGGGAAAACCTCTTTTAATTTACCGGTCAAAATCTCGCTCTTATCTTCAATAGTGCGGATTAAAACCGCTTTAGGATTATCCTTAAACTGCTGGATAGAAGCGTCGCCTAAACCTATGTTTCTTAATACATCGCGTATTTTATCCACGTCCGGAGTTTCTCTAAAGCTATACTCCTGCATTGAGCCGCCGGCAAAATCTATGCCGTAGGCGCTGCTGCCTTTTTTAAAATAAACTGAAAGGCCGATGATGATGACAATAAGCGAAATAGCGTAAAAAATCCGGCGCTTGCCGATAAAATCAAATTTAGTCTGGCCGATTAATTTAAGCATAGGCAGCGAATTCTTAAGCCACCCTAAGCTCAGCAGGATCTCAAATATGGTGCGCGTCACCACTATCGCGGTAAACATACTCGCCATTAAACCTATGGTCAGGGTCACCCCAAAACCCTTTATTGAGCCTGTCCCCAGCCAGATTAAAATAAGCGCCGCAAAAAGAGTGGTTAAATTAGAGTCAAAAATCGCGCTGAAGGCCTTGGAATAACCATTAGCTATGGCAGCGCGTAAATTTCTTCCCAGAGACAGTTCTTCCCGGATACGTTCGTCAATTAAAATATTGGCATCTACCGCCATACCTAAAGATAAGACCATACCGGCTATACCCGGTAAAGTCAAAGTAGCTGCAAATTCCGGCAATAAATAAGGCAAAGCCCCTAATACTCCCAGAATCACAAATAAGTTGAATAATAAGGCGACATTAGCGACCAGGCCCGCCAAAAGATAATAAGCCGCCATAAAGATAAAGACAAATGCTCCGCCGATGAGCGTAGCCCGGATCCCCTTATTGATAGAATCCTGGCCTAAGAGCGGCCCGATAGTCCGTTCTTCTTCAATGTAAAGCGGGGCAGGCAGAGCGCCTGACCTTAACACGTTTGCCAGATCCTGGGCATTCTCAACACTAAACCTGCCGCTGATTACCGCCTCGCCTGAAGGAATGGCTTCCCGGATATTCGGGGCAGACTGAACTTTACCGTCTAAAACAATAGCCAGCCTTTTTCCAACATTAGCGGCAGTGACCGCGGCAAATTTTTTGGCGCCTTGTGCGTTAAAACGTAAAGAGACTACCGGTTCATTAAACTGGCTCTGGCTAAACTGCACGCTGGCGTCAGTTAATGCCTCTCCTATTAAAGACGCATTCTTCTCTACTAACAAAGGTGTACTATCATCCTGCGTATATTTTAATTCATAGCCTTCGGGGATCTTGCCGGCTAAGGCCTCTTTTAAGCCCTCCGGGTCGGAAGAAACCAGCTTGAATTCCAGCAAAGCGACTTTACCGATCAGCTCCCGGGCGCGCTCCCTATCCGTAAAACCCGGCAGTTCCACTACTATCTCGTCAATCCCATGCTTTTGAATCAGGGGTTCGCGCACACCGTAGTTATCTATCCTCTTTCGGATAACCTCCATGGCGCGGTCAGCCGCATCCTCCCTGGCGTTCTCCGGAATTTTGCTGGTATCAACCTTAAGTAAAAGGTGCATTCCTCCTTTTAAATCCAAACCAAGGTTTATCCTTTTATCTAAAGGAAAGGTAAAATATACACACAATCCCAGGATTGCCAGTATGAACATAGATTTATAAATAAGCCTCTTCTCCACTCTTTCTATTTCTCCTTAGACTAGGCTGCCGGATGAATCGCTTTTTTAACGAACGCTACGCAGTTCCTTTCCAGCTCAATCTTCACATTATCGTCTATTCTCAAAATTATTGTCTTCTCCTTGACATTGACGATGGTACCATGTATGCCGCTAGAAGTAACCACCTCGTCATTTTTATTCAGGTTACTCAAAGTCTTCTGGTGCTCTTTTTCTTTCTTCCTTTGCGGACGGATAAGCATAAAATAAAAAATTACAAATATGAGAACCAGGGGAACGAGGTTTATTATGGGATTAGCTGCCTGTGGTTGCATTTTTCTTCTCCTTTTTAAGTAAGCTCTTAACGGTCTGGGAAGCGCAAGCGCCGTTTTTAATCCAATATTGGATGCGCTCTGCCTTTAACTTTACCTCGCCGGTTGTGGGAACGTAGAACCCGAGCTCTTCCAAGGCCCTGCCGTCCCTTCCGGCGCGCTCATCATAAGCGGCAAGGCGAAAATGCGGCTTGCCTTTGGGGTTTTTACCGATTCTCCTTAAACGAATATGCACAGCCATTAGCGTTTCCTCCTTTTTATTTTACAATTGCTTCCATCAAGGCCTTAGCCTTGTTCACTGTCTCAAAATATTCTTTTTCCGGCACGGAATCCGCTACGACTCCCCCGCCTGCCTGAATGTAGGCAAACTTACCCTTAATAAGAATAGTCCTTATATTAATACAGGTATCCATATTATGCGAAAAGCTAAAATACCCCACGCATCCGGCATAAGGGCCGCGCCGGGTATTCTCCAGCTCGTCGATAATCTCCATTGCGCGGATCTTGGGGCTGCCGGAAACCGTGCCCGCGGGGAAGGTAGCTTTCAACACATCATAAATATCATAACGTTTATTGTCAAGCTTTCCTTTTACTTCGCTCACCAGGTGCATAACATGCGAATATTTTTCTACGTTCATGAACTCGGTTACTTCCACTGTGCCGGTCGAACTTACCCTGCCTAAATCATTCCTGCCCAAATCAACGAGCATCAGGTGTTCGGAACGCTCTTTCTTATCGTTGATTAATTCCCGCGCCAGCCTAGCATCTTCTTCTTCATTTTTCCCGCGCGGCCGGGTCCCGGCAATCGGCCGGGTCTGGATCAGGCCGTCTTCGCAGCGCACCAGCATTTCCGGAGAAGCGCCCACCAGGTGCATATCTTTTAAACGCAGAAAATACATATAAGGAGAAGGATTGAGGCTGCGCAGCTTTCGGTAAACCATAAACGGGTCTTTAGCGGTAGCAACCTTAAAACGCTGGGAAGGAACAACCTGGATAATATCCCCTTTTTTAATGTAACTCTTAGCTTGCCTGACTACGTTTTCAAATTCTCTTTTTTTAAAATTGGAACTGAATTTAATTTTTTGCGCTGGCCCGGCGATTTCATTTTCATTAAGCAGACGGTTAAAATCAACCTGAATCTCCTCAATCCTCCTAACGGCTTTGTTATAAAAGACCTTAATTTTAGGTATGGTGAGTTTTCCTTTAGGCAAAATTACATTGCTGACGATTTTTATATTGTGGTTCACGTGATCAAAAACCAATAATGTATCCGCCAGCATAAGGAGGGCATCCGGAGTTTTTAAATCATCGGGATTTTTATCCGGCAGCTCCTCAAAAAACCTCACTGTGTCATAACCGATGAAGCCAACCAGCCCCCCGCAGAAACGCGGCAGGCCTTTAACTGCCACTGCCTTAAAATCCCGCATTATTTTCTTTACTTCATCAATAGGATTAGCCCGGGAGGTAAACTTTTTAACGCCTTTCTTAGCTGGTTTGCTGATTTCAATGTTCCGGCCCTTGGCTTTAAACACCAGGCTGGGAGAGGCGCCTAAAAAAGAAAAGCGGGCGATCTTCTCCTGTCCTTCTACGGACTCCAGTAGAAAAGCGTAGTCGCCTTTAGCTACTTTAAGAAAAGCAGAAACCGGAGTTTCCAGGTCAGCGTTGATTTCCTTATAGACCGGGATTACATTGCCTTTCCGGATTAACTTTATGAATTCTTTTAACGGAGGATGGATCATTTTATCTTTCTAAAAAAACAACTCCTTTTGCCTGTGTGGCAGGCTACGCCCACCTGGCGCACTTTAAGTAAGAGCGCGTCCATATCGCAATCATAAGCAATGGATTTGACAAATTGAAAATGGCCGCTGGTTAATCCCTTAACCCAATATTCCTTACGCGAACGCGACCAAAAACAAGTCTTGGGGCCTTTTATAGTCCGGCGCAAAGCTTCCTTATTCATATACCCCAGCATCAACACTTCGCCATTCCGGTAATCCTGAATTATAGCCGGAAGCAAACCATTCTTATCAAATTTAAAATCATTTAAACTTACTTTTATTTTCTTGCTCATAATCTGACCGGTATCCCCTTCTCCTTTAAATAACCCTTTACCTGTTTTACGGTGCACTCACCGTAATGAAAAAGCGAGGCAGCCAGAGCCGCCTGCGCGCCTGTCCGGGCAAAACAATCATAAAAATGTTCTAGTTTTCCTGCACCTCCGGAAGCGATAACCGGAATATTCACGGCCTTACAAATTGCATCGGTTAAATCCAGATCATAGCCGTCTTTGGTGCCGTCGTAATCCATACTCGTCAAAAGAATCTCACCTGCGCCGGCTTGAGCGCCTTTTTTCGCCCACTCAAGAGCATCCAAACCTGTCGGTGTCCTGCCTCCGTTAATAAAAACTTCCCAGGTCTTTGGCGTTTTTTTGGCGTCGATGGCCAAAACAATGCACTGGCTCCCGAATTTTCTGGAGGCGTCTTGAATTAATTCCGGAAATTTTACCGCCTGGGTATTTACAGAGACTTTTTCGGCGCCGGCATTTAAAAGATTCCTTATATCGGTTAAATCAGCTATCCCTCCGCCGACAGTAAAAGGCATAAATATATTCTGGGCTATCCTCTCTACCAACTCCAACAGAATTTTGCGTTTCTCAATACTGGCCGTAATATCCAAAAAGGCCAGTTCATCCGCAGACTGAGCGTCATAGAGTTTGGCTACACTAACCGGATCGCCGGCGTCCTTAAGCCCTAAGAATTTTACACCCTTTACCACCCTGCCGTCCTTAATATCCAGGCAGGGAATAATGCGTTTAGTAAGCATAAATATTATTTAGTTTTCAGGGACAGGTACTCGCTTAATACAGCCCAGGTTCTTCTGTCCGCCTTACCGTTAACTTTTAAATTATGCGCTTTCTGAAATGCCTTAAGTGCCTGGCGCGTCTTTTTACCCAGACGGCCATCAATCTTTCCGGGATCAAAACCGGCTTTGGCCAAAGCATTCTGGATATCTCTTGCCGAAGGCCGTTTTTCTTCAAATCTTGCCTGCTCAACCTGCTTAAAACTTAAAGCATCTTTTAAACCGTTAATCTCCTGCTCCTTATCTTGAATTTCAACTTCTAAAACCGAAATCTGATTTCTTAATCCCTGGATCTCCCGGTCTTTCTGTTTAACCGTGCCCATGGAAGCGCATCCGGCTAAAGACACCGCGAATACCACTAGCAGCACTAAAACGAAAGCTTTTCTAAACATATCCCCCCCCTTTTTTTCTGATTAAGAAAATTTCAAAGCCTGGGGCAAAGTAAATTTCCCCTCATATAAAGCCTTGCCCACGATTATTCCGCTTACCCCGTCTTTCTCCAGAGTTTTTAGTTTATGTAAATCCTCCAAACTGGAAATCCCTCCTGAGGCAATAATTTTTAATCCCGTTAATTTTAAAAGTTTCTTGATTTCTTTTATATTCGGCCCGGAGAGGGTCCCGTCTTTTAAGGTATCCGTATAAATTAATTCTTTAAACCCGAGTTTTTTTAGGTAAAGGCAAAAATGCACGGCATCCGTATTGTTATGCCCGGTTTTCCAGCCCCGGACCATAACCTTGCCGTTTTTGGCGTCAACTCCCACGATAACCTTATCTTTAAATTTACTCAGGGCTTTCTTCAGAAAATCTTTATCTTCAACAGCCTTAGTGCCTAAAATGACTCTGGCTACTCCGGCGCTAAGCACGGCATTAACAGTCTTAAGTTTTCTTAAACCGCCGCCGAATTCAACCGGCACCTTGATTTTCCCGGCAATCTCTTTAACTATTTCAAGGTTCTTCGGTATCCCGGTAAATGCTCCGTCCAAATCCACAACGTGCAGGAATTTCGCGCCCTGCTTGACCCAATACTTAGCGGCCTTAAGCGGGTCCCGGGAGTAAATTTTCTTATTCGACCTGCCCTGGACAAACCTTACTACGCAACCGTCCTGCAAATCTATAGCCGGAATGATTAACATAAATTAACGAAGTTTTCGAGCATTTTTAAGCCCACGCTCTGGCTTTTTTCAGGGTGAAATTGCGCGCCGTACACATTACCCTGCCAGACTATTGAGGCAAAATTCATCCCATAGCCGGTAGTAGCGGCAATCACATCTGCCTCTTTTGGCTGCGGATAATACGAATGACAAAAATAAACATAAGAATCATCCGCTATACCTTTTAATAAAGGACAGCTATCTATTTCCTGTTTTAATTGGTTCCAGCCCATATGGGGAACTTTTAAATCAGAAACCGGGAATTTCTTAACCTCACCCCTGATAATTCCCAAGCCCTTGCATTTATCCGCTTCTTCGCTTTTTTCAAATAAAAGCTGCAAGCCAAGGCAAATTCCCAAAAAAGGTTTCTTATTTTTTATCTCATCTTTGATTAAAGCAGCTAAGCCCTGATTTTCTAATTCCTGCATCGCATCTCCAAACGCGCCTACTCCGGGTAAAACTATTTTCCGGCAGGAGGAAATTTCCCTGGGCCTATTACTAACCTTGATTTTAGCGCCGTAAAGCTCCAGTGCCTTTTTTACGCTATGAATATTACCCATACCGTAATCAATTATGGCAATCATCTAATCAATTACCCCTTTTGTAGAAGGAATTCCCTTTCTGCGGGGGTCTATTTGCGTAGCTATATCCAAAGCCTTGCCCAGGGCCTTAAAAACAGGCTCTAAGGTAGCATGTAAATCCGGATTAGGATTATCTATTTTTATGTTCAGGTTCATCCCTAACTGCTTAGCAAAGGCCTCAAAAAAATGCTCCGCGTACTCCATTTTATATTTTTCTTCGCCTTGGGCAAGAGGATAAGCCACTGCTTTACCCAATAAATCCAGCTTAAACGACCCCCTGCCGCTGATATCAACGGCAACATTAGCAGTTACATCCTCCATTGGCACGGACATAGAGCCAAGCCGGTTAATCCCGGCCTTATCTCCCAGCGCCTCTTTAAAAACCTGGCCTAACACAATACCCAGGTCTTCATTGGTGTGATGAATATCTACCTTCAAATCCGCTTCACTAGTTGTAACCTCTAAATCAAAATGTCCCCAGAAAGCGAATAGCTCCAGCATATGATCCAAAAAGCCTATCCCAGAATTAATCTTTGATTCTCCTGAACCGTCAATATTCAATTTTACTGTTATATCGGTCTCTTTACTCTTACGGTTCTTACTTGCTTCTCTCATTTTTCTCCTTGCCCACAAGGGCATACTCGCGCAATTTTCGCCACGTGGCGAACACTGGTCCAATACCTATTTAGGCCAAGTGCATTTATAAGCGCGGGGTATCATTCGAATCTCGCCTTTACCGAATCCAAATGCTTGGTTAATCCTTCAATCCCGGCAATTTTTTCCAAAGGCTCGCGCATTTTTTCCAGGGCTTTTTTGGAATAACTGATTATATGATTGCTCTTCATAAAATCACAGACGGATAACCCTGAGAAAAATCTGGCAGTGCCGGCTGTGGGTAAAACATGGCTTGGCCCGGCAACATAATCTCCGACCGCCGTCGGGCTGTATGGCCCCAAGAATATTGCTCCGGCATTTTTTATCCCTTTAAGCAGCCGCTTAGGGTTCTGCACCAAAATTTCAAGGTGCTCCGGTGCAATTCTATTACTGGCTTCAACTGCCTGATCTAAATTTTTGGTTAGAATAATAAAACCATCCTGGTCACCGCTTTGAGACTTTACCTGTTGAGCCAGGGCTTTAGAATTGGTAATTAACACCGCTAAACCTTTAGCGTGCTCTTTCTGCGCGGCTAAATCCGCGATGATAAACTTCGGGTCGCTAAAGCGGTTAGCAATAACCACCAGCTCCGTAGGCCCGGCAATCATATCAATATCCACCTGGCCAAAGACCTGCCTTTTTGCTTCACTCACATAAATATTCCCCGGGCCGATGATCTTATCAACCGCGGGAATTGTTTTTGTCCCATAAGCCAGGGCTGCTATGCCTTGAGCGCCGCCAACGCGATACACCTCATCCACCTTTAATAAATCCGCCATTACCAATATGTGCGGATTGATGCGGCCATTTTTGTCTGGCGGGCTGATTAGGGCGATTCTTTTAACTCCGGCTATCTTTGCCGGGAGCACGCTCATATAAACCGTAGAGACCAAAGGCGCGGTTCCGGCAGGGATATAAATTCCCACGCGTTCTAAAGGTGTATAGTTTTCTCCCAGTACCACTCCATCACTATCTTTCATTCTCCACGATTTTTTCAGGGTCTTACGGTAAAAACGGTTCACATTTTCAATTACAGTCTTGAGGCTGGCTACAAAATTCGGGCTGATATTCTGGTAGGCCCCGCTAATCTCGATTTCCGCTACCTTTAGCTGCCTGGATATCAATTTAACACCGTCAAACTTCCTGGTATATTTCAATAAAGCATCATCGCCGAATAAACGCACATCATCGATAATCTTTTTTACTTTATCTTCGACCCGGGGCTTTTTAAATGCGCCGCGATTGTAAATTTTCTCTAATTGTTTACTGCCATAACGGATTATTCTCATAGGTTAATTACCTTTCTTAACTCCTCAAAGGCTTGCGCTAAATTTTCCGGTTTACTCCCGCCGGCCTGCGCGAAATCCGGCCTTCCCCCTCCTGAACCTCCGATAAGCGGAGCAACCTGACGGATCAATGCCCCTGCGTTCAGGCCTTTGGATAATAAATCCTGCGTAACCGCAATAACGAGGTACGCCTTCTTTTGCGCATTATCCTGCGAACCTAAAGCAATCACTCCCTGCTTTAACTCCACCTTTACCTTATCCGCCAGAAGCCTTAAAGCATTCATATCTAAACCAATCTCAAGCGAAGAAACGACATTTACGCCATTTATCTTTATACTCTTACTTATAAGCCTGGGTATTGCATCCTTCAAGCTGTGATTTACTTCTAAGTTGCGCTTCTTCTCTTGCTCCTTTAACTCTTTTATTTTATCTCTCTTCCTAGATTCTGCAATAGCTCTCTGTTCTTCATCCTTAATAAACTGTTCGGCAAAACCACTAGTTACACCTTCAATCCTTCTTATGCCGCTAGCTACTGACCCTTCGCTAGTTATTTTTATCAGGCCGATTTTGCTGATATTATCCAGATGTGTTCCTCCGCATAGCTCTCTGGAGATATCTCCGATACTCACCACGCGCACATTTTCACCATACTTTTCCTCAAAAAAAGCTAAGGCCCCGGCTTTCTTGGCCTCCTTTAAAGCCATCTCCTTGCAGTTCACTGCCTGACTTTTAGAAATATAGCTATTAGCTACTTCCTCAACCCTGGCAATCTCTTCCTTAGACAGACCTTTAAAATGGGTAAAATCAAAACGAAATTTATCTTCCGCAACCAAAGAACCCTGCTGCTGAACATGGGTTCCCAAAACTTTTCTTAAAGCTGCCTGTAATATATGAGTAGCTGTATGATTCTTAGCGATAGACATTCTGCGTTCAAAATCAATTTCTACTTTTACCTCATCAGCAATTTTAAAAGTTCCTACCGTTACTTTACCCCAATGAAAATGTACCTTATCATGAATATCAGTATTCTCAACTCTAAAGATACTCTCACCTTTAATTATCTTACCAGTATCGCCAACCTGTCCACCTGATTCAGGATAAAAAACAGTTTTATCTAATATTATTTCGACTGTCTCCCCAACACTTGCCATTTCTACCAACTTATTATTTTTAATAATCTTTAAGATTTTTGCTTCGCATTTAAATTCTTTATAACCTAAGAATTCTGTTTCTTTTACTTTCAAGTTTAACTCTTTAACGCTAAAAACATCCCCTTTCATCGCGCTACCCAACTTTGAACGCGCCCTTTGCTCTTCCATGGCTTGTTCAAATGCCTTCTTCGAGAAACTTACCTTATGTTTTTCCAACCACTGGCAAGTCAACTCAAAAGGAATTCCATAAGTATCGTGTAACAAAAAAGCAATATTACCTACAGTTTCAGCATTTGGCTTATCTATAAATTCGGTAAACTTACTTTTGAATAATTCCTCACTAGAACCAAGCCCATGAATAAAGTTTTTTTCTTCAGCTAAGACTATCTGAGCGATCTCCTCCCGTTGATTAATTAATTCCGGATAAGGCTTACGCATTATTTCAGCCACTATCGGCACCAAGCGATCAAAAAAATGATCTTTAATCCCCAAACTCTTTAAATGTAGACTAGCCTTACGTATTATTTTTCTTACTATATACCCTCTTCCTTCATTAGAAGGCATTATCCCATCATAGATAGAAAACACAACTGCCCGGATATGATCAGCTATGGCATAAACTATTTTTAAATTAGGACTACGCGGAACAGCATTACAAACTTCTTTTACTATCGGCTGGAATAATTCCGTCTCAAAATTATTCTGCTTACCCTGCATAACCGCAGCCAGCCTCTCAAGGCCCATACCCGTATCAATATTTTTATTCGGAAGCGGTTCTAAAGAACCGTCTTCTTTACGGTTAAACTGGGTAAAAACCAGGTTCCAGATCTCCACAAACCTGCCGCAACTGCAGGAAGGATCACAAATCTTTTCACCGCAACCAACATCGGCGCCAAAATCATAGAATATTTCAGAACAAGGCCCGCAAGGGCCATTGGGGCCCTTGGTTTTTGCTTCGGCCGGCCAGAAATTATCTTTATCGCCAAGTTTAATAATTTTCTTAACCGGTATGCCTATTTTATCTTTCCAAATCTTATAGGCCTCAGTATCATCTTTATAGACTGATACCCAAAGCTTATCTTCCTTAATTTTTAACTCTTTAGTCAGGAATTCCCAGGCCCAGACAATTGCCTCATCTTTAAAATAATCGCCGAAGGAAAAATTTCCCAGCATTTCAAAAAACGTATGGTGGCTGGAAGTTTTACCGACCTTATCCAAATCATCAGTGCGCAGGCAACGTTGGGAAGTAGCCGCGCGCTTAAAACCTGAATCAAACCCTAAAAATTCCTTTTTAAACTGGTTCATCCCCGCCGGAGTAAATAATACCGTAAGGTCATCCTTAGGCACCAATGAATCGCTTTCCACGATTTTGTGTTTTTGGGATTTAAAAAACTCGAGGAATTTTTCTCTTAAAAAATCTGCCTGCACACAACACTTCCTTTTCTAGAAAGCACCCCGTCCCCTTAGGTATGCTGGGTGCATAGCTGATTTAATGTATCGATGACGACTTCGGGAGAGAATCCGCGGCGCAGTAAAAACGCGTAAACCCGCCTCTTCGCGCTGACTTGATCAATTCCTTTTAATCTGTTTAATCTCCCTTTGGCTAAATCCAAAACTATCTTGCCTTCTGTATAATCTTCTACCTTGGCGGTTTGCTCCTCGATTATTTCTTTATCTACGCCTTTTTGCCTCAACTCCTGCTTGATTCTTCTTAATCCTAAGGGCCTTTTCAAGCGCGAGTTAATCCAGGCCTTGGCAAAAACATTATCGTCAATAAATTTTTTCTCTTTAAGGAAAGAAATTACTTCTTTAATCGTCTCTGCGGGAATTTTCTTAAGCTTTAGACGCTGGACTAGCTCATCTTCGCTGCGCAGCCGGAATTTAAGTAAAAGAAACGCGTAATCCCGGGCTTTATCAAAAGATTCTGTCCGTTTATTCAACGCTAAGTTTTTTCCTGACTTCTTTTTCTATCACGTCCTGCAGCTTAGGGTTCTCTTTTAGCCCTTTGATTGCCGCGTCTCTTCCCTGGCCAAGCTTTTCATTATTAAACGAGAGCCAAGTCCCGGATTTAGTGATTATCTCCATATTCACGCCAGCGTCAATTACCGCTGCGGTCTTAGCAATTCCTTCGTTGTGCAGGATATCAAACTCAGCCTCACGAAAAGGAGGGGCAATTTTATTCTTTACTACTCTTACCCTGACATGGTTACCGATAACCTTATCCCCTTCTTTTAAGTAAGCAATCCTGCGCACATCTAATCTTACCGAGGAATAAAATTTTAGCGCCCGGCCTCCGGGAGTAGTTTCCGGTGAACCGAACATCACGCCGATTTTTTCCCGCAGCTGATTGATAAAAATTACGGTCGTGCGCGATTTACTGATGGCGCTGGTCAATTTACGCAGGGCTTGTGACATCAGGCGCGCCTGAAGCCCCATATGCGAATCCCCCATCTCGCCTTCGATTTCAGCCCGCGGCGTAAGCGCGGCAACTGAATCTATAACCACCAAATCTACGGCGTTTGAACGCACTAAAGTTTCGGCTATCTCCAACGCCTGCTCTCCGGTATCCGGCTGGGAAATTAAAAGGTCGTCCAGGTTTACCCCGATTAACTTGGCATAGGTAGAATCAAAGGCATGCTCCGCGTCAATAAAAGCTGCGACCCCGCCTTTTTTCTGGTTTTCTCTTATTGCGGTCAGGGTCAAAGTGGTTTTTCCGGATGCCTCCGGGCCAAATATTTCAACTACCCTGCCGCGAGGCAGGCCGCCGACTCCTAAGGCGACATCCAAAGTAAGCGCGCCTGTAGGTATTGTCTCTACATTCGCTTTGGTGTGTGCCCCGAGCTTCATTATTGAACCTTTGCCAAATTGCTTCTCAATTTGAGCTAAAGCCAGCTCTAAGGCCTTGCTGCGGTCAGAAATGTTCTGTGCTTCTTCCTTTTTATCTCTGGTAACCATAACTGCCTCCGATTTTTATAGTTTTAGGTTAATATTATATCCTGCCCCTGCCTCACTGTCAAACAAATAATACCTCCTTTCTACCTTAATTGACGTAATAAACCAGGGAATCTAACTTAGTCCGGGCAGCAGCCATCCCCTCAAACAAAATTCCTTGACAAAGACTGACGTAAGAATAAACTATTGGCATAAAGAATAAACTATGTCGCTAACCCCTAAAAATATCCTATCAGGAAAAGAACACGGTTTCACTCTTATTGAACTGATTATTGTTGTAGTAATTATCGGTATCCTCGCCCTTGTCGCTATACCCCGCTATTTTGCCAATGTAGCTAGAGCTCAAAAATCACATGCGCTTAGTAACCTGGACGCCATAAGACGAGCACAGTTGGCTCATTATGCAGTTTATGGCGTTTATACCAGCGATTTTCCCATTACCGTAATTGTTGATGGAGACACTATTACAAGCCAGGCCTACCCAGGCTGCCCAACCTGGTACTACGCTATGGGGCAAGCAGGAGCTGCACCTTGTACGCCCGATTGGTACACGTGCGCCTACAAACGGTCAAATGGATGCTCTTATTGCATCTGTATGGCCACGGGAACTGACTACTACTCTAGCTGTACTCCTTAGGGAAGCGGTGTTGACAGTCAGGCCAAAATATGCTACATTTATCCCTTATGGAAGAAACCATTAAATTAAAACAGGAACTTGAACGCGCTAAAACCGAACTGGGGATACTCTACGAAATCTCCAATGCTATGCGCACCACCTTAAAACTGGATGAAATCCTTTATATCATCCTTACCGGGGTAACTGCGCATATCGGCCTGGGTTTTAACCGGGCAATTCTTTTTCTGATTAATGATAAAAACAGCTTAATTGAAGGCAAAATGGCTATCGGCCCGCACTCCGGAGAAGAAGCTAACCGTATCTGGAGCCAGATAGAAGGCGAGAAAATGGACCTGGATGACCTAATCAGCGCCTATAAATTTTCAGCTAATACCGATAACGGATCTGAATCCGGTTTTAACAAACAGATACGCAGCCTGAAGGTCGCGCTAGGCGATAAAAACGAAAACCTGTTGAGCCTGGTAGCGCAGGAAGGAATGCCGCTGCACCTTACTAAAGAAACAATCGTAAACTACCGCAATACCCCGCTCCTGCAAATGTTAAAAAGCGAAGAATTAGTCTTAATGCCCCTTAAGGCCAAAGACAAGATCAACGGAATAATCGCCGCGGATAATTTCATTACTCGCGAGCCAATCAGTAAAGATGACCTGCACGTGCTGGCCATGCTCGCTAATCAGGCAGGGCTGGCCATTGAAAATTCGCAGCTTTATGAAAAAACCGTTATGCAGGCAAACCTTGACTCCCTGACTGAACTCTGGAACCACGGCTATTTCCAATACCTCCTGCTCTCAGAACTGGAAAAAACCCGGGCCATAAAATTGCCCTTAAGCCTGATTATGCTGGATATAGATTATTTTAAAGTTTATAACGACCACCTGGGCCATCAGGCAGGAGATAAAATTTTAAGGGAATTAGCCGCCTTGCTTAAGAACCAATCCCGCAAGATGGATTTTGTCTGCCGTTATGGCGGTGAGGAGTTCGCGATGGTCCTGCCTCAAGCTGATAAAAAAGAAGCGTTCTTGATTGCCGAGCGCTTAAGGATGGACATTGAAAAGCATGACTTTACCAACGAAGATATTTTTCCCACCAAGAAACTTACCGTCAGTATCGGAGTATCTTCTTTTCCCGAAGACGGTTTACTGCCCGCTGAGCTTATTTCCGCTTCCGATAAAAACTTATACCAAGCCAAACATAAAGGCCGCAACAATACCTGCTGTTAAGCCGGGTTAGCTACTGCCTCGGCCGCTTCATCCTTCTTATCATGAGCAAACTTAACCGAAACAATCTTGGATATCCCGGAATGCTCCATAGTAATCCCGTACATGACATTGGCATTCACAATGGTCTTCTTATTATGGGTAATCACGATGAATTGCGAACCTTTGGCAAATTCCTGTAAAACCCTGGAGAAACGGTCCACATTAGCTTCGTCCAGCGCCGCGTCTATCTCGTCCAAAATACAGAACGGCGAAGGCTTGACTTTAAATATGGCGAAGATAAGCGCAATCGCTGACATGGATTTCTCGCCGCCTGACAATAAAAGCACGTTCTGCAGCTTCTTGCCCGGAGGACGGCAGATGATCTCAATACCCGACTCTAGCGGGTCCTGCTCGTCAACCAAATAAACCTGCGCGTCGCCTCCGTTAAAAAGCAGGCGGAAATAATTACGGAATTCTCCGCGCACCTTCTCAAATGTCTCCATGAACATCTGCTTGGTCGTGCGGTTGATCTTCAGGATCGCCTGGTGCAACGATTCTTTTGCGGTTATAAGGTCTGTCTGCTGCTGAACCAGGAAGTCATAACGCTTCTTCAACTCGTCATATTCTTCAATCGCTACCAGGTTCACCGTTCCGTAGGAGTCCAGCCTGCGTTTTAATTCAGCGATTTCCTGAGATAATGTATCAACGTCAAGGCCTTCCGGAATAACTTCAACCGTTTCCAAATCTGTTTTGTAAGCCTGGAGCATCCTCTCTTTTATGGCCGCATACTTATAATCGTTATCTTTATCCTGCATCTGCAATTCATAAAGCTTGTTTTTAATCTCGTCTAGCTCCTGCCTGTCTGTTTCGATCTTAGCCGTTACATCGCTTGATCCTTCAGAAACCCGCGCGTATTGTGCTTCCGCCTCTTTCAATAAAACAGTTTTAGTTTCAATGGCCTTAGCTGACTCGCTGACCTTAAGCGCGCACTCTTTAATCTCTACATCCAGCGAACATATCTTTTGGCAGGCGTCTTCAGCCTGTTTTGTCGTATTTTCCAGATTAGTTTTATCGCGGTTATAAGTGTCTTCCAGAAGGTTAAGCGTGGCTTCATCCGATATGATACGCTTATTCAAAGATTCCAGTTCTGTCTTGACCTGGGTGATCGCCACTAACAGTTCTTCCCTTAATTTGCTATTCGCAGAGACCCCTTCTTCTTCCTTGAGAATGGCATCTTCGGCAAGGCGCTGGCCATTATTCAACCCGGCTAAGGTATCTTTAGCCGATTGAATATTGGACTCCAGCACAATCAGTTCTTTCTGAGTATCGGTAAGTTCAAGAACAATAATATCCTCTTCCTCTTTTACCTTATTGAACTGCTCTAATGTGGCCAGGCGCGAAGTTTCTTTATTCGCTAAACAGATCTCCTGGCTGCGTAATTCCTCCTGTAAAACAAGGATATTTTTATTCAATTCCTCTATACCTGTTTCTTTAGCCTGTTTTGTATTTTTCAAGCTGGCCAACTGCTCCTCGATCCTGGCGATCTTCTCGTCAATTTTTTGGGTATCTAATTCAATAGGCTTAGCCTCGCCGGTAAGCTTAAAATTAGCCGGCAGGTAAGCTTTGTCTTCGTCGCTTAAACTGCTGAAATCGCTTACCTTGATCACCAGGCCGCTGGTTTTTTCCGTCGGAACTTTGTCCAGGTAGACGACCGCGTTCATTGTTTCGCTTATATCCAGGTATTTCGCCTTAAGTTTCTCTAAAAATTCTTTGTGCGAACCCAGGGTCAGCCTCTCCCTCTCCAGGTTTTCGATCTCCTTATTCATATCGCCCAAAGAAAGCTTTTCCTTTTCCAGTTCTGCTTTTACGCCGTTAATTTTTTGGAGTAGTTCCTCCACAGCTATCTTTACTGCATCCGCTTCCCGGGTGATTTTATTTAAACTCTCTTCAGCTATGGCTTTTTCTTCGTAAACTTTAGCCTTATCAATCTCCAGCCTCTTCTTGCGCGCGAGGTAAACCTGCTCATGGGAAGCAAATTCGGAGATCTGGTTCCTGGCAGTTGATATTTTAACTACCAGGTCCATAATTTCTTTTTTCAGGTTGACGATTTTACTTAAGGCATTCTTGATGTTTAAAGAAAGCAAATTAATCTGCTCTTCCTTCTCGGCTAAAACCTGGGATTTAGATTCGATAACGCTCTTTAACCCAAAATATTCTTCCTTCACTTTATTTAACTTCTCTTCGTCAACGCCAAGCTTAGCCTTAACTTCCTCAGCCTGCTTCTCCAGGTATATACTGGTTGCTCCCAATTCCTTGATTTTTTCCTTGTTAAAATTTATATGTTCATTATTCCGCACCACCTGGTTCTCCATGGCCATAAGTTCATTTTTAATGGACATCCTGCTGTCTTCCAGAACCTTTAACTCGCTGGAGCGGCTGGCAATCTTAGCCTCTTGCTCGTGAATAACCTTAAGCAGCGTTTCTTCGGCTGACTGCAGCTCTTTTAATTGACTTATAATTTCTTCCTTTTGGCCTAAAAACTCTTTTTTGGATAAGACTGCCTGGGAAATTTCCTTGTTCTTAAGCTCCTCAAAGGCTTCCCGGTATTTCCGCGCTTTATTGGCCTGGCGCTCTAAGCTTCCGATCTGGCGTTTTACTTCGGTGACAATATCGTTAACGCGCAGCAGGTTCTGTTCGGTCTCTTCTAACTTACGCGTTGTCTCCCTTTTTTGGGCTTTATATTTGGTGATCCCGGAGGCCTCATCAAAAACCAGGCGCCTGTCTTCGGGCCGAGAACTCAAAACCAGGTCAATTTTGCCTTGAGCAATTATAGAATAGCTTTCTGCCCCCACACCCGTACCTAAAAGCAAATCCAGGATATCCTTTAAACGTACCTGATTTTTATTTAAAAGGTACTCGCTTTCTCCCGAACGGAATAGCCTGCGGGTAATCGCCACTTCATCATTATCAAAATTAAAAAAACGCGCCTGATTATCAAAGGTCAAGGTTACCTCAGCCAGGCCTAACGGCTCTTTGGTATCTGTGCCGTTAAAGATAACATCCAGCATTTCTGAACCGCGCAAGGACTTGGCTGACTGTTCTCCCAGGACCCAACGGATAGAATCAAAAATGTTGGACTTTCCGCAGCCGTTCGGGCCCACGACAGCGGTAATTCCGGGTTCAAAGTGCAGGGTTGTCTTGTTGCAGAACGATTTAAAACCAACAAGCTCGAGTTTTTTAAAATACATGGCCGCTCCTTTAATGAGGTTGAGATTGATTATCTAACCAGGCATCAATTTTATCTTTTTTAAAACGCCACTGTCCGACAAGCTTAAGTGCAGGTATCTTATTATGCTTGAGCCAGTCGTAAATAGTCCGGCGGGTAACCTTCAGGTAATCCGCCAGATCTTCAATTGTCATCAATCCGCT
>JAQTPA010000039.1 GCA_028713155.1 Candidatus Omnitrophota bacterium | reverse complement strand
TCCAGGATCTTACCTGCTGCGCTTAACCGCTGCGTAAATTCCTTATCTTCTTTACTTGGCGCAGGGTCGCCTGAAGGATGGTTGTGCAGGCAGATTAGGGAAGCTGCAAAATGCTCCAGCGCCTTCTGAAAAACCTCCCGGATTATAGGATGGGCCTGGTTTACTGTCCCCTCCTCCAGCTCTACTATCTCTATCAACCGGTTCTGCGAGTTTAGGAGCAGGGCCTTAAATACCTCCTTTTTTAATCCCCGCATCCTCGGCATTAAAATATCCGCTGCGTCCCGGGAAGACTCTATTCTCGGCCGCCTATCCCTTATTTTTTCTTCGCCAAACCTCCTGCCTATTTCCAGCGCAGCTTTAATCTGCGCAATCTTAGCCAGGCCTAAGCCTTTAAATTCCTTCCATTGCCGGATATCCGTATGGCTCATCAAAGTAAAACTGCCGAATCTTAAAAGAATCTTTCTAGCCAGCTCAACCGCGCTCTGGCCTCTTGTCCCGCTGCCTAAGAGTATGGCCAGAAGTTCGGTATTGCTTAAGGAATGCTCTCCGGACTTAAGTAACTTTTCGCGCGGCCGGTCGCTTTCAGGCCAGGATTTAATCGCCATATTTACCTCTCTATAGTTTAATAGACGTGCAAAAAAGGCAATTCTAACAATAAAAACAGGATGCCTGCTGCCCCGGCGGCCTCAAATAGTTTGACATATGGCGAAAGTTGTGATATTTTGTTTGCAGGTTGAAAATATGAAACTGAATAAACGCAAGATTAAAATATTTTTTAAGCAGCACTGGATAGCCATCGGCGTAATCGGATTATGCGTTATCATCGCTATATCTTTTGTCTACTTCCTGCAAAGCGCTATTCAGGCCTGGATTACCTCGGAATCTTATTTTAAAAAATCCGCACTCGCCCAATACGGGCTCTTTTTCTATATTTTCCTGGTCTTAAACCTCATCAGCTTACCGTTAAGCGGCGCGCTCTGGCTGTGGTTGATGCGGGGCGGCCATATGAAATTCACCCAGATCGGCAAAAAGGCGGTTGAAGGTAAGGACATCCGTATCCACTGGCAAGATGTCATTGGTATGGATGAGGCCAAAGAAGAAGCAATGGAAGTGGTGCGCCTGATGACTGACCGCGCCCAACTGCAGCGCATCGGAGGAAAAATCTTAAGGGGGATTTTAATGATGGGGCCCCCGGGCTGCGGAAAAACCTACCTGGCTAAGGCCATCGCTACCGAAGCAAATATGCCTTTTATCGCCATGTCCGGGTCGGAATTCATTGAAATGTTCGTCGGCGTCGGCGCCAGCCGCATACGCAAACTTTTTAAACAAGCCCAGCAACTGGCTTATGTCGAAGGCGGATGCATCATTTTTATAGACGAGCTTGACGCTGTCGGGGCCCAACGCTCGGTTGACCGCGGCTTTGGCGGACAGACCGAATCCAACACCACCTTAAACCAGCTTTTAATCGAAATGGACGGCCTCAAAGACAAAGAGCATAATATCGTCATTATCGGCGCCACCAACGCCCCGGAAACATTCCTTGACCCGGCCTTGCTGCGCCCGGGAAGGTTTGACCGTAAAATTTACGTGGAGCTTCCGAACCTTGATGAACGTAAAAAACTATTTGAATATTACTTAAAAGAGGTAAAGGTTGATGCATCCATTGATCTCCTGCGCCTAGCCAGATTAACCGTATCCAACAGCCCTGCGGATGTCTCCAACCTTATCCGGGAAGCTGCGCTTATCGCGGTAAGGAATAAGAAAGAAGTCATCTCGATGAAGGAAATCTCCGAGGCCTATGACCGCGTAGAGATGGGCGTAAAACATAGAGTTGTTTCCACCCAGGAAGAAAGAAAAAAAATCGCCTATCATGAATCCGGCCACGCCATTGCCATGTATTTTCTCGCTCCGCATTCGGACGTATTTAAAGCCACAATCTTGGCTCGCGGAGGGGCATTGGGATTTGTGATGCCCCAGCCCCGCGAAGAAATACACGTGCGCACTAAAGAACAATACTTAGGCGACATAAAGGTATGCCTCGGCTCTTATGTGGCCGAAAAGCTAAAATTAAAAACCACTACTTCCGGCGTGAGCCAGGATTTTAACAATGCCATGTGGTACGCGCATAATATGGTCTGGAAATGGGGTATGGGCGGCTCCGGCCTAATCGGGAATTACAGCCTCTTAGAAAATATGCGCGAAGATTACGGCTCATTCCGGGGAGAGAAATCGTCTTTTATCTCGGAGAAACTAAAGGAACAGCTGAATAACGACGTGCAGAAAATTTTGAATGACTGTTTAAAAGAAGTGGAAGACCTGCTTACTCGCGAATCCGGGCTCCTTGACCGTTTTGCCCAGGAACTCTTAAATAAAAACGAACTCAATTATGATGAAATTGAAAATATCTTTAAAGAATTTGGTAAAGCCCGCCCCTTTATTAGTTAGCGCACTCTTCCTCTTCCTCTTATCCGGCTGTTCAGGCAAAATAGAACCCACGTATAAAGAAAAGGATATCCCTTACCTCATAAAAAAAATATGCAAGGATGAATACAACCTGGAGGTCACCACCCAGCGCACGCATAATACCCTCTGGATCTACGCTCCTTTGAATAAGATCCTGCATAAAGACTACGCTTCAAATGAAGACAAGATATTTGACGATGAAATCATGGACAAGATCCGCAACATCATCACTACTATCGGCAGGGTATTAATCAGCTCGGACGACACCCCGCAATTTTTCGCATTTTTAGCTTCGGATATAAAATTGGGCATAGACTACACGATGATCGGATGCGTCCTGGATATCAAAAAATCCTACGCGGACTTTATCCCCTGGACCGAAGCTAACCGCAGGTACGTGATTAAATTTAAAGCCTCTCCCGAGGCTATCGGCGACAACACGGGGTTTCACTTCATGGCTCATGATATCAAGATAGAGGATTTCCTGGCTGAACAGATTGCCCAGAGGGCCGGAGCGAAATTCCAGGACGAGGAGTTAAAAAAATACTTTAAGGTTGAAAAATTTGATGGTAAATTCAGTAATGGGGTATTTTACTTTGATTATTCCATAACCCGCACAGCTCAAAGCCCAAAGACAATAGGTATCCAGGATGAAATCCTGGATACCATAACTTATTGTTTAAGGACTTATGAGTTTACTGATTTTTCCGGGATTGTTTTAACGGATTTAAAAACGCTGGATAAGCTGGAATTGAATAAGAAAGCTATACTTTCCAGGCCTAACGGCCTGTAATCCTTGCCCTTCTTCCTTTTAACCTGATTTTTCCCTGAACAATTAATTGAATCGCCTCCGGATAAAGCTGATGCTCTACCCTATGGATCCTTGCCTCAAGCGACCCTAATGTATCGGATTCTTTAACCGCCACTTCCCTCTGTAAGATTATCGGGCCGTGGTCCATTGCCTCATCTACAAAATGCACGGTGACGCCGGTAGCCTTGACCCCGTAAGCAAAAGCGTCTTTTATAGCGTGCGCCCCCTTAAAAGAAGGAAGCAGGGCCGGGTGGATATTGACAATACGGTTTTTATAAGCTTTCACAAAAAAAGCGCTCAGCAGGCGCATAAATCCCGCCATTACCACGAGGCTGATTTTATTTTTCTTCAAGAAGCGGATGATTGTTTTTTCAAAATCTTTTTTTGTGGCAAAATCCTCCCTCTTTACCAGGGCAGTTTTTACTTTCAACCTCCGGGCCTTATCCAAAACAGGCGCTTTAGGGTTATCGCAAACCAGGAGCGCCAAATTAACCTTCAGCGATTTCTTTTTTACCGCCTGGGCAATGGCGTTAAAATTTGTCCCCCTACCTGAAGCAAAAACAGCAATATTTTTCATCTTAAGCCTCATTCTTAAGTAGTTCTTTAATCTCTTTGGCTTTTTTCCTGACCGCGTCTATAACCACCTGCGAAGAAACAGTCGCCCCGGTAATTGCCTGTACTTTGGATATATCTTTAATATTCCTGAACTGGCCTGTGAATTGCGGCCCGGTGATACGGGAGCCTACTCCGGGAGTTTCATTTTGCGACAAGACCTTAATCGCGGTGATTGTGCCGTCATTTAACATTCCTACGAGAGTCTCAATATCGGAATAACTTTTACCCTTAGCTTTAAAGACAGCCCCGATAAGCTTACCGTCCTGATCTTGGGCTTTATAATAAAGGACCTCTGCGCCTTTTTTTACCGGCATAAACTGAACGGCCTGCGGAAGCACTTCCTTAAAATTTAGCTCTTCTCCTGCCTCAATTTGAGCCAACCCCAGCAATAATCCCGCCATTATAAAGCAAATTATTTTAAATCTAACCATGGGATCCTCCGGTTAATGATAAGGTTAACCAGCCCCAGGACGCCAAAGACACAGCCTACAATAATTAAAATCAGAAGTTGCGAGAATTTTTCGGCAAGGGCGCTGCTGATAAACATAAACAGAAGGAAACCTAAATGCATAATTATCTCCAGGGAGCTAAAGACCTTACCCATCATTTCATTGTCGCTGGCTTTATGCACGATAGTATTAGAAGCAATCATAACCGGAGAAATAACCATCCCTAAGCCAAGGGCCAGGGCCGCCGCTACCAGAAAATAGGGGTAGTTCTGGATAGTCAGGGCAAAAATAATCAGCATCACCCCGCTTAAAATCAGAGAAATGAATATTACCTTATATTGAGAGACGCGCTGGCCAAAACGGCCGTAGATAAGTGAGCCGACGAACAGGCCTACGCCTAAAAACATGGCTAAGAGCCCCAGGTCCTTGGTCGCCGAATGCAGGGTCTTTTGCACAAATACGATTATAACTACATAAACCGAACCCAGGGCCGCCCATAAAATAAACATTACCCAGGCAGTAAAGCGAATATCCTTTTTCTTGATAAAATAGAGTACTCCGTCTTTAATCTCCTGGAATACGGATTTACGGATCAACTCGACTATCTCCCGGGAAACTCCTTTTAGATTTACCGAGGCGGATTTTATCTTATTGGCGATAAGGAACATAAGCGTCCCGGAAACCAGGAAACTGAAGGCATCCAGATAAAAGCCGCTCTTGGCCCCCAGCCATTCTACAACTACGCCGCTTACGCCAAAACCGAGCACCGCCGCAATCATGCCGGTAGTATTTACCAGGGAATTGGCCAGCAATAAATCTTTTTTCGCGACCAGGTCCGGCACTATCGCCAACTTTGCCGGGACAAAAAAACGGCCGATGGAAAAAGTAAAGAATATAATCACATATATCGGTATCAGGTTCTTGGAATAAAAAAGAAAAAACGGCACGGTAAAAACCAGTAAGGCCCTTAAAAAATCGCAGGCGTACATCGTTCGGCGCCTGTCCCACCTGTCCACATACACTCCGGCAATCGGGCCGATTAAGAATACCGGGATAATGGTAAAGGAAAGGATCTTGGCAATTTCCATGGAAGAGCCCGGGGCCCTTAAATAGACAAAAGCGATTAGGGCCATCTGGTCCAGGCGGTCGCCAAGCTGGGAGATTATCTGCCCCAGCCAGAGCAGAAAAAAGTTGCGGTTTTTTAATACCTCGCGGAATCTGGACATATTTAT
>JAQTPA010000038.1:3359-5661 GCA_028713155.1 Candidatus Omnitrophota bacterium | reverse complement strand
ATGATGGAGTTGCTGAAGCCGTATATACTTGCCTTTATCCCCATATTTGTGGCAGTAGATGTTATTGCCACTATTCCCGTGTTTTTATCTCTGGTTGAAGGTCACCCCAAGAAACAGAGGAATAAGATAGTCATCGATGCGGTGGGGACCGCCACAGCCGTCGCCATTATTTTTGTCTTCATCGGTAAATGGGTCTTTTCGTTCCTGGGCGTAACTGTTCCGGATTTCCAGATTGCCGGCGGGGTTCTCTTATTCGTGCTTTCGGCGCGCTTACTTTTTCCCGGGACCAAAAAAGATGTTTTAACTCATGCCCACGGCCGCGATTTGGGCGTCTTTCCTTTAGGTACACCTATCATTACCGGGCCGGCAGTCCTGACGATTACCTTGATGATGGTGAATAGTTTCGGTATCCTGCCTACGCTGGTTTCGCTGGTATTAAATATGCTTATTGTTTGGCTTACCCTGGTAAAAGCCGACGTAATTATGAAAGCCATCGGCCCGAGCGGCACGCGGGCATTCTCTAAAATCATGTATATATTACTGGCAGCCATTGCCGTGATGATGGTTAGGCACGGCATAACCGGAGCTTTCTTAAAATGATGCGCAAGGTTTTAACTTTCATTATGGCCGGCGGAAAAGGCGAGCGCCTTTTTCCCCTGACCAAAGACAGGACTAAGCCGGCGGTCCCTTTCGGTGGGATTTACCGGATCATTGATTTTACTTTGAGTAATTGTATTAATTCCGGCCTGCGCAGGATTTATATCCTTACCCAGTATAAATCTTCTTCGTTACAGCGGCATATCCGCTTAGGCTGGAATTTTCTTCCTTCGGAGCTGGCTCAATTCATTGAATTGCTGCCGGCGCAGCAGAGAGTGGGGGATTCCTGGTATTTAGGGACGGCCGACGCCATATTCCAGAACCTCTATACCTTAGAAATGGACAAGCCGGATGAGGTCCTGATTCTGGCCGGAGACCATATCTACAAAATGAATTATTATAATATGATAGATTTTCATCGCGATAACGACGCGGATTTAACCGTCGGTGTAGTGGAAGTGGAAAAAGAAAAATCCACGTATTTTGGGGTGGTAGAGGCGGATCAGTCAAACAGGGTAGTCGGTTTTCAGGAAAAGCCCAAATCTCCTAAAATCATACCCGGCAAGCCGGATAAAATATACGCTTCTATGGGGATCTATGTTTTTAAGCATCCCATTATTGAAGAAGAGCTGCATGAAGATGCCAGGAAAATCGGTTCGGCTCATGATTTTGGCAAGGATATCATCCCGCAGATGTTAAAAAAAGGCCTTAAGGTTGTTGCTTATAACTTTAACAGTGAAAGTAAAAATGGAGGCCAGTATTGGCGGGATATCGGGACAATTGACGCTTATTACGAGGCGAATATGGATCTCATCCAGGCCTCGCCGACTTTTAATATGTATGATAGAAATTGGCCGATCAGGACATTCCAGGAGCAATTTGCTTCGGCTAAGACCGTGCATTCGGGAGAAGAGGTCGCCGGCAGGATCGGGCTGGTCCTTGATTCCATAGTCTCCGGCGGGTGCGTTGTCTCCGGCGGTAAGGTGCAGCGGGCCATTCTTTCGCCAAATGTGCGGGTAAATAGCTTTTCCGAGGTTTATGATTCGATCCTGATGGAAGGGGTAAATGTCAGCCGCTACGCTAAAATCAAGCGGGCGATTATTGACAAAGACGTGAATATCCCGCAGGGTATGGTTATCGGCTATGACTTAGCCGAGGATAAGAAGAAATTTTTTGTCAGCGATTCGGGTATTG
This sequence comes from Candidatus Omnitrophota bacterium, assembly GCA_028713155.1. Classification (GTDB taxonomy): domain Bacteria; phylum Omnitrophota; class Gorgyraeia; order Gygaellales; family Profunditerraquicolaceae; genus UBA6233. The sequence goes on along the minus strand of JAQTPA010000038.1, from coordinate 3,870 downwards.
TCGTTGTCGCCAAGGGAACGGAAATAAAATGATCCGCAAAGCCAAGATAAAGGATATCAAGCCGATCCAGGAGTTAATTAATTCTTTTGCCCGGCAGAATATTATGCTTGCGCGTTCGCTCAATGAGCTATATGAGAATATGCGGGATTTCTGGGTGGTGGAAGCAAAGGGTAAAATTGTTGGGTGCGCAGCTATGCATATATCCTGGGATGATTTAGCCGAGATTAAGTCTGTCGCCGTAGCCAAAAAATATCACGGCCGGGGCGTGGGCAGGGAGTTAATCGAGGCCTGCCTGGAAGAAGCAGTTGATTTAGGGGCAAATAAGGTATTTGTATTGACCTATAAGCCCGAATATTTTAAAAAATTCGGGTTTAAACGCGTTAAGCATGAGAGCCTTCCGCATAAGATTTGGGCAGAATGCATTAACTGCTGCAAATTCCCCGATTGTCAGGAAATTGCCCTGCTAAAATCCTTGTAAAATAATTTTTTTATGTTATAATTTTTGGAATTA
>JAQTPA010000038.1:0-3259 GCA_028713155.1 Candidatus Omnitrophota bacterium | reverse complement strand
GGAGGAGAGATGGATTATTTGTTGACCGATGAACAAAAGATGATTAAAGAACTGGCGCATAAGATCGCCGAAGAGAAGGTGCGCCCGGTAGCGGCTAAATACGACATCAGCGAAGAATACCCCTGGGATGTGATTAAGGTTATTGCCGAGTCCGATCTTTTCGGATTATTTATTCCCGAAGAGTACGGCGGAATGAGCGTAAATATTATGAACCTTTGTTTAGCAACCGAAGAGATGTCGCGCGCCTGCGGCGGTATTGCGGTCTGCTACGCGGCCTCGGCATTAGGCACTTTCCCGATTGTTTTATTCGGTAACGAAGAGCAGAAGAAAAAATACCTTCCGGATTTAGCCAGCGGAAAGAAAGTAGCTGCCTTCGCCATTACTGAACCGGAAGCCGGTAGCGATGCTTCAGCGATTAAAACCACCGCCAGAAAAGAAGGCGATTATTATATTTTAAACGGCCTTAAGCATTTTATTACTAACGGCGGAGATGCGGAGACCTATAGCGTAATCGCTATGACTAATAAGAATAAAGGGGCTCGCGGCGCTTCAGCTTTTATTGTTGAGAAAGGCACACCCGGGTTTACCTTTGGTAAAAAGGAGGATAAATTCGGCATCCGGGCATCTTCTACCCGCGAGTTGATATTTACGGATTGTAAAATTCCGGCTAAAAATTTGCTGGCTAAAGAAGGTATGGGTTTTATCGTAACAATGAGAACATTTGATATGTCCCGGCCGGGAGTCGCTGCTCAGGCATTAGGTATTGCGCAAGGAGCGCTGGAATTAGCCGTAAAATACGCCAAAGAGAGGCATCAGTTCGGAAAATCAATCTCCAGCTTCCAGGGTATCCAGTGGATGCTCGCGGATATGGCTACAGAAGTTGAGGCAGCCAGGGCCTTAGTTTATTCCTGCGCCAGGGCTATTGACGCCGGGGTAAAGGATGTATCCAAAGAATCCGCAATGGCCAAAATGTATGCCTCGGATGTAGCCATGAAAGTAAGCGTGGATGCCTTACAGGTTTTCGGCGGATACGGCTATATGAAGGATTACCCGATTGAAAAATACGTGCGCGACGCCAAGATTACCCAGATTTACGAAGGGACTAACCAGGTGCAGCGTAATATTATAGGCTTACAGTTAATCCGGGAGATGGCCAAATAATGAATATTATTGTTTGTATAAAACAGGTCCCGGAGACGACCAGTGTCAGGATAAACCCGGAGACGAATACCTTAATCCGCGAGGGGGTAAAATCCATTATTAACCCTTTTGATATGTACGCGATTGAAGAAGGCGTGCGGCTTAAGGAAAGGTTTGGCGGTAAGGTTACCATTGTGACGATGGGCCCGCCGCAGGCGGACGCAGCTTTGCGCGAAGCAATCTCTATGGGCGCCGATGAAGGAGTGCTGGTTTGCGACCGCGCTTTTGCCGGAAGCGATACCTGGGCGACCAGCTATACCTTATCCGGCGCGATTAAAAAAATCGGCGCGTTTGACTTGATCATTTGCGGTAAGCAGGCCTCTGACGGCGATACTGCGCAGGTGGGGCCAGGCATATCCACGCATTTAAATATCCCGCAGGTAACTTATGTCAAGAAAGTAGAAGAGGCGACCGACAAATCAATGCGCTTAGAAAGAATGCTGGAAGAAGGCTATGAAATTATTGAAACGCCCTTGCCGGCGCTGCTTACCGTAGTCAAGGAAATCAATGAACCGCGTATCCCGTCTTTAAAAGGGATGATGCGCGCCAAGAGCGCCAAGATCACTCTCTGGGGCCAGAAAGATTTGGATTTAGACCCTCAGAATATCGGCCTCTGCGGTTCTCCTACGCAGGTAGTAAAGATCTTTACTCCTGCGCAGCGTGTGGGCGGCCAGATAATTAAGGGCGAAGCCCCGGAGATTGCCAGCCAGATAGTAGAATTATTAAGAAGCGAGGTAAACTAGTGTCTATTCAGGTTATTGTTGAGAAGTGCACGGGTTGCACGTTGTGCGTTAAGGCCTGCCCTTTTGACGCTATCCGCATAATGGATAGAAAGGCAGTGATCGACCTGAATAAGTGCACTCTTTGCGGCGCCTGCAAGGATGCCTGTAAATTTAAAGCCATATTACTGGAAAAAACTCCGGCTAAGTGCGAGCTTCCTGATATTAAGGATTATAAGGGCATCTGGGTGTTTATTGAGCAGAAGAACGGGAAGGTACAGTCTGTCTCGTATGAGCTTTTAGGCAAGGCCCGGGAATTAGCCGGAAAATTAAATTGCCAGGTTAGCGGCGTATTAATCGGGAATAAATTGGAAGACCAGCTGGATGAGCTTATTTTCTGCGGCGCGGACAATATCTATTTGGTAGAGGCCCCGGAGTTAACTAATTTTCAGGATGAGCCCTATACGAATATACTGGTAGAGCTTATTAAAAAATATAAGCCGGAAATTCTTTTGTGCGGGGCTACGAATATCGGCCGTTCGCTGATTTCACGCGTGGCGATTAATATCAAAGCCGGCCTGACCGCGGATTGCACGGGCCTGGATATTGACTCGGAGAAGAAGATCTTGTTGCAGACCCGGCCGGCCTTCGGCGGCAATATTATGGCGACAATCATTTCGCCGAACTACCGCCCGCAAATGGCTACGGTAAGGCATAAGGTATTTCAGCCTCTTCCGGCAGATAAAAAACGTAAAGGAAAGATCATTAAAGAGGCCTTTGATAGCTCGCTTTATTTTTCGCGCACAAAATTATTGGATATTGTAGAAGAGGTTGAAACGCTGGTAAATTTGTCCGAAGCAGATATCATTGTTTCCGGAGGCCGCGGAATGGGAGGCCCGGAGAATTTCAAAATATTAGAAGAACTGGCCCATGTTTTAAATGCGGCGGTGGGAGCCTCGCGGGCGTCAGTAGATAGCGGCTGGATCCCCTATTCGCACCAGGTAGGCCAGACCGGCCGCACAGTCGCTCCGAAGATTTATATTGCTTGCGGTATCTCCGGGCAGATCCAGCACTTGGTCGGAATGCAGTCTTCCAAAATCATTATAGCGATTAATAAAGACTCCGAAGCCCCGATATTTAAAGTCGCTACCTATGGAATAGTCGGTGACCTTTTTCAGGTCGTCCCTGCCTTAACCAAGAAGTTCAAAGAAGCCCTGCGTAAATAACTCTCCTGTTTATATTCCCATTGACCAAAGCCTCTATACCTGTTAATATATTTACAAAATATATGGAAATAAAATATACTTAGTAAAACAGGAGGGACGCAGTGTTTAAATTAA
>JAQTPA010000001.1:98569-105210 GCA_028713155.1 Candidatus Omnitrophota bacterium | reverse complement strand
GGTATTCAAAGCCTTCCTGCTTAAAATATTTCTCCAGCTTCTTAGCGATGGACTTAGGGTATCCCAAATCAATATGCACTGCTACCAGGCTGTATTTTATCGGCACGAATTTCCGGCGGTCATGAAGAATACGCAACAAACTCAGGCTGTCCTTGCCGCCTGAAACCGCCACGGCAATCTTATCGCCTTCGGAGAGCATCTTATAATCCATGATCGCTCTGCCAATTCGCTTTGAGATATAGAATTCCGGCCCCTGTAATACTCCCATTATATTTTCCTTAATTTTCTTATCGCGGCTGGCTTGTCTTGTTCCTCGCAGGAACGCGTGATTTTCCCCAGCGTGGAAAATCACGCTCGGCTACTCGGCTTCGCTCTGCCGGGATGTTTTTAGCGGGCAACCTTGCCCGCTCGGCCTGCGTACGTCCTGCTCCGGACCAATCCAACCCATCCGCTATATATCAACTTGCATCTAAAATATCTTTTTACTACTTAACATTTGTTAACTAAAAATTTGGTCTGCTGAAACTCGTAAAATATTTTCTATTCTGGCTTGCTCAGTAGGTGCGACTAAATGCTTCCCCGAAATCCATCTAGAAACAGAAGTATAAGGTTTCCCTAATTTATCTGCTAAATCGTTTATTGAAAGATGCTTTCCATATATTATTTTTTTGAGATTTGTAGCATATCTATACCCTTGCTCCCTAAGCTTATATTTCTTATTAATACCAGAACCAAAATAAATTTTAGGTATATCGAAAACTTTATTTTCAGAAAATATCTGCAATTTATTGAATCCAAAATATGCACAAATTTTTTCCTGATATTCTGGAGATACTCTATGTCTTAAATTTTTCCAATCAGAAATATCTATATTCTCTGAACCCAATGCTCTTGCTAAACTCAAAGTATCTCCTTTATTAGTTAAAAGCTTTTTTAAGCCTATAGCCCAAAGATAGCCTCTTTTTTTATCTCTCGCGGCATAATCAACAAATCTCACTTCATAATCAATTTTCCTATTTGAATAATCCTTTCTCCCCATTAAGAGACTATTCTTTAAGGCCTCTGCATGCGTTCTTATAAAACCAAATTTCTCAAGCCATAACTCAACTGCCCGATATGTATAGTTCATCCCCATATCATCCTGTATCTTTTCTGCTATTTCATAAGAAGACATTCTTTTAATTAGATAGAATTTACGTAATAACTTCTTCCATTCTATCCTATAGAAGGCCTCTATGTCCTTGTATTTCTGCATGTTAATTAACCCAATGTTTCTGTGTTGGTTGAATATTGATATTTTGCCGAAGGGTGTTGGGAGCGCACATTAGAAAATTTTCGGCACTAATATCCACAGACATACTCTAGCGGATGGGTTGGATTGTTCCGGAGCAGGACGTACGCAGGCTGAGCGGGCAGGGTGTCCCCGTAATAATAGAGTTTTGGGACGAGCGAAGCCGAGTAGCCGAGCGTGATTTTCCTCGCCGGGGAAAATCACGCGTTCCTGCGAGGAACAAGACAAACCAGACGCTAAGAATTATGTTCTTTCAGAATCAGCGACGAGCTTGCGTATTTCTTTAGTGACCGGATCCTTCATTAAATCTTCCAGCGAGAGCGGGATTTTAAGCGACCAGTTTTTAGGGCTGACTGTGCCGGGAGTATTAGTCCGGTATTGATAAGGATCGCCCTGCCATAAATTATCCAGATACAAAAGGTCAACCAGCGTATTGATGCAGAATAAAGAGTTCGCCTGTAAGTTTGCTTTTAAGACCGCGCCGAATATCTCCTTGTCGCATTCCTCGCGCATTGCCCCGGATAGGCCCAATTGTTTCCAAAGCTTCTCCTTCTCTCCGTAGGTATCCTGATATAAACCGATTAAAACGTATAATCTTTCCTGAGGGACAGCCCCCTGCGGAGACAGTTCCTTAATTAACTTATCCACTGAATCAATCCCCTCTTTCCAGCGTAACCTGGCGTGCTTAGAACGGATTGAATCAAATAACCATGGCTTGACAGCGCTAAAATCAATTCCTGCCTCAGCGCACTTACGCTGGAATAAATCCTCATCCACTGTCCCGGCTTCATTCTCCCACCAGGCCGGCCAGTTAGTCGTATCGTGCGTAGAAAGCATAGTAACAGAGAGGCTGCGGTATTCGGCAGCTTTAAGAAAATCGTGCTGAAACTTCCAGTCCTTAACCCAGCGCTGGACGTCATTGCCCGGTATCTTTAATTCCTTTAAAATCTTCGGGCATACTTCCGGAATAACCCCTAAATCCTCGGCGCATAAAAACATCTTTGTGGAATCCAGCATAACCTCTAAAATCCTGCGGCCATGCAGTTCCCATTCAGCTTCATTAAGGGGGTCAAAAAACCCGTTTAAACCCTGGTTTTCCAACGGCTCATTATAAGGAATGCTCCAGATGCGGAATAACCCGACTACATGGTCAATCCTGATAATATCGTAAAAATTTTCGGCGTATCTTAACTTTTCTTTTAAATACCTGTAGCCGTCAGCCGCAATCCTCTCCCAGTTATAAGTAGGCATGCCCCAGCGCTGCCCCTTGGCGCAATACATATCCGGCGGTGCGCCGGCGGCAAACTCTAATTTAAAGAACTCCTGGTGCTGCCAGACATCGCTGGAATCCCGCGAAACCAAAATCGGCAAATCGCCCTTTAAGAAAACATTTTTTCTCTTCGCATATTCCTTGGCCTGTTTAAATTGCGCAAAAAGCTGCCACTGCAGCCACTCCTGAAAATTAATCTCCTCAACGTGTTCTTGACGGAATTTTTCTAAAGCATCCTCATCGCGTTTTTTAAATTCATCCGGCCAGTCATACCAGGCAGCATCCTGAAATTCCTGCTTCAACGCTTTAAACAAAGAAAAATCCGCCAGCCAATAGGTATTTTCACTTTTAAAGCGCTGAAAATCCGGGGTATCGTCCGGAGGATTTAACAGAAAAATCTCACGGCAAAGGCGCAGTTTTTCTTTTTTAAAGGCGTAATCCACCCAACCCTTATTTTCGAAGAGGTTTTTACGCACATTTTCGATCTGTCTTTTCAGGGATTTATCTTTAGGCAGGGGTAAATCTAAGAGCGAAATATAGAGCGGCTCTAAGGCAAAACCGCTTAAGGCATCATAAGGGCAAAAGATCCCCGGCATATCATTCATCGGCAGGAGCTGGATTACGGAATTATCCGTCTTCAACGCCCAATCAATCAGCGCTTTAAGATCGGCTAAATCTGCGGCTCCAAAACTTTTTTTTGAATATACGGAGAATAAGGGGGCGAGAACTCCCGCTCTTTTCTTAACCAGAAAAGATTGTAGCTGGGTGGCTTGCGGCATATAATCTTAAAGTTTATTTAAGGAATTAAAAAGCGTAATATCTTATCCCACCAGAATATGGAAATCAATGCTGCCAAAGATAAAAACGGGCCGTAAGGGATAGTGTGGTCTTTTTTGGTAATCAGCGTGATTATCCCGATGACCGCGCCAAAAAAAGGCGCAATGAAAAAAGTAAGCACTGTCCGCGGAACTCCTAAAAACGCTCCGATCATGGCTAAGAGCTTTACATCCCCTACGCCCATGGATTCGGTCTCTCCGTTTATAGGAGGGTTTTTCAGCAGCTTAAAATAGACCAGGTCAAACAACCAACCGGTCAGATAAATTATGCCTGCGCCGATAAGGATGCCGAAGAATGAACTCAACATCGGCTTAAAACTAAAGGAGAGAGGATTCAAATTTACGCCCCGGACAGAGCTTAAGATAAACCCGATAATCAGGACGCCGATAGAGATCTCATCCGGAATGATCCTGTGCTTCATATCAATGAACGTAGCGATAATCAACGCGGATGCCAGGACCGCGTAAAAGAAAAAGTTATAACTTAAGCCGTAACGCATAAAGAAAGCCAAAAAGAGGAGCCCGGTGATTAGCTCTACGAGAGGGTAGCGCAAGGATATCTTTTCCTTACAGAAACGGCACCTGCCTTTTAAGAGGATAAAGCTTATAAACGGTATGTTGTCATATCCGGGGATGCGCTTAGAACACTTAGGGCAATGCGAACGCGGCCAGACAACCGATTCGGATTTAGGCATACGGTGGATACAGACATTCAAAAAACTTCCTATAACAGACCCGAAAATAAATACGATAATATTCCCAATCATAGCTTCCTCACTCCTTTTTCTAGCGCGCTGCGCATTACTTCCACGGGCGCTTTTTTAGGCGCTATCCACAGGTCCAGAGCCTCTACCCCCTGATAAAGAAGCATGCCTAAACCGTTGGCATAAGGAAGATTATTCTCCCTGGCCAACCTTAATAGTTTTGTCTCTTGAGGATTGTAAATTAAATCGTAAATGAATAATCCGGGATGCAGCATCGCCGGGCTTACTAAAAGAGGATCGTCTTTTTTCATCCCTACCGGCGAGGCATTAACTAAAAGATCCTTATCCTTAAGGTTTAACTCTTCCATGCTTCCTGCGGCTAAAACTTGAGTATGCGTAAACACCTGATTAAAATTTTTCATCAGGCTTAAAGAACGGAATTTATCAATATCATAAATAACTACTTCCTGCGCCTTCATTTTCCAGAGAGCAAAACAGATAGCCCGGCAAGCGCCTCCCGCTCCGATAACGCCAGCCCGCTTAGGCTTTACTTTTAATTCTTTCATATGCCGGACAAACCCCAGGTAATCGGTATTAAATAATTTCGGCTTGCCTTCTTTATCTATGGTTAAAGTATTGGCTGCCCCGATTACCCTGACTGCGCTGGATTGATGAGCGTCTATAAGCCGGAGGATTGTTTCTTTGTAGGGGATAGTGATATTCAACCCGCGGATATTTTGATTTTTAAGGTTAGCTAAAAAAGTTTGGAGCTCTTTCTCCTCCAAAGGAAACAGCTTATATCTGGCTTTTATTTTCAGGCGGGCTAATGCGGCGTTATGCAGTAATGGCGAGAGGCTATGCTTGACCGGGTTACCGATTAAACCGTAGGCTCGGCTTTTATTCATTTGGTCTTTAATTTATTTACGGCATCCAGGTATGCCCGTACGGCAGCTTCAATAATATCCGTACTCGCCCCGCGTCCGCTGATAACGGAATTTTTTATTTTCAGCTTAAGGCTCACCCTGCCTAAAGCATCCTTTCCGGAAGTAACCGCCTCCAGGCGGAAATCTTCTAATTTTGCCTTGTAGCCGGTAATTTTATCTATGGCCTTAAAACAGGCATCTACCGGCCCGTCTCCGGAAGAAATGCCGGATATATTTTTTGACTTTTTAATCAAAACTACTTTTGCTTCCGGCTTAATCTTGGTCCCGGAAGTTACCTCAAAGCTGTTTAGTTGCCAAAGCGGCTTGACCAGGCGGATTTCATCTTCAACGATAGCCCGGAGGTCATCGTCAAAGATAGTTTTCTTTTTATCCGCGACTTCTTTAAAACGGCCAAACGCCTTATTTAGCTGCTCTTCATTAAGCTGAAAACCCAGCGACTTTAGCCTGTCCCGGAAAGCGTGCCTGCCGGAGTGCTTACCGAGAATCAGCTGGCTCTCGGCTATTCCGACATCGTGCGGGTCCATAATCTCATAGGTAATCCTCTTTTTCAAAACCGCGTCCTGATGGATTCCGGATTCATGGGCAAAGGCATTTGCGCCGACAATGGCCTTGTTGGGAGGCACAATAAAATCAGTAAGCTTACTCACCAGGCGCGAGGTGCGGAATATCTCTTTGGTATGAATATCCGTATAAAAATCGCCGAAGACGTCCTTGCGGGTCTTCATCGCCATCACCACTTCTTCCAATGAGGCATTTCCCGCGCGCTCGCCGATCCCGTTAACCGTACAATGCACCTGGCGCACTCCGGCTAAAACCGCCGAGAGCGAATTAGCCGTAGCTAGCCCTAAGTCATTATGGCAATGTATGGCCAGAATTGCTTTGTCGATATTAGGGACATTGTTCCGGATATCGGTAATCAATGAATATATCTCTTGCGGATAGCTGTAGCCTACGGTATCCGGGATATTTATCGTGCGGCAACCTTCATTAATCGCCAGCTCAATCATACGGTAGAGAAAATCTTTTTCGGTGCGGGTAGCGTCTTCCGGAGAAAATTCAATATCGCAGCAAAACTTTCTGGCTTGCCGGATAGAACCCCTGGCAATAGCCGCTATTTCATCTTCGGCTTTCTTAAATTTATACTTCAGGTGTATCCTGGAGGTAGCTAAAAATAAGTGGATGCGCGGATGCCTGGCTTTTTTCACCGCTCTGCCGGCATATTCAATGTCTTTATCAATACAGCGGGCCAGGCCGCAAACTCCTGCCTTCTTGATTAATTTGGCAATAGCGCTTACCGCCGCAAAATCGCCTGGCGAGGCAACCGGGAAACCCGCTTCAATGATATCTACCCCCAGCTTTTCAAGTTGAGCTGCTACTTCCAGCTTCTGAAAGCTGTTCATTGACGCGCCCGGGGCCTGCTCTCCGTCCCTTAATGTCGTATCAAATATAATTATCTTTTCCACTATTTTTTCATCCAGGGCATAAATCAAAACAAGAGTTGCCTCTGGCGTTTTACTCTTGTTTTGTCCTGCGCTCTGCGAAGGATCTATCCAGGTTAATGCTTCATCCAGGGCATCATTTCCCTTAACTCTTTGC
>JAQTPA010000001.1:12096-98469 GCA_028713155.1 Candidatus Omnitrophota bacterium | reverse complement strand
TTCATCCAGGGCATAAATCAAAACAAGAGTTGCCTCTGGCGTTTTACTCTTGTTTTGTCCTGCGCTCTGCGAAGGATCTATCCAGGTTAATGCTTCATCCAGGGCATCATTTCCCTTAACTCTTTGCCCACTTTCTCAATCAAATGGTTATCTCCCTCGGATATCAGCTTATTGAAATTCGGCCGGCCGAGTTCATTTTCTTTAATCCATTCCCGGGCGAATTTTCCGGTTTTTATTTCTTTTAATATCTTTTTCATCTCTTTACGCGTTTTTTGCGTGATAATCCGCGGTCCGCGGCTCAAATCTCCGTAGCAGGCGGTGTTAGAAACACCCCGGCGCATCCCGGAAATTCCCCGTTCCTGGATCAGGTCCGTGATCAACTTTAACTCGTGTAAAACTTCAAAATAGGCGATCTCCGGCTGGTATCCAGCTTCAATCAGGGTATCAAAACCCGCCTTGATTAACTCGGAAACTCCCCCGCAAAGCACTGCCTGCTCGCCAAAAAGATCAGTCTCGGTCTCTTCTTCAAAAGTCGTTTCAATCACGCCGGCGCAAGTCGCCTTGATGGCCTTAGCGTAAGCCAACGCTAAACCTTTTGCCTGGCCGGTCGCATCTTGATAAATAGCGATTAATGAAGGCACGCCTTTACCCTCTTCATACATTTTTCTTACTAAAGCTCCCGGGCCTTTGGGCGCGACCATAAACACATCTATGTTCTTCGGCGGTTTAATCTGTTTAAAACGGATATTAAAACCGTGTGAAAAACAGAGCGCCTTGCCTTTTTTTAAGTTGGGCTTGATTGCTTCTTTATAGACCTTAGCCTGTACATGGTCCTGGGTTAAAATCTGGATGATATCGGCGGCTTTAGCTGCTTCAGCTGCGTCAACCGGAGTAAAGCCGTCAGCCTTAGCCTGCTCGTAATTAGGAGTGCCGGGCATCTCCGAAACCACCACATGCATTCCGGAATCCCTTAAGCATAATGATTGGCCGCGGCCCTGAATACCGTAACCAATAATCGCAATTGTCTTATTTTTAAGAAGATTTAGATCCGCGTCCTGATCATAATAAATCTTGGCCATTTTAGTACTTCCTCCTTTTCTAATTACTGATTGCTAGTTTTCCTGTCCGGATCAATTCCTGAATCCCGAATTTGTTTAATTCATCCAGCAACGACTTGATTTGCCCGTTATCTCCTACTGCCTCGATAATCGCGACATCAGCCTTATGTTGGACGATTTTACCGACATACTTCTTAAACACATTTTCCAACTTGCTCTTATTTTTAGCCGAATATTTTACTTTGGCTAGGACAAGTTCGCGGTCAACATGCTCTTTTTTGGTAAAATCAGTAACGGTGATAACATCGATGAGTTTGTTCAGCTGCTTCTTTATCTGTTCCAAGATTTTAACGTCTTTGGCCTCGACCACGATGGTCATATAGGATATATCCGGATCCAGTGTCTCGGAAACCGCCAACGAAGCGATATTATAGCCGCGCGCGCTAAAGAGCCCGGCAATACGCGCTAAAACGCCGAACTTATTTTCTACTAAGAGTGAAATAGTATGTTTCATTTTAAGCTAACCCGCCGATAAACTGGTTGATCGCCTGGCCTGCCGGCACCATAGGGAATACGTTCTCTTCAGGCTCAACGCGAAAATCAATCAGCACTGTGTTATTTGTATTAATCGCCTTTTCCAATGCCGGACGCACCTCTTCTTTTTTAGTAACACAGATTCCCACTGCGCCGTAACTTTCCGCTAGTTTCACAAAATCCGGGCTGGTTATACCAACCTGAGAATAGCGCCTTTTATAGAAAAGCTCCTGCCACTGCCGCACCATCCCCAGATAACCGTTATTTAAAATAGCGACCTTCACGTTTATTTTATTGGCTGTACATGTCATTAATTCCTGAATATTCATCTGGATTGAACCATCGCCGGCAATATCAAAAACTACCCTTTCCGGACAGCCCACTTTTACGCCTATCGCCGCCGGTAGCCCAAAACCCATCGTGCCTAAACCGCCGGAAGAAATAAAGGTGCGCGGTGCGGTGTATTTATACCATTGTGCCGCCCACATCTGATTCTGCCCGACCTCGGTAGTAATAATAGCCCCCCCTTCAGTTGCCTCATAAAGTTGCTCAATGACAAACTGAGGCTTGAGCTTACCGTCGTCTTTATAGCTTAAAGGATACTTTTTCTTCCAGCCCTCTACGGTTTTCAGCCAATCGCCCGTATCCGGCGTATTTTTGATTTCTTTTAAGAGTTCAATTAAAATGTTTTTAGCATCCCCTACTATCGGGATATGCACGTTTACATTCTTGCTGATAGAAGACGGATCCACGTCGATATGGATGATTTTTGCGTAAGGCGCAAAGGCATCCAGCCTGCCGGTCACCCGATCATCAAAACGCGCGCCCACCGCGATGATCAAATCACTCTCCATAATCGCGTGGTTCGCATAGGCAGTCCCATGCATACCCAGCATACCCAAGGCAAGCTCATGCGTTGACGCAAATGCACCTATACCCATAAGGGTCCAGGTTAAAGGCGCATTGATTTTTTCCGCCAGTATCTTTAATTCTTTATGCGCTCCGGAAGTAATCACTCCGCCTCCGGCATAGATAATCGGTTTTTTGGCAGCCGCGATAAGTTTAGCCGCTTTCTTGATCTGCCCGGGATGCCCAAACAAAGTCGGATTATAAGTGCGCATCTTGATATCTTGCGGCCAATTAAATTCCGCGTCCATTACCTGAATATCCGAAGGAATATCTATTAATACCGGCCCTGGTCTGCCGGTAGAAGCAATATAAAAAGCTTCCCGGATTATACGAACCAGGTCCTTAATATCTTTAACTAAATAATTATGTTTAGTTATCGGACGGGTAATGCCGGTTACATCAGCTTCCTGAAAAGCGTCGTTACCGATTAAGAAACTCTTTACCTGCCCGGTAATCGCAACCATGGGTATGGAATCCATATAGGCGTTGGCAATACCGGTAACCAGGTTCGTTGCGCCCGGCCCTGAGGTAGCCAGGCACACCCCGGCTTTGCCGGTTGCCCGGGCATAGCCGTCGGCAGCATGCGCTGCTCCCTGCTCATGGCGCGTAAGGATAAATTTGATATCGGAATCATAAAGGCTATCAAAAATAGGCAGAACCTGCCCTCCGGGATAGCCAAAGATTACCTCTACTCCTTCGCGCTTTAAAGACTCCAAAAGTATTTGTGAACCCTTCACTTTAGTATTGCTCCTTTATCCGCCGAACTGACTAACCTTGAATACCTGGATAAATAACCCGTCTTAATCTTCGGAGCTACGGGTTTCCAATTCTTGAATCTTTTCTTGATTTCTTCTTTACTTAACCTGGCCTCTATTTTTCTATTCGGTATATCAATAGTAATGATATCTGCGTCTTTTAAAATCGCAATCGGGCCGGCGCTTGAAGCCTCAGGCGAAATGTGCCCGATGCACGGGCCTTTTGTCCCGCCGGAAAAACGGCCGTCGGTAATCAACGCCACTGAATCCGCCAGACCCAGCCCTACAATCGCGGCAGTCGGAGCGAGCATCTCACGCATTCCGGGTCCGCCTGCGGGGCCCTCATAGCGAATCACCACGCAATCGCCCTTTTTAATCCTGTTATTCATAATCGCCCACAGCGCCTCTTCTTCGCGGTTAAACACGCGGCACTTTCCGGCAAACTTCATCATTTTTGCGCTCACGCCGCTCTGTTTAACTACGGCGCCGTTTGGCGCGATATTCCCATAGAGCACAGCAATACCACCCTGCTTATGGTAAGCTTTATTTAACGGCCGGATCACGTCCTCATCAAATATCTTCGCCTTATCGGCAATGGCAAAAGTTTTTTCACCGCTGACATTCAAAATATTATTCAGTTTTGGCTTTAGCCTCTTTAAGACCGCAGGAATACCTCCGGCATATTCAAGATCCTCCATAAAATGCGTACCTGCTGGCTCTATGTTAGTAATGTGCGGTATGCGCTTACTGATTTTATCAAAAGTCTTTAAGTCTAAATCAATTCCCGCTTCATGGGCGATCGCCATAAGATGTAAAACAGTATTGCTTGAGCCGCCCAAAGCCATATCCACCACAATAGCGTTCTCCAAAGATTTTTTAGTAATGATATCGCGGGGTTTAATACCTTTTCTCACTAATTCCACAATACGCTCGCCGGAGCTTTGCGCAATCCTGCGTTTTTTCGCGCCTGCCGCCAAAGCAGTACCGCTGCCGGGTAAAGACATCCCAAGAGCCTCAGTTAAGCAAGCCATGGTATTAGCCGTATACAGGCCCTGGCAGGAACCAGCGCCTGGACAAGCCTCCATCTCTAAACAAGCTAATTCTTCCGCAGAGATCTCGCCCTTTTTCGCCCGGGCCATCCCTTCATAAGTATCGTGCACAAAAGCTAATTTACGCTGGTTGTAACGGCCGGATAACATCGGCCCGGCAGTTACGACAATTGCCGGAATATTCAAACGTGCCACTCCCATGAGCATACCGGGAGTGATCTTATCGCAGTTCGTCAGACAAATAATCCCGTCTAATTGATGGGCGTTACAAACTGTTTCAATAGTATCGGCAACAATCTCGCGCAAGGCCAAAGGATAACACATTCCTAAATGGCCCATGGCAATACCGTCGCAAATTCCCGGGACGCCGAATAAAAACGGCACACCCTGTCCGTAACAGATACCCCGCTCAATAAAACGTTCCAGCTCGCGCATACCGATATGGCCGGGTATAAGGTCGGTAAAAGACGAAGCCAGGCCGATAAACGGCCTATCCAGGTCTTTCCTGGACAACCCCGTAGCATGCAAAAGCGCGCGGTGCGGCACTCTCTCTAAACCTTTTTTTATTTTATCCGAACGCATATTTATCCTCGCTTTTTTTAATCTGCGCCTTCTCCGTCGTGGACAACTTCTTTCCCGGCTTTATGCTTCCTGACAATTACGCGCCTTAAAGAAACATATTTATCCGCTAATTCCCGGTTATTCACGGCGTCTAATTGCTTAAAGAGAAAATCAAATTTATTTTCAATCTCAGCAGCTATTTCATCGCGCACTTCCTGGGGTAACCCCATAATATCTTTTTTGAAGGGCCCGAGGGCTTTCTTGCGCGCTTTATAGAAGAATTGCTCGTCGCTCTCCCCCGGCTTTCTTTCGCTGGCAGCGTTCAGGTTAAGCCAGTCATACATCCTTTTCTTTAAATCCACAGGAAAGCTCTGGCTATCCAGCAGCATATTCTGGAAACCCGTGGCCAAATGCACTTCAATGGTATCATGTTCCGGAAATTTATGGAACATATCTTCCGGCAGGGTCGAGGCGCCGTGCTGCACTGCGCCGCCCAGTCCGAATTCCTTCCGGGCAATATTGGAAAGATTCTTTAACGTAGCAAAATCAAGCTTGACCTCGGCAATAGAGCCGTCAGCCTTAACCACTCCTCCGTGGGATGTCCCGGTCTGAATAGAAATCTTGCTGATTCCTATCAGGCCCTTGCGTAATCTCTCCCGGTAGCCGGCCATAAACGCAGCCAGATCCTCGGGGGTGGAATTCTGGTGCCCGACTTCGCCGATTTCACCGCCTACCGACACAGTAATACCTTTGGGTTCGATCCGGCGGATAAATTGCGTAAGTTTGGCACAAACTTCGTAATTAAGTTTCTGCTGCGCCTTTATATCCGGCTTGGATAGATCCACTAAGGTAGATGAATCAATATCAATATTATAGAAACCGGCTGCGACCGCGTCGGCGATCACATCCTGCAAAGCCTGTAATTCTTTATCCGCATTCTCCTGGAATTTCTTGGCGTTTGCCTGGGTGTGGTCGGCCTGGATAAACACCGGCCCCTGATAATTTTCTCTAAGCGCAGCTGCCAAGATGACGCTGGCGTATTCAACCGGGGCCTGGGCAGTATAACCCATCTCGGACTTAGCGATCTCAAAAATAAACGCGCCGCTATTATTCTTTTTAGCGACCCGGAATATCGCCCGCGCCAAATCGTAAGTCAGGCTGCGCAGGTTTATCGCCGGAACGGTAAAACCGCTAAACTCCCCCCGGCCGGCTGCCATATAAAAATCATGGATACTTGACGGATAGATGCCTTTTTTATAAGCTAAACCTAAAATCTTTTTGGCCAGTTTCTTCTTAGTGCCAGAATCGTCGCTCAACACCAAATCCACGATAATCTTGTCAATACTCAAAGCCTTACGTCCCATGGTAAGCAATTTCTCCTTTCGTCCCGCCTAAGTTAACGTTTTAATTAAACTATATAGCCCTTCTACCTTCAATTCTTTTTTCTTAATCGCTGTCTCAAAATCTACCACGGCTATTTTACCGCTGCTTAACCCGACTGCCTTATCTTTTTCTCCCTTAAGCAGGCAATCAACCGCTGCCTTACCCAGATTTAAAGCCAGATCCCGGCTAAATGCCGTCGGCCGGCCGCCTCTTTGAATATGCCCGAGGGTAACTGCCCTGGTCTCCAGGCTGGTAATCTCGGTTATCTTCCTGGCAATATCTTCGGCATGCCCTGCGCCTTCAGCCACCACGATAATCCAGCTTACCTTGCCGATCATATTACCGTGGACAATATCATGGCAGGAGCTCTCCAGGTCAAACGGCTTCTCTGGAATGAATACATCCTCGCACCCTCCGGCAAGACCCACAGCCAACGCAATAAAACCGCAATCCCGTCCCATTACTTCAACCACGAAGATCCGCTCCATTGAGGTCGCGGTATCCCGGATATTGTCAATCGCATTGAGCGCGGTATTTATAGCGGTATCGGCGCCAATAGTATAATCTATACCGTTTATATCGTTGTCAATAGACGCGGCGATGCCTATACAGGGAACGTTATATTTATTTCCGAATTTATGCGCGCCGGCAAAACTACCGTTACCGCCAATCACAATCAAGCCGTCAATGGCAAATTTTTTAAGCGTGTTAAATGCGCGCTCCTGGCCGGCTTCGGTTTGAAATTCAGGGCAGCGGCCCGTTTTTAAAATGGTCCCACCCTGGCTGATTATCCCCGAGACAGAGCGATGATTTAAAACTTTTAATTCTTCATTGATCAAGCCCCACCATCCCCGGAATACCCCCATTACCTCCAGCTTTTTGACAATGCCATAACGCACAACCGCGCGGATTGCCGGGTTCATTCCCGGGGCATCCCCGCCCGTAGTCAAAACCGCTATTCTTTTCATTATGTCCCCATCTCCCAGCTGGATAAATATTTCTTCTGTTCCGGAGTCAAGGTATCTATTTTTATACCTAGAGACTTAAGCTTTAAGCCGGCAATATTCTTATCAATATTTTCAGGGACCTGATAAACCTGGTTCTTAAGCTTCTTATAATTCTTAGCCATATATTCGGCAGAGAATGCCTGGTTGGCAAATGACATATCCATAACCGACGCCGGATGGCCTTCGGCAGCGGCTAAATTGATCAGCCGGCCTTCGCCTAAGAGATAAACCCTGCGCCCGTCCTTTAAAATATATTCTTCTACAAAATCACGGATAACTTTTCTTTTCACGCTTAATTTCTTTAACCCCGCGATATCCAGCTCTACATTAAAGTGCCCGGAATTACAGACAATCGCGCCGTCTTTCATCCCTGCGAAATGCTCTTTCCGGATAACATTTATATCGCCGGTTACCGTCACAAAAACATCACCTATCCGGGCAGCCTCTTTGATCGGCATCACCCGGAAGCCATCCATAGTCGCTTCCAGGGCGCGTAAAGGGTCAACTTCTACAATAATTACTTTTGCGCCCAGGCCGTTAGCGCGCATAGCCGCACCTTTGCCGCACCAACCGTAGCCACAGACTACAAAATTCGCCCCGGCCAATAATTTATTCGTGGCCCGGATAATCCCGTCTATCGTAGACTGGCCTGTGCCGTAGCGGTTATCAAATAAATGCTTGGTCATGGCATCATTCACCGCGATAATCGGATAACGCAACTTACCTTCTAAGGCCAAAGCCCTTAAGCGGATCACTCCAGTAGTCGTCTCCTCGGTGCCGCCGATAATATTGCTATGGCTAGAAACCGAGCCGCTATGAATAGTGCTGACCAGGTCTGCTCCGTCATCCATGGTAATATCGGGCCGGACAGCTAAAACAGACTTTATATGGCTATAATAAGTTTTAGTATCTTCTCCTTTGATCGCAAAAACCGCTATCTTTGAATCTTTAACCAGAGATGCGGCAACATCATCCTGCGTAGATAGAGGATTGGAGGCGCAGATAAAAACCTCGGCTCCTCCTGCCTTTAAAACACCGGCTAATACGCCTGTCTCGGTAGTAACATGCAGGCAAGCGGCGATCTTTAAACCCTTCAAAGGTTTTTCTTTTGAGAATCTCTGTCTGATCAAATTCAGGACAGGCATATTATTACCTGCCCATTCAATCCTTAAAGCACCCTTCTTGGCTAAGTTTATATTTTTGATATCGAATTTCATATTCCCCTTTCAGTTTTTTCTGTATATTACCTACTATCTACTGTATTTTCCCTGCCTGTTTCTTCAATACTACCGCCTTGTCCGTCGACTCCCAGCTAAACTCAGGCTCTGTCCGGCCAAAATGCCCGTAGCAAGCGGTTTTTCTATATATAGGACGTAAAAGATCCAGGGATTTAATCATACCCTGAGGCGTAAGTTCAAAATTATCCCGGATCAATTTTATAAACTGGGCTTCAGTCAGTTTTCCGGTGCCGGAGGTATCTACCATGATCGCCAAAGGATCTGCCCGGCCGATTACGTAAGCCAGGTGGATTAAGCATTTATCCGCCAGGCCCGCGGCGACGATATTCTTGGCAATGTAACGCGCCATATAAGCGGCTGAACGGTCAACTTTGGTCGGGTCTTTCCCGGAAAATGCCCCGCCGCCGGGAGCGGCTGCTCCGCCATAAGTATCCACGACGATTTTCCTGCCGGTCATCCCGGTATCGGATTGCGGCCCGCCGATAACGAATTTTCCGGTTTCATTAACAAAATATTTTGTATCTTTGTCTGTATAGCCTTTTAAAACAGGCTTAGCAACCAAATCAATAAATTCCTGGCGCGCTTGCTTAGTAATTTTTTCTTTAGTGGAATCCAGAATATCTTCAGTATGCTGACAGGCCAACACGACAGAATCTACTCTTTTGGGATGGCCATCATGGTATTCAACTGAAACCTGGGACTTGCAATCGGGACCCAAATATTTTAAGACCCCTTTTCTCCTTATTTCCGCCATCTTTCTCACTAATTTCTGGGAGAGCATTATTGGAAGCGGCATCAATTCTTCGGTTTCGCGACAGGCAAAGCCGATCATAAAACCCTGGTCACCAGCGCCGCCGGTATTTACACCCTGGGCAATATCCGGGGACTGGCTGTTAATCGTATTAATAATGGCGCAGGTATGGTAATCAAATCCGTACTTAGGGTGCGTATAGCCTATTTCTTTAATGATCCCGCGGGCTAATTTCTGTATATCAACATAAGCAGTAGTGGTAATCTCGCCGCCGACGATTAAAAGCCCCATAGTTACAAATGTCTCGCAGGCAACCCGGCCGTAAGGGTCTTGCCTTAATACCTCGTCCAATACTCCATCGGATATCTGGTCACAGACCTTATCCGGATGCCCTTCACCTACTGATTCGGAAGTAAAAAAATGCTTGCGTGTTCCCATCAATCCTCCTTAGAAATTTTCAAGCAAAGTATTTCTTTGCTCTGGTTAAGTATTTAAAATCCCCGATATCATACCAGGAACCCTGAAAGATAAAACCGTAGGTATCCATTCTGCTTTTAAGCCAATCTATATAATTACCCGTAGCATCCGCTTTTTTGGCGATTTTCAGGTATTCTTCAATCAGCCTTAAGCGTGCGGCAGGAATATAATACAAGCACATAGCGACGAGCCTGGATTTTGGTTTAGCCGGTTTTTCTTCAAAATAGACAACCCGCTTACTCCCGTCCAGTTTGGCTACGCCGTAGCTGGAAGCGTCCTTTAAGTTCCCTAGCCTATACAGGCCGATAGTGGCTGCCGGGCTCTTGCTCACCGCAAAATTCACAAATTTAGTTAACCCCCCGCTAAACAGATTGTCGCCGCCGATAACCAGGATATCTTCCTGGATGCGTTTCTTTCTTATGACAAAAGCCATATCCCCGATTGCGCCCAGCCTGTCCGTATTGCTCCTGGTCAGATCGTCTACTAATACTACCGGTTTCTTTACCTTAAGCGGCTTTTTCCACTCCCGGAACTTAGCCATAAACTTACTGTTGGTAACTACGATTATCTCATCGACTGCCCGCACCTTCTCTAATTTATTGATGATATAGTCAAGAATAGGCCTGCGCTTGACCTCAAGCAAAGGCTTGGGGTATTCCCGGGTTAAAGGATATAGGCGCGTAGCGTATCCCGCAGCTAAAATTATTGCTTTTATTTTAGTATCCCCCTTAACTTCGCCTGGGCAAATTCTTCTACCTCGGACCCTGTAGAGAACTCCAATGCCTCATTGGCAATTTCCTGGGCTTCTTTCAGAGTAATTGAACGAATCAAATATTTCAATTCCGGTATAACCTGCGGAGGCATACTGAATTCATCCAGGCCTAAACCCAGAAGTATCAGCGCCAGGCCCGGTTCGCCGGCCATTTCTCCGCACATCCCCACGTTGATATCGGCATTATGCGCGGCATCAATAATATGCTTAATCAAGCGTAAGACCGCTGGATGCGTAGGCTCATAAAGATAGGCCACTTTTTCATTGGCACGGTCAACTGCCAGGGCATACTGAATCAAGTCGTTGCTCCCGATGCTAAAAAAATCCACTTCTTTAGCCAGTATATCCGCGGTCATTGCCGCAGAAGGCACTTCAATCATCGCGCCAACCTGGACATCCTCGTCAAAAGGCATGTCTTTAGCTTTAAGTTCCCCCTTGGCCTCCTCGAGTATTTTATTCGCCTGCCTTAACTCTTCAACACCTGAAATCATCGGATACATAAGCTTTAAATTCCCATGCACTGAAGCCCTTAGGATCGCCCTTAGCTGCAATTTAAATATATCCGGACGCGCCAGACAAAACCGGATCGCTCTCCAGCCTAAAAACGGATGCATCTCGTGCGGAACCTCAAACTGCGATAAAAATTTGTCTCCGCCTAAATCCAGCGTGCGGATAATTACCGGATAAGGGTTCATCTCTTCGGCTACATATTTATAGGCCTGGTAATGGTCTTCCTCGGTAGGCAGGTCTTTCCTGTTCATATAAAAAAATTCGGTACGGTAAAGGCCGATACCTTCGCCTCCGTGCAACTTTACCGCCGGCACCTCATCGGGAAATTCAATATTGGCATTTATCTCAATTTGATTGCCGTCCAGAGTAATCGCGGGAAGGTCCTTGGCCGAAAGGAATTTCTCGGTTACCCCCCTTAATTTTAATTCTTCGCTACGGTATGACTCCAGGGTTTCTTCATCCGGATTAACAATGACAATACCCAGGGTACCGTCTACAATCAGCATATCGCCCTGGTTAATCTTAACGGTAGCATCTTCCGCTCCGACTACAGCCGGTATCTCCAGGGACTTGGCCATAATCGCGGTATGCGAGGTCTTGCCTCCGATATCCGTAATAAACCCTGCGACATTCTTTTTATGCATGGCCGCTGTATCCGACGGCGAAAGGTCATGGGCAACAACGATAACCCTCTCCTTTAAATCCCCCAGGCCTTTCCTTTCCTTGCCCAAAAGGTTGCGTAAAATTCTTTTACCCACATCGTTTATATCGGCGATACGTTCTTTGAGGTATTCGTCTTCTATATTGGAAAACACAGAAACATATTTCTTTAAAACCTCCTGGAAGATAAAAGCGACATTAAGCTTATCTTTTTTAAGGCGGGAGATGACCTCTTCAATAAGCATGCGGTCTTCTAAAACTAACAGGTGCGCGTCAAAAATTTGCGCCTCTTCCTGGCCCATTTCCGCGCTTATTCTTTTCTGCAGTTCAATGATCTCCCTGCGCGTCTTGATTAACGCCTCTTCAAATAGCTGTATCTGGATAGGTATATCCTGGTCGCCGATCTCCTGCCGGGGGACAATAAATTCTTCCTTGCCTACCTTATAGGCTATACCTACGCTAATCCCGGTAGCAGCAGCTATGCCTTTAATCTGGTTCATTTATCTTCCTCGCTGGTAACAATCTTCTCCAACTCCTGTATTGCTAAATGCGCGTCTTCTCCTTCGACCTCAATGATAATAACGCTGTCTCTCTCGGCGCCGAGCATAAGTATGCCCATGATCGATTTACCGTTAACTTCTTCATTATCCCGCTTAACGGTTATCCGGGAATCAAACTTATTGGCTACCTGCACAAATAAAGCTGCCGGACGCGCGTGCAGGCCCTGGCGATTCTTGACGGTTAACTGCTTTCTTATTACGCTCATCGAGATAAATTAAATCTCCTCAATTAATCCTAATATGATTTTGGCTAACTTTTCCGCATCGTGCCTGATGACGCCGTCGTCTTCAACAGTCGCAAAATCGTCCTCAATCACGCGGTACCCCATATCCTCTATTTTCTTTCTATCGTTGACCACTAAATACGAACCCTGCTGTATATAACGTTTAAGCGCAGCCGGCGGCGTCTCGCCAGTGTTCACGACGCAATAATCAAGAATGCGCGAGTGAGAATGCGACGTGAGCACTCCGATATGCTCTGAAGCGCTAAAACCATCGGTCTCTCCCGGCTGGGTCATCGCGTTACATACGTAGACCTTAAGCGCCTGCGAAGAAGCAACCGCTTCGCTGATTTCAGGTATTAATAGATTAGGAATAATACTCGTGTACAAAGAACCGGGGCCCAAGACGATAATCCGGGCTTCTTTTATAGCTTTAATCGCGTCGGGCGTCGCCGACGAATGCGCCGGGTTAAGATAAACTTTATTTATAGAACGCTTCGTTTTAGGGATCTGGTTCTCGCCTACTGTAGTCGAGCCATCCTTGTGTTCGGCGACCAAAACCACTTTATTCAGGGTTGAAGGAATAACCTGGCCCCTAAGCGCCAGGACCTTGCTGGTCTCTTTAATCGCCTTTTCAAAATCTCCGGTCAGTTGCGTCATCACGGTAATAAAAAGATTCCCGAAACTGTGCCCGGCTAATTCGGAATTTGTACTAAAGCGGAACTGGAATAAATCCCGCATAAGCGCCGGTGCATCCGCTAAAGCTACCAGGCAGTTACGGATATCTCCCGGAGGCAGCATCCCGAACTCTTCCCTGATCCTGCCTGAAGAACCGCCGTCATCCGCCACTGTAACGATGGCCGATAGATTTGTGGTAAAATGCTTTAATCCGGTTAATAAGACCGATAAGCCTGTCCCTCCGCCGATAACTACAACTTTTGGACCGCGGGTGAGCTGTCTGTTCTGATAAATTATGTCAAAAAGCTCTTCCCCTCTTGAGGAAGGGACAAAGACGGCAATAAAAGAACGCATCATCCTCTTTATGCCTAATATTAATATTATGATACCTGAAAATAAAATTATGGAGTCCAGTATCTGGATCCCCAGAAATTCCTCGGCCCGCAGGTGGCCGGTAGCAAAAATTAAAAGCAAAACGCCGAAAACACTCAGGCCTATCCAGCGTTTGACTCCTATGCCGGGATAAAACCACTTGAGCATATTATGGATTTTCTTAGTCATCTTAATTCTCTAGAAATAGTACGCAAAAACTGGTTAAATTTTCTTTTCGTCTTCCTGCGCTATAATCTTGATAACAGCTTTATCGTCTTCGCAGGCCCGCAAGGTATCCCGGAAGTATTTATCCTTAAGCAGCCGTGAAATGCGCGCCAGGGCCTTTAAGTGCGGCCCGGCAGAATCCTGAGGGGCGACCAGAAGAAAAAAGATATAGGCCGGCTCGCCGTCAAGAGAATCAAAGTCTACGCCTTTCTTGGAAAGGCCGAAAGCCGCAACTAACTTTTCCACACAATCTGATTTTGCATGCGGTATGGCAATCCCCTGGCCGATGGCAGTCGAACCCAACGCTTCCCTGGACATCAACGATTCAATAAGCTTATTCCGGCAGCGTTTTTCAATATCTCCGGCAGCAATAAGCGCCTCAACCAGTTCTTTGATAACATCCTCTTTCTTGACGGATTTTATATCGGTGAGGATAGCTTTTTTGGACAAGAACTCCATAATCTGCATGTTACTTCTCCTTTCAGTGGCTGGATTGTAGATTTAGTAGCTTATGGAGCGGGAGGCGGGATTCGAACCCGTGACATCAACCTTGGCAAGGTTGCGCTCTACCAACTGAGCTACTCCCGCAATACCTATTGCCTTAGGCACTCCGCTCACTACAGCCCTTGTCGGGCTGTTTAACGCTCGCTTGAGTGCCATTAAAATTTTCCTTGTCGGAAAATTTTAATGGGCGGAAGAGGATTTGAACCTCCAAGGGTTGCCCCAATAGCTCCTAAGGCTATCGTGTCTGCCAATTCCACCATCCGCCCTTATTAGCCCTCTTAACCGCTTCCTAGAAAAATCAAGTGAGCCTCCCGAGACTCGAACTCGGCACACGCGGCTTAAAAAGCCGCTGCTCTACCGGATGAGCTAGAGGCCCAAATTTAAAGTTCCAGTACTTCTTTTTCTTTATTCTTTAACAGCTCGTCAACCTTGGCGATATGCTTATCCACCAGCTTCTGCAATTCATCAACACTGCGGAACCTATCGTCCTCGGTAATCGCTTTATCTTTCTCTGATTTTTCAATATGCTCTTTGGCGTCGCGCCTGATTGTCCTTAAACTAACTCTGCCTACCTCGGCCATTTTATGGATTTCTTTAGCCAGCTCCTGACGCCTCTCCTTGGATAGCTGCGGAAAAGACAACCTGATCAATTTACCGTCATTAGAAGGGTTAACTCCTAAATTAGATTTCAATATCGCCTTTTCAATTTCGGGAATAGCGGAAATATCCCAGGGTTGAATCGTCAATAAGTGCGCGTCGGTAGCCGAAATAGCGGCTAACTGTTTCAACAGGGTAGGCGTCCCGTAATAATCAATATGCAGCCCCTCCACTAGCGTAGGACTGGCCCTGCCGGTGCGCACTTCTCCGAATTCCCGGGATACTGACTCAAAGGATTTCTTCATTTTTTCTTCGGTACTGTGCAAGATCTCTTTCGTAGTCATAGTCAACCCCTTTTCAATACCTGATTGGTTATTGCCCTACTACCGTCCCTATTCTTTCGCCCAAGACTACCCGTTTAATATTCCCTTTTTTATTCAGGTTAAAGACGACAATAGGAAGCTTATTATCCATGCACAGGCTGATCGCGGTAGCGTCCATAACCTTTAGGCCCTTTTTCAAGACGTCGATATATTTTAAATGCGTAAATTTCCTGGCGCCTTTAACTTTTAAAGGGTCAGCCGAATAAACTCCGTCTACTTGAGTACCTTTTAATATGGCGTTGGCATTAATTTCCATCGCCCGCAGCGCGGCTGCCGTATCCGTGGTAAAATAAGGATTGCCTGTACCGGCGACAAAAATCACTACTCTTCCTTTTTCTAAATGCCGGATAGCCCGCCTTCTGATATAAGGCTCGGCAATGCGTTCCATATCTATAGCCGTCATAACCCGGGTAGGTACACCGGATTTTTCTAGGACATCCTGGAGAGCCAGCCCATTAATCACGGTAGCCAGCATACCCATATAATCGGCAACGGACCTGTCCATATCCAGGCCGCGCGAGCCGGTATTTTCCTGGCCGCGGAAGATATTTCCGGCGCCCAGGACTACCGCCACATCTACTTTTAAATCCCGGATTTCTTTTATCTGGCGGGAGATGGATATAAGGACCGACTGGTCTATTCCGTGGGACTTTCTTCCCTGCAGGGCTTCACCGCTTAATTTAAGGACTATTCTTTTATAGACTGAACCCATTGGTATTATTCGCCGACTTTATAACGCATGAACCTGCGCACAACGATATTCTCACCCATCTTGGAGACAATAGTGCCTAAATAATCCTTAACGGTAATAGACGGGTCCTTGACAAAAGGCTGTTCCATTAAACAATGGTTCTTATAAAAATCATCTTTATTTTTTTCATGCTCCACTACTTCTGCCGGGACATCTTCCTTTTTGATGTATAAGGGGCTGGTCGCGGTTATCTGCATCGCCAGATCCTTGGTGAACCTGGTAAAATCTTCGTTTTTGGCGACAAAATCCGATTCGCAGTCAACCTCCAATAATGTGCCGACCTTATTCCCGTGATGCACGTACGCCTCTATCCTTCCCTCTTTAGCCAACCGGGACTGTTTCTTGGCGGCGATCTCCAGGCCCTGCTTGCGTAATAATTCAGCGGCTTTTTTAATATCTCCCTTTGCCTCCTCCAGCGCCTTCTTGCAATGCGCCACGCTGGAAGAAGTTATCTCTCTTAACTCCTTAATTGCTTCTACCGATATTTTCATTTTTATTTATACCTTCCTTTTGGGCCTGGTTTTTCCTTCGGCCGCCGGTTTAATATGCGCCTTTTTGGCAAGCTTAGCTTCTCCTTCAACAGGCTCCGTAACCTCAATTATCTCTTCAATCTCTTTGATTTTAATCTCTTCTTCGGGTAATAACGCCGGTTCAATAGCCTCCCCGGCTTCCTCTTTTATCTTTACCCCTTCCTGGGCCAGATAAGAGAGGAATTTTTTCCTTCCCTCAATAATCGTATCCGTAATAATATCCGCCACGGCCTTAATAGACTTAGTGGCGTCGTCATTACCGGGAATAGGATAGTCAACTAAATCCGGATTGGAATTAGTATCAATCAGGGCTACGATGGGTATTCCTAAGCGCCGGGCTTCATTTACTGCCGTATCCTCTTTAGTGGTATCAATGACAAAAACCGCTTTAGGCATACGCTCCATCGGCACGATCCCAGCGAAATTTTTATTCAACTTAACCAGCTCTTTCTCCAGGCCAGCCACTTCTTTTTTGGTCAGCTTGGCAAATGTCCCGTCCTCGCGCATCCTCTCTATTTCTTTCAAGCGGTTTATGCTCTTCTTAATGGTAGAGAAATTGGTCAAAAGGCCTCCAGGCCAACGCTCAGTCACATAATACATGCCTGAACGGATTGCTTCCTGCAAGATAACTTCCTGGGCCTGCTTTTTAGTCCCCACAAAAAGTACGTATTCACCTTTTGAGGTGATATCCATAAGGAAATCTCTGGCCTTGTTTATGCATTCTTCGGTCTTTTCCAGGTCAATAATATAGATACCGCTCCTTGAACCGAAGATAAATTTCTTCATTTTTGGATTCCAGCGCTTAGTCTGATGCCCAAAATGCACCCCTGCTTCCAATAACTGCTTGATTAAATCTGATGGCACTCTACTCTCCCCCTTTTAGATTGTTAATAGGTAGTGTTGCCGAAGCCTCTTGAGCAACAGTTTAACTCTGTTATTATACCGGATTATCCTGAATATGCAACTATTTTCGTAACTCTTGTATTGAATATAACCGTTTATACAGCCCGTTTTTGCCTAAAAGCTCCGCATGCGTGCCTGACTCAGCAATAATGCCTTTATCCAAAACCACTATTTTATGCGCGTTTCTTACCGTAGAAAGCCGGTGGGCAATGACAAAAACCGTGCGGCCCTTGATCAACCGGTCTAAAGCATCCTGGACTATCCTCTCTGATTCCGAATCCAACTGTGAAGTAGCTTCATCCAGGATTAAAATAGGCGGGTTTTTCAGCAGGGCGCGGGCTATGGCAATACGCTGGCGCTCTCCGCCTGAGATACGCATTCCCCTGTCTCCGATAACCGTATCATAGCCTTGCGGCAAGTGGCTGATGAACTCATGGGCATTGGCCTGGAGAGCGGCCTGTTTAATCTCTGCATCCATTGCCCCGGGCTTGCCATAGGAAATATTGCCTTTAATCGTATCATTAAAAAGAATAGTCTCCTGGGTAACAATACCCACCTGTTGCCGCAACGACCTTAAAGTAACTTCTTTAATATCTACGCCGTCAATACTAACGCTGCCTTTTTTAGGGTCGTAAAAACGCGGAATTAAATCCAAAAGCGTGGTTTTACCCGTACCGCTGGGGCCCACGATAGCCAGGACCGAACCGTAAGGAACATTTAAATTTATCCCTTTTAAGACCTGATTGTCCCCGTAACTGAACCAGATGTCGTTAAAGACAACATTATTCTTAAAGCCGGTCAGTTCCCGGGCAACGGCAGATTCTACCACACTCGGGTCTGTTTCCAGGACTTCATAAATACGCTCGCTGGCGGCAACCGCCTGCTGGTTTAAAGAATTTACCTGGCTTAACTTCTTAAAAGGCCGGATAGTTGATAAAAGCGAACCGAGAAAAAGCCCGAAAACACCGAAGGAAATTTTTCCGGCGATAACTTCCCTGCCTCCCAGGAAGAATATGATAACTCCGGCGATACAACCCAGGATTTCTGTTGCCGGGCTTAGGAGCAGGATGCGCTTGATAGACTTCATCGAGACGCGGTAATAGTCATGGTTTACCTTATTGAATTTCTTTATTTCGTAAGGCTCCATATTAAATCCCTTGACGATGCGCGCGCCGATAATCGTCTCATAAAGTATGGAGTTGGTATCGGCCATCTTTTCCTGCGAGGTCCGGGATAATTTCCTGAGCTTTTTGCCCACGCTAGAGATCAGGTAGCCCAAAATAACCAGCGGAGGAACGATAAAAATAATGAACTTGGCATAGATAAACAAGGTCAGGGAGAAAAATATAAGCACCTGCGCACCCTGATAAACCAGGTCCGTAGAGCCGTAAGAAACAGCATTCTCTACCATCTTAACGTCATTAGTGATACGCGAAATCATCTCTCCGCCGCGTTTATGGGTGAAATAATCCAGAGAGAGCATCTGGAATTTAGCGTAAAGCTTGGCCTTGATATCCCTGACAATGAGCTGGCCGATATCAGACATAAGATAACTCTGCAAAAAGCCAAATATCCCTTTAAGTATAAAAAGCAATATAATTCCTACGGCCATATAATTCAAAAGCACTATCGGAGGGATACTGTTGATTTTAGCCACAAGATCAGCCAGGAATACCGGTAATTTAGCCGGGATAATGATCGTTTTATTGGTAAGGACCTTATCTGCTAGGGGGACCATCATAGCTAAGGATACTCCGTCAAATATGGCAGAAAAAATCATACAGACGCAGGCTATAAAAAACTTCCCCGAATACGGCTTAATAAACCTCAATAACTTCAAATAATCGCGCATTTTTTGCTTTCTGCCTGTTGAGAAGACAGGCTCTCCAAAAGGAAAGGTATTGTAGCATATCCGGCGGCCTGTGGCAACTTTTTTATTGCCTAAATCTAGCGTCTGCCTTGTCTTGTTCGGAATCAAGCCATCCGCTATACTCTAGAACAAGGGAATTCAAGGAATGGGTTTTACCGAGAGATGGTTTGAGAGAGAAACGCTAAACGTTAAGGAGTACACGTCTGCGCCGAACACCCCATTACTGACGGCGTAGCGCCATACCAACACGAATTCCCTGGTAGCTTATTTGCAAAGACGAATCCCCCACAAACCCCTCCATAAGTAGCCGCACCGTATGCGTAACTCCACTTCGAGTTACCAGGATTAGCAACGCTAACAACAGTATCCCCATCAATAGTCACTGTAATAGGCCATGTATTGTCACTAGGATAAACGCCATAAACTGCATAATAAGACAGCAGCGCTTGTCTTATAGCATCCATGTTAGCATAGACTGTATTTTTTTGGGCTTTGTCTACATTGGCAAAATAGCGGGGTATAGCGATAAAGGCGAGGATACCGATAATTACTACAACAATAATAAGCTCAATAAGGGTAAAGGCTGTCTTTCTTTGGTTCATCCTGTTTTTTATATTAACACGACTGGGCGGGGATTACAACGGAGAATTATTTCTGGCGGATGGATTGACTTGGTCCGGAGCAGGACGTACGCAGGCTGAGCGGGCAGGGTCCCGCCAAAGTTCTTTGGCGGGGAGCGAAGCCGAGTAGCCGAGCGTGATTTTTCACGCTGGGGAAAATCACGCGTTCCTGCGAGGAACAAGCCAAGCCAGGCGCTAATTAAGATTATAGTTGCAATAAGGCAGGCGGTTTGCTATTATTCCTTTATGGCTAAATTAAAGGTGGGAGTGATTGGCGTAGGGCACTTAGGCAGTATCCATGCCAAGATATACAAGGAACTCTCCGGCTGCTCGCTTGAAGCTATCTCCGATACAAATAAGGCCCGTTTGAATGAAATCAGCCAGGGCCTGAATGTCCCGGGCTATCCGGATTATCGCGAACTTTTCACTAAGGTAGACGCGGTCAGCGTGGCTGTACCGACTAAATTACACCATACAATAGCCTCGGATTTCCTGAAGCATAATATCCATACTCTGGTCGAAAAACCCTTTACCCCGACCTTAGAAGAAGCGGATAGCCTGATAAAAACAGCTAAAGATAACGACTTAATCCTGCAGGTCGGGCACATCGAGCGCTTTAATTCTGCCTTTGGGGCTACCCAGAAAATAATCAAGAACCCGAAGTTTATTGAATGCCACCGCCTCTCTCCTTTTCCCAACCGCTCGCTTGACGTCGGCGCAGTCCTGGACATAATGATTCATGATATCGATATAATTCTGGGGCTGGTTACTTCGCCGGTTGAGCGCATTGATTCTGTAGGTATAAATGTGCTGACTTCTTTTGAAGATATCGCTAATGCCCGGATTACTTTTAAGAACGGCTGCGTAGCTAACCTGACTGCCAGCCGTATCTCCGATGAAACTATGCGCAAGATCCGCATCTTTCAGGAAAATACCTACATCTCGCTGGATTACAAAGATGCCGAGGCCTGGGTCTACCGCAAGGGCCTTTTGAAGATTACCAAAGAAAACCTGCCGATTGAGAAAGAACAGCCCCTGCAAAAAGAATTACAGGCCTTTGTTGATTGCGTGGTAAAACACCAGGCGCCTCTTGTATCGGGCGAGGTTGCCCGCAGCGCCCTAAAAGTGGCCTTGGAAATCCAAAACCAGATATGGCAAAGAAACAAATCCTGATTATCTGCGGCGAGCCTTCGGGCGAACTGCACGCCAGCGCTTTGGCAAGCGCAATAAAGAAATTAAACCCTGAAATAAAAATATCCGGGGTAGGCAGTTCTCTGCTGGCCCAGGCAGGCGCTGAAATAATCTATGATACTAAGGGCCTGAGCGTCATGGGTTTTTTTGATGTCCTCAAAAAACTTCCCAGATTCTTTATCCTTAAAAATCTGATCCTGGAAAAAGTACGTGCGGGAAAATTCGATGCAATAATCTTGGTGGATTTTTCCGGGTTCAACCTCCGCCTGGCCAAAGCGATCAACAACCGCATCCCTACTATTTATTATGTCAGTCCCCAAGTCTGGGCCTCCCGCACAGGAAGAGTAAAAACCATTAAGAAATATATCCGGAAAATGATCGTTCTTTTTGAATTTGAAAAAGAATTCTATCGGAAACAGGGAGTGGATGCGGATTGCGTCGGGCATGCGCTGCTGGATATTGTAAGGCCAGGCATAGAAAAAGATGAATTATTGCATAAATTAAGCTTTGCTAAAAACAGGCCGGTCATAGCACTCCTCCCGGGCTCGCGTAAACAGGAGATAAAAAAAATACTGCCGGTAATGCTTCGAGCTGGGCAGCTTATCCATAAAAAAATCAATGCGCAATTCGTCATCGCTAAGCCCAACCAAACCAGCTGGGGGATTTATGACCGGATAATCAAAAAATTTAATATTGAGGTAAAATTCGTGGAAGGAAAAACCTACGACGCCTTAAATATCGCGGACTTCGCCCTGGTCTGCTCGGGGACAGCCGTGCTGGAAGCTGCGATTATGCAAAAGCCCTTTTTAATAATTTATAAAATGGGACTTCTTAATTACCTCTCCTACCGGCCGCAGGTAAAAATTCCTTATATCGGGATCGTAAATATCGTGGCCGGCAAAAAAATTATCCCGGAGTTTATCCAGTTTAACGCCTCACCCGAAAAAATATCCGCCAAGGCCCTGGAAATCCTGAGTAACCGCGTGGAATTAGAAAGGATGCGCTCTGAACTTAGCGCAGTTAAATCTTCTTTAGGCCAGCCCGGCGCCGCAACCCGGGCCGCCAAAATCGTAGTTGATTTCCTAAAAACCTAGGGACGGTTCTCGACTCAAAACAGAAGTGTCCCTTTTTAAAGCGACTTGGCCATTCTTATGCGTTCATCAATCGGCGGGTGGTCAAAGAAGAAAAATTTGATTAGGGGATGGGGATTTCTGTCAGCGAGATTTTGCTGGCTGAGTTTATCCATCGTAGAGATAAAGGCGTCTTTTAATCCGGTAGTCTCTAATGCCACGCTGTCAGCGCTCCTCTCGAAACTGCGGCTGATAAAAGCCTCCAGCGGCTGCGTGATTATGCCAAAGGCGATAAAATAAATCAAAATAACCGGCAAGGCCGCCAGATCATTCAGGGAAGATAAACCAAACAAATTTAAGATATAAACATTAGTCCGGAAGATCAGATAGAAAACTACCAGCGTAATAATAGAATTTACCAGAACCAGTTTTAAGAGGTGCTTCAATTGATAGTGGCTGAATTCATGCGCCAGTATAACCTCAATCTCATCATAACTGTATTTATCCTTCAAGGTATCCGCTAAAATTACCCGGCGGGTATTGCCAATCCCCACGAAAGCGGCATTTCCTTTTAAGGTCTTTTTACTTAAATCAATCTCAAAGCAATCCAAAACCTTGACCTTCATCTTCTCTGCCAGGCGTATAATGCGCTCGCGCAAGACCTCGTCGCTAAGCTTTTTATATTTAAAAAATAACGGAATAAAGACTACAGGCAGGAGCTTAGCCAGGACAATACTAAAGAAAATCCAGAATATGGAGATAGCCAGCCACCAGGTCTCCGGATTATACTTTAAAACAAGATAGAACGCAGCCACCAGTATAAGTCTGATCAGGTAGGATATTACGCCGGACTTAAGCTGGTCCTTAAACCAATCAGCCAGTGCCTGGGTGGTTAAGGAAAATTTGTGCTCCAGGATATACGATTGATAAAAGTTAAGCGGAAAAGCCAGCAGGTAATAACCCAGCGATATTATGAGCAGGTATAAAGGAAGGGCCAGGAAGTTCAACGCAGATTTACTTAAAGCCAGGACGAGTCCTTGAGATAGTCCTGACTTCAGGAATAGGGCAATAATAATCAGGGTATAAATTATACCCGTAATCTCAAGGGTGTACTTAATATTGGAATACTGCTTGGCCCTATCCTGCATTATACACTGAAAACTTATTTAGTTTTTTGAGCGGGCTTAACATTGACAAAGGTACGCACCTTGCCGTGGCTGGTCTTCTTTCTGGTAAAATAAACCTTACCCGGGCAGGCGGCAAATAAGGTACCTAGGCCTTTAACATTAATTCCGGCCTTATAAGTATCCACTCCCCTGACTAAAATTTGTCCGGTTAAAACGAGCATACCTGCGGAAACTTTATTCGCCTTATCTTTCTTTGGGGTTGAAAATCCACCTGTCATTCGATTACCTCCGTTATTTGATAGTTAATATTACCACACAATCCCTACCCAAGCAAGACTTCTTCGTCTTTTGACGGGATATAGGCATTCAGGCCTTTTTGGTTAAGCGTGTCAAATAAAGCCTGAGATTGTTCTTCTTCTCCGTGCACCAGGAAGATGCGTTTTAGGGGCAGGCAGGCAGTTACGAATTCCAAAAGTTCGTCTTTATCCGCATGCCCGGACATGGCGTTGATGATGACCACTTCCGCGTTAAGTTCATATTCTATGCCGAAGATACGCACGATTTTCTCCCTATCTACAATCCTCCGGCCCAAAGTATCCCGGGCCATATAACCGACTACCAGGACCATATTCCGGGAATCCTCAATATTGTTCTGCAGGTGGTGCAGGATCCTGCCGGATTCGCACATCCCGCTGCCGGCAATAATAATCATCGGCCGCCGGTCCGTATTTAAGGATTTAGATTCTTTCTGGTCGCGGATAAACTTTAAGTTTAAGAATCCGAATGGACTGTCCCCTTTGGTAATGGCCTGGCGGGTTTCTTTATCCAGGTAATCAGTATGGTACTCAAATACTTCAGTGATGTCGGTGGCCAGGGGGCTATCCACGTATATCGGGACATAAGGGATAAGTTTTTCTTTTAATAACTCATTCAAAAAATAAATAACTTCCTGCGTGCGTTCTAAGGTAAAAGACGGAATAAGTACTTTTCCGCCCCGGCGCAGGGTACGTGAAATCGCTTCTCTTAATTTTGACTGCGCCTCTTCAACCGGGGCATGGAGCCTGGCGCCGTAAGTGCTCTCTATAATCAGATAGTCTAAGCCCTTGGGGATAACCGGGTCATTGAGCAGGGGGAGATTTTTTCTCCCCAGATCCACGGCATAACCCAGGCGTATACTACGGTCATCATCTTTAATGTCCAGCACGGTTACGGCTGAACCCAATATGTGCCCGGCATCAAGCAGCGTAACGCAGATATTTTTGGCAATGCAGAATTTTTGATTATAGGCAATCGGCCGGAATATCTTGGTAGCCCTGGCCGCTTCTTTTTTAGTATAGAGCGGCTTTCTCTCGGGCAGGCCGATCCTCTTATTTATCTTATTAACATACTTGATATCTTCTTCCTGGATCTTGCCGGAATCTTCGAGCATAAGCTGGGCCAGGTCCTTAGTGGCAGGAGTAGTGTAAATTTTACAGCGCAGCCCCTTCTTAATCAAGCTCGGGATATTTCCACAGTGGTCAACGTGCGCATGCGACAAGACCAGGGCATTAACGGAGCGCGGGTTAAAATTAAAGGCCGTGTTTATTTTATAAGACTCATCCCGGTGCCCCTGGAAGAGCCCGGCATCCAGGATGACTTCAGTTCTCCCGGATGTCACCAGGTGGCTTGAACCGGTAACCGTCCTTACCCCGCCTAAAAATTTTAATTTAACCGCCATAGATTAAGTAACGAAGAGATTGTGGGAAGAAAACTTTCCGTCGGTAGTCAAATTTACCCCTAGCCTTTTTAAACCAACTTCATCTCCAGGAGTAGGGATATGCGTCATATGCACTTCGCACCCTCTTAATTCCACCAGCTTCTTCATAGCCAGCTCTACCGTGTGATTAGTAGTCGCGCTGATAGAAAGCCCGATCAACGCTTCTTCCAGATCCAGACTCTCTGTTTCTGCATCAAGTATAGCCTCTTTTAATTTACTGATCTGGCTGATAACATGCGGGGAAAGAAGCAGAATTTCATCGGGAATATTTGCTAAAACCTTGACCGCGTTTAGAATCAGGCTGGAAGCAGCGTGCATAAGCTTGGAATTCTTTCCGGTAATAATGCGGCCGTCATTGAGCTGAATCGCTGCTCCGCAAAATATGCCGGCATTCCCCTTACCTTGGCCTTCCGCCTCTTCTGCCGCCTTGCGGGCTACCCCGACTACAGTCCGGTCCACAAGCTTAACTCCTAATTCTTCCATCAGCAGGCTGACCCGGTCAACGGTTTCTTTTTTTTCTACCCCCAGGACATACTCGGAATTATACCTGAAATACCGGCGGATTAATTCCTGTTTGGCCGCTTCCTGGACTATTCCATCATCCACGATACCGAACCCGGCCCGGTTGACTCCCATATCCGTGGGCGAATTATATACCGGCATATCCGCCTGCTTATCCAATATCTTGCTTAAGATTAATTTTAATATCGGAAAGCTGTCCACATCGCGGTTATAATTTATGGCTGTCTCTTTATATTTCTCCAGATGGAATGGATCAACCAGATTAAAATCCAGGATATCTGCCGTGGCTGCCTCATAAGCCACGTTTACCGGATGTTTTAAGGGAAGATTCCAGATGGGAAAAGTCTCGAACTTGGCATAACCGGCGTTGGTCCCGCGCTTATGCTCCTGGTACAACTGTGATAGGCATACGGCGAGCTTTCCGCTGTTCGGCCCCGGGGCAGTCACTACGCATATCGGTTTTTTAGTTTCGATAAAATCGTTCTTCCCAAAGCCTTTCTCGTTTACAATCGCATCTATATCTGCAGGGTAACCTTCTATGGGATAGTGTAAATAGACCTTGACCCCGCGGCGCTCTAATTTATTTTTAAAAATTACGGCTGAAGACTGATTGGCAAAACGGGTGATTACCACTGCCAGGATATCCAGGCCCCACTTCCTTAAATCATCGATCAATTTAAGGGTCGCGGCGTCATAGGTTATCCCGAAATCTCCGCGCACCCTCCCCCTTTCAATGTCGCTGGCATAGATAGCCAGGACAATATCGATCTTATCTTTCAAGGATTGCAGCAGCCGTATCTTGACATTGGGATCATAGCCGGGAAGGACCCGGGAGGCGTGGTAATCAAAACAAAGTTTTCCGCCGAATTCCAGGTAGAGTTTATTATCAAACTTTTTAACCCGGTTTATAATCGCGGCGGTCTGCTCTTTAAGGTATTTCTCGTTATCAAAACCCATATTTTTAACCATCGGCTATTCTCCCTGCTTAATGATCAGACATATTATAATACTTAATTTGCTTTTTGTAAATAAGGGTGTGTTTAGGCGGGGTCGCCGAATGTGTCAAATTAAATGCAAGAATTCTTTCCCCTCTGTCCAGGGGCTTAAGTAACGGTCTATCTTAATATCATTATTCTCTCTGAGGTTAATTACTTCTTCCTGCCCTTGCGGATGGATGACCCTGATCACCGGCAGAAATATATCATCCTCATTTTCATCTATAACCACGGCCACCCGTTCATCGCTTAAGGCAACCAGGGTACCCCTGGGCCAGACCCCTATTGCTTTAAAGAAAATATCCAATAATCCAGGCTCAAATGTCGTGCCGCTGCCGCGAAGCATAAGGTTATAAATCATATCCGAAGGATAATCTGTCTTATAGGTCCTTCTTTGAGAAAGCGCGTCATACACGTCGCAGATAGAAACAATGGCCGAAGCAATATGCTGCTTATTCTTATAAGGGAACCGGGGATAGCCGCTTAAGTCATACCTGAGGTGATGTTCAAAACTGACCACTATAGGCATAATCCCTATTGTTTCCACATATTGCATAAGAAGTTTAGCCCCTAAGACAGTGTGGCTCTCCATCTGGGCGAATTCTAAATCGCTTAAAGCTCCGGGCTTGCGGATTGTCTTACGCGAAATATAGAGTTTACCTATATCGTGAAATAAGGCAGATAACCCTATATCCATAACCACATCCTTGCTGAATCCGAGCTTAGAGGAAAAATAGATACTTAATATAGAAACGTTTAAAAGATGCGTAAATGTCCCCAAGTCGTATCTTTTCAGGGTAACCAGTTTGAGCAACTGCTGATAGTAGATACCTAAATTTTCAATAATATTATTGAGCGTAAGTTTAAGGCTGAGGCCGTCTATCGCCTCCCTATTCATGATTTTAGCCAAAGGCAGGGAAACCTCTTCCAGCGACTCCTGATATACATCCGTTAAATCCAGGGGTTGCTGCTTTGGCCCGGAGCTGGCGGCAGCAGGAGAAGACCTGACCTTTCCTATTGCGATATTCCTGATTCCCGCTAACGCCAATAAATCCGCAGACCTCCCTTTAGTCTCTTCTTTAGGCCGGGTTAAAAAACCGATAAATTTATACAGCTCCTCTTTTTCCAGGTCCCGGCCAAAAGAAATCCTTTCTATCTCCCTGTCCTTGAGGTAAACAATCATTTGTTTAAGCACCTTGCTTAAATCAAAAAATATCTCTTTCTCAAAAGCCAGTTCTTCTCCGATTATCCCTACAACCAGCTCTTCTCTATCCGCTAAAACATCCTGCAAGCTAAGGTAAGCTTTTTCAATGGAGTTCTTCGTGATAGGATGCTCTGTACCGTAAAGCTTAGCTGTTTGGAGTGAAGTTAATAAATCCTTAAAAGCTTTTTCTATCTTCTCGCCTATTCCCATTTCTTGAGCACCTCGAGCGCCTCATTTCTCAAATTCTTATTCCAGAAGAACCTTCTTTTGCTGAAAGCAACCAGATAATCGCTTGCTTCTTTTAACCATAAATCTTCTATAATCTTTACATTCTCTAAAATCAGCTGGTTCCTACTCCCCCACGGGCTGGGAACCCCTAAAAGCAGGCTGAGCGCCTTATTTCTGTCGGCATCATTCTTACGCAGGACTCTCAACGCCCCTTTCCTTAAGGCGATACTCTTTTCTCCAAGCAGGGAAAAGAGAAATTCCGTATCAACCACGGTAGAATTCCGCATTGCCTTCAACACCTCCAACTTAATCAACTCGTTTCCGGAAAAGAAGACTTCCTTTAAAACAGGCAGGGAAACAGACAGGTCAATTTCGGACAGAATTTGTATGGCCTGGTTTAAGAATTCCAAATCAGCGCGCCTTGAGCGCAGGTACTCGTAAAAAATACTTAGGCTTGCCGGGAAAAACCTTAAAAATAGCTTTAAACCGTGGGTGTTAAGTTTATTTTCCCGGAAGATCTTATCCAAATAAAAGTCAACTGTTAAGTAACTCTTATCCAGGGCATCAGCGAGTTGCGCCAGGCCTTGCGGCACGGCCTCATCCCAGATACCATTTTCTACTGCCTCGCCAATTCTTTTTTCAATACCTTCTAAGACGCTGGCAGACAACTCCCCGCTTTTATTTTTCTGTCTCAGCGCGCCCAATAAATAGTTTAAGAATTGATAATCCTTCCCCTGGTTTATATTCATCCATTCCCTACCTAACTTCTCCAGAATCATACTTAAATCTTCAGCGTTTTTTTCCTGAATAAGTAAATTAAGGATAGCCGTGTGGTAATTGGAGCGCAGTTGTTCACGGTCAAAGAATAAGGTATCCTTGAAAGAAATGTCCTTGATTAATGTAAACAGGGCTAAGTGGTAGGCAGGAGAAACAGTTTGAGCGTCCGGTCCGGATAATAAATCTTTAATCTTTTTGTATAATGCCGGCTTATTACTTAGCTCTATTTTACCCTTTACTTTATCCGCCAGGCGGAAAGCAATTTTTTCCGCTCTTTCTTCCCCTGCCAGGCGCGAGAACAGCTCCAGGTTCAGGGTATTCAGCCTGCTGCTATCGGATATCTGAGACAAAAGGAGATCCGCGAAATCATTGCCATCGAGATCGCTGAATAACCCTTTTAGCTTACTTACGTTATCCGCACTGATTTGCGCGCCGGAATTTAAAAAGAGACTGGAGAGTTCCCGGGAACATTTAAGGTATTTTTCTTTATCTCCGTCCTTTAAATAATGCAAGAGCCCGTGTAAATTCTCTCTTAATTTATTATCTTCAACAACTTTCTTAACGCTAAGGTTCTTTACGCCTTCCGAGAAATTATCCGCGAATTCATTTATTTTCTGGGCATCCCGTTTTTCTACCGCTTCATTAAAAAGATAGAGCCAGATATCCTTAGTCGCTTCCCCTTGCCCGCCCAGGAGCCCGGAATAATCCAACTCTTCAATACAGATATGCCGGCTGTCCATATCCCTTAACAGCCTGGATAAACCACCCCTTTTAAGGATCTCTTTCGGCTGTAAAGCTAAAAAACTTAAGGCGTCCGCTAATTCCGAGACAACCAGCCCGGATTTGAATTCAATGCTCTTGATTTTACGCTGATGCAAAACCTGGGCGAGCTCAACGGAGGAAACAATCTTGTCCCAGTATTTACCGTCCAGGAATAAAGATCCGGAAGTAGCACTGATCTTTATGGGGTCTAAAAAAGTAAGTAAAGCATCGATTTTTTCTTTGAATTCCTGGGTAGATTTTAGAAAGTAAGGATGTTGACGGGAGTAAGCCAATGCGTTATTAATGGCTATACGCAGGCCTTTAAGAAAACCGGTTAATGCTTCTTCCTTGTCCATTAGGTTTTTATTCTACCGCTAAAATCTAAGTAGTTCAATAAAAAAACGCCCCTAAAGATTATCTTTAAGGGCGTTTTACGGGCAGAGGATAACCTTATTTTACACCAGCCCCTGATCCATCATCGCGTCAGCTACTTTAACAAATCCGGCAATATTTGCGCCTTTTACATAGTTTATATAGCCAGACTCCTTGCCATATTGAACGCACTGCTCGTGGATGGAAATCATAATATCGTGGAGCCTCTTATCTACTTCTTCGCGGGTCCAGGAGAGACGCATACTGTTTTGCGACATTTCCAGGCCCGAGGTAGCTACGCCTCCGGCATTAGAAGCCTTACCCGGCGTATAGAGTATCTTGGCCTTCTGAAAGACCTCAACCCCTTCGGGAGTAGTCGGCATATTTGCCCCTTCGCCTACGGCAATACAGCCGTTTTTAACCAATTCCCTGGCGTCACTTTCGCTGATTTCGTTCTGCGTGGCGCTGGGGAAAGCGACATCGCACTTGACCCTCCAGGGCCTTTCTCCTTCAAGGTATTCGCAGTGGAATTCTTTTGCGCATTCTTTGATGCGGGCGCGTTTTTCATTCTTAAGCTGCATAATACAAGTTAATTCTTTTTTATCAATGCCGCCCTTGTCGTAAATATATCCGCCGGAATCAGAAAGGGTCACTACCTTGGCCCCTAACTCAATAAGTTTTTCTACCGTGTATTGCGCGACATTACCGGAACCGGAAACCGCACAAACTTTACCCTCAAGCTTCTCTCCTTTGGTTTTAAGCATCTCCTGTACAAAATAAACGCAGCCATATCCGGTTGCCTCTGGACGGATTAAGCTTCCGCCCCAATTCAGGCCCTTACCCGTGAGCACGCCGGAAAATTCATTGCGCAGCCTTTTATACTGGCCGTACAAATAGCCGATTTCGCGTCCGCCTACGCCGATATCTCCGGCAGGAACATCCGTATCCGGGCCGATGTAGCGGAATAATTCCGTCATAAAACTCTGGCAAAAATGCATTACTTCATTATCGGATTTTCCTTTGGGATCAAAATCAGAACCGCCCTTGCCGCCGCCCATAGGTAACGTAGTGAGAGCGTTCTTAAACACCTGCTCAAAGGCCAAAAATTTTAAAATACTCAAATTCACGCTGGGATGAAAACGCAAGCCACCCTTATACGGCCCCATAGCGCTGTTCATCTGGATCCGGTAACCACGGTTTATCTGAATTTCCCCTTGATCATCCAGCCAGGGGACGCGGAACATCATTACCCGCTCCGGCTCGATCATCCTCTCTAATATCTTCGCTTTCTTATATTTGGGGTTCTTTTCAATATAAGGCGCCAGGGACTCCGCTACTTCCCGGACAGCCTGGTGGAATTCAACCTCACCGGGATTTTTTTCTATTACTTTAGCCATAAAACCTTCTGCTTCTTTGACCATTTCTCTCCTCCTAAATTTTAGGCAAATCCTGCATTAATATTAGGCAGAATACCTTAAAAAAAAGACAAAGGTGCCTTTTTAAGTTTCTAGACGCCTTTGTCTTTTACTCTTCCCTGGATAAACCAAACCGCTCTCTATTAACCTCGTTAAAGATACTCTTTAATGATAATATGGAAATTTATTTTGTCAAGAAAGAAAATCTTAGGGCTTAGGCAGAATCCAAAAGTACGGTAACTTTATTCTCGGCGACTTCCAGAAAACCCCTATTTTTATTATATAATACGGTTTGTTCACCCGTATTCCCTCTAAAAATTATTTTACCGGCTTTCAGGCTCGCCGCCAGCGGGGCGTGGTCTGCCAGGATGCCCAAATACCCTAACGCCGCCGGGACAATGAGCGAAACAATCTCTCCCTCAAAAATATTTTTCTCCGGGGTTAAAATGTTAACGCGGAATGATTTTTCCATAACTATAAAGGTACGGCCCTATTCTTTATGGCCGTTTAGCATAGAATCGTCCCTGCTCTTTTGGATGGCCTCCTCAATCGTACCAGCCATGTAAAAGGCCTGTTCGGGTAAATTATCGAGTTTGCCCTCGATAATCATTTTAACTCCCTTAATCGTATCCTCAAGCCTTACATATTTGCCTTTCATGCCGGTAAATGCTTCGGCTACGAAAAACGGCTGCGAGAAAAATCTCTGCAACTTCCTTGCCCGCGCGACAATCAATTTATCTTCGTCAGAAAGCTCATCTATTCCGAGGATGGAAATAATGTCGCGCAGGTCTTTATAACGCTGTAAAACTTTCTGCACGCTTAAAGCCGTAGTATAATGCTCCTCGCCGATAAAGCGGGGATCCATAATACGCGAAGTTGAATCCAGCGGGTCAACCGCCGGATAAATCCCCAGTTCGGCAATCTGCCGGCTTAAGACAATCTTCGCGTCCAGGTGCGAAAATATCGCTGCGGGAGCCGGGTCAGTCAAATCATCAGCCGGCACATAAACTGCCTGAATAGAAGTAATTGAACCGTTACGCGTAGAAGCGATCCTCTCTTCCAACTGCGCTATCTCGGTAGCAAGATTTGGCTGATACCCGACAGCAGAAGGCATACGGCCTAAAAGCGTGGATACCTCTGAGCCTGCCTGGACATATCTGAAAACATTATCGATAAATAAAAGTACGTCTTTTCTTTCTTCGTCACGGAAATATTCCGCCACAGTCAAGGCGGAGAGACCTACGCGCAGCCGCGCTCCCGGAGGCTCATTCATCTGGCCGAAAATAAGCGAGCTGTTTTTAACTACACCGGAATTATTTAATTCCAGCCACAATTCGTTCCCTTCCCGCGTTCTTTCCCCGATTCCGGCAAATACCGAAACTCCGCCGTGTTCGGTGGCGATAGTACGGATTAATTCCATAACAATAACGGTCTTGCCTACTCCTGCCCCGCCAAACAATCCTACTTTGCTTCCCTTAGGGATAGGCGCTAAAAGGTCAATGACTTTTAAGCCTGTTTCCAGGATCGATGAAGAAGGGAGTTGCTCAATAAAACCCGGGGATTGCCGGTGGATGGGATTACGCTTTTCCGGCTCAGAGAGCCTGCCTTTGCCGTCAATAGCTTCACCCAGTAAATTAAATATCCTGCCCAGGGTTTGCTTTCCTACCGGCACAGTGATGGATGAACCCGTATTAATTGCCGTCATTCCGCGGCTTAGCCCGTCGGTGGGCCCGAGCGCGATGCAGCGCACGGTATTATTCCCTATATCCTGGGCTACCTCCAGGGTCAAATCGATCTGCTTTTCCGGATAGGTAATCTTTATGGCATTAAAAAGCTGCGGGACTTCTTTCTCGGGATATTTTATATCCACGATCGGGCCAATAACCTGGATTATTTGTCCATTACTCATTACTGAGTCTCCGATAAATAATGGGCTCATTGGAAGCCCGAGTTCTGGCCGTATGCAAGGCGCGACGACGATGGCGTAGTCGTAGCACTACGCCGAGAAGGAGCAACGCCGCAGACGGCCGAAAGGCGGGCTTCCCCCTCACTTCTATATATATGGGCTGGCTGATTTTGGGCTGCGACTGCGTCACTCATCCTTGGCGTAGCGCTTTGGCTACGCCTGCGTCTTCGTTCCTTGTCTCGCTCCAAAATCATCTCAGCCAATGTGACCATTATTTACCGGAGCCTCAGTATTAACCTTTCAATGCCTCCGATGAAGAAATTATCTCCATAATCTCCTGCGTAATATTAGCCTGGCGGGTTTTATTCCGCAATAAAGTCAGCTTTTCCAATAAATCCTTGGCATTATCCGTAGCGGATTTCATCGCGATAATCCGGGCTGAATGTTCCGCGGTAAAAGATTCTAAGATGGCCAGCTTTAATTTCATATAAATGTATTTTGGGATAAGCTCATTTAAAATAGTATCTATGCCGGGCTCGGTAATATAATCCTTCTGGCTTTGCGTTAAACGCTCCAGGCTCAGGAACTTCTCTACGCTGGGTTTATGGACCAATGCCGTCTTAAAATGCGTATAAGCGATATACACCTTAGGAGCCGCTCCGGAAATAAATATATCCTTAAGCCTGTTGTTTAACTCCAGGCATAATTTTTCAGAATAACGGCCGTTTACGCCAAGATAGGCATTGGATACCTGAAGGCCCTGCCTCCTGAAATAATTAAAGCCCTTTCTCCCTAGGCAAACCAGAATTATTTTTTCTTTACCCTGTTGGCGAATGAACTCTTCGGCCAGGCGGATTATATTGTTATTATAAACCCCGCATAGACCGCTATCCGAAGTTATTACGCACAAGCATATTTTATCCAACCCGGGCCTCTCTTCAAGGAAGATATGCCTGGTCTGGGGCGAACTGGAGATAAGATTATGCATAATATTCCCGAGGGCGGTAACATACGGCCTAAAACTGAGCAGGCCTTTTTCAATCCGGTTTAATTTGGCTACCGAAATCAACTCCATAGCCGCGGTGACCTTTTTGGTATTCTCAATGCTGCGGATCCTGTTTTTTATGGTTTTTAGCGACTGGATCATAATGTATTATCCCGGACAAAATTACTTTTGAAGGCGTATATCGCCGCGTCCATCCCTTGCATAAGCTCCTGGCTTAATTCTCTTTTGGACTCTATCTCAGCGGCGATGTCGGGATGATTCTT
Source organism: Candidatus Omnitrophota bacterium (assembly GCA_028713155.1). GTDB lineage: Bacteria > Omnitrophota > Gorgyraeia > Gygaellales > Profunditerraquicolaceae > UBA6233. Next base: position 63,997 of record JAQTPA010000001.1, on the reverse strand, counting down.
ATCCATATATTTAAAAAACTGTGCTTCAAATTTCTTGATTGAGCCTACCGCAAGGTCATCCAGGAATCCGTGCGTACCGCAGTAAATAATCAATACCTGCTTAGATATAGACAGCGGATTAAACTGCTCCTGCTTTAAAATCTCGGTCATCCTCTCGCCGCGGACAAGCTGAGCCTGCGTGGACTTATCCAGCTCAGTGCCGAATTGAGTAAAAATAACCAGTTCCCTGTATTGCGCCAAATCCAGCCTAAGCTTGGAAGCTACCTGGCGCATGGCTTTTACCTGGGCCTTACCCCCGACCCGGGAAACCGATAAACCCACGTTTATCGCCGGCCGCACCCCGGCGTAAAATAAATCATTCTCTAAATAAATCTGGCCGTCGGTAATAGAGATGACGTTAGTGGGGATATAACTGGTGATGTCTCCGGCTTGGGTTTCGACAATCGGGATAGCCGTAAAAGATCCTGCGCCGAGTGAGTCATTTAGTTTTGCCGCACGCTCCAGTAAACGCGAATGCAGATAGAATATGTCTCCAGGATAGGCTTCTCTTCCCGGAGGCCTTCTTAAAAGCAGGGAGAGCTGCCGATAAGCCTGCGCGTGCTTGGTTAAATCATCATAGACTACTAAAACGTGCTTTCCGGAATAAAGCAGTTCTTCGGCCATGGCGCATCCGGAGTAAGGCGCCAAGTACTGTAAAGATGCCGACGCGCGGCTAGAGGCGCTGACAATCGTAGTATATTCCATAGCCCCGCATTTTTGCAAAGTCTCCGAAACAGTCACCACACTGGAAAGTTTCTGGCCTATGGCTACATAAATACAATATACGCCTTTACCTTTTTGATTGATAATCGTATCAATGGCGATAGCGGTCTTGCCTGTCTGGCGGTCGGCAATGATAAGTTCGCGCTGGCCCCGGCCAATAGGCGTCATCGCATCAATGGCCTTGATCCCGGTTTCCAGTGATTCGCATACCGGCTGGCGCTCAACCACATTAGGCGCCTTGGATTCTATCGGCCTGAATTTATCCGTGTTAACCGGGCCCTTACCGTCAATCGGCCGGCCTAAGGCATTGACTACCCGGCCGATTAATGCCTCTCCCACCGGGACCTGAATGATTTTTCCGGTCCGCTTGACAATATCCCCTTCTTTAATATCCTTATCCGGATTATCCGTCCCGAAAACAACCACGCCTACGCTGTCTTCTTCCAGGTTTAAAACCATGCCCATGACATTTTCTGAAAACTGGACTAACTCACCCGTCATCACGTCATCTAAACCGTGAATGCGGGCAATGGTATCCCCAACCTGGATAACCGTACCGATAGACTCCGAACGCATGCGGGTCTTATATTTTTCCAACTCATTGCGGATGATTGAACTTACTTCTTCCGGTCTTAATGGCATATTAAACTCTTACTGTTAAAAGCTGTTCCCTAAGGTCTTCTAACCTGCGGCGCACTGTGCCGTCAATAATAGTATTGCCTATAATTACCTGGACTCCTCCGAGCAGCCGGCCGTCCAAATCTATATAAAACCTAAAAGCGCGGTTAAACTTCTGCTCCAATTTATCCTTGATCTTACGAATCAAGCTTAAATCCAAAGGAAAACTCGTCCTTAATATTGCCTCGGTTTCTCCCAGGTGACTGTAGGCTGCCCTTGCGTAATCGGCGATATCGCCGATCCGGTCAATGCGGTTCTTTTCTAAAAGGAGCTTTAAAAACTGTTTGAATTCATTGGAGAAATCCGCATCCAGGACCTTATCAATAAAATCGCACTTCTCGGAATAAGACACATCCAGACTATATAATATCTCCTGGAATCCTTGATTATCGTGCATAATGACTTTTAAATTTTTAAACTCCAGGACGGCCTGCTTCAATCCAATAGTCTCTTTGGCAAAATCCATAAACGCTTCAGCGTATCTCTTAACAACCAGCCTTTCTTTCATTTAAAGCTTATCCACTCCCTTCAAGAAATCTTCTACCAACTTTCTGTCTCCTTCTCCGGTGAATTTCTCCTGGATAAGGTCCTCGGTAGCCTTAAGCGTTAAATCAATGATCTCATTCTTTAGTTCATCTTTGGCTTTAGCGAGTTCATATTTAACGCTCTGCTTGGCATTGTCTATAATTGCCTGGGCCTGGATATAGCCGTTCTTACGGCTATCCTCTAAGATTACCTTGGCCTGATTAAGAGCTTCGTGAATCTTCAACTGCGCTGTTTCGTCAATAGAAACTATCTTTGCGGCATACTCCAGCCTTAGCTTCTCGATATCCGCCTTAGCTTCTTCTATCTTTTTGAACTCCAGGGCAATGCGTTCTTTACGTTTATCAAGTAACCCAAGGATACTCTTCCAGGCAAAGATCCTCAAGAGGGCCAGCAAAATCAGGAAACCCAGGATTTGGGCAACAATCTCATTAGTGCTTAAAAGCTTAAGTAACTCCATAGGGCTTTTTTAGTTTATAATTTACCCGCTAACACAAACGCGAAAACCAACCCGTAAATCGTCAGCGCTTCAATAAACGCGCAGCCTGTGGCCATGTTAATCAGGATTTTCGTTGCTGCTTCCGGCTGCCTGCCCGTTGCCTCCATCGCCGAAGATACTGCTTTACCTAAAGCAATCGCCGAACCTACCGCGGTCAAGCCTAAGCCTAAGGGGATAGCAAATGCCAAGACTACTTTGTAATCCATTTTTCCTCCTTAATTAATTTACCCATTTCTTTATCTTCCTCCTCGTGGGTTAAGACAAGGGCAAAATATATGGTTGTTAAAAGGCTAAAAACCAGTGCCTGGACTAACGCCGCTAAAATTGCCAGCAATGCGCTGAATACAAAGAGCGGTACGCCGGCTAGGCCCAGCCCCGCCAATACGGATAAAAGCAAATCGTCGCCCCAAATATTACTGCGTAAACGTAAAGACAGGCTTATCGGCCTGACTAACTCCGAAACTATATGCAAGATGAACATCATCAGCGGGATAAAAACAGAAAACGCCAAAATGCCCCTGGGCCTGCCCATCATATGATCCAGATAACCTAGGAGCCCGAACTCCCTTAAGGCAGTATATTGCACGTAGATAAAAACGCAAATTGCCAGGCCCAGGGTAGTAGACCAGCTGGCAGTAGGCGACTTCATAAAAGGAATGATCCCGCATAAGTTCATAAAAAGTATGTAAATGAAAAGCGTGCCGATGAAAGGAGTGTAACTTCTTCCCCGGGGGCCTAATATGCCGCAGATAAAATCATCTAAACCTCCCGCTACTGCTTCTACCGCGTTTTGTAACCTGTCCGGAATCATTTTCGGCTTACGGCAAGCCAGAAACGCAACCAGGGAGATAACCATGACAATAATAAGAGAAAATATCACATTCTCCCACAGGTAAATCTGTTCGCCCAAATGAGTAACCCTGCCGATTTTATCCGCCAAAAGCGTTACTATATTGGGAAGTTCGTATTGCGCTTGATGGGTTTGGGGCATATATTCAATACTCCTAAAACTAATAAGATTGAAGACAGGCCGAGGAGTAAACTTAAAGCAGGGAAAACTTTAAAGACTAAAATTAAAAACCCTAATAAATATAATACTGGAAATTTTATTAAAAGCAACAACAAAAACCTTTTCTTGGGTTTACGGAGCAAGGCAATCTCCAGTAGATTCAAGGTAAACAGAAAATTAGCCATTGACCAGCTGGCACCGATCAGGAGGCCGGCGCCAAAGCTGAATTTACGCATAGCTGCGCAAATCAAGGCTGCTGTCAACACCAAAATAATATTTACTTTTACGGCTCTTTTGATTAATTCCTGCATTTTAATTTTTATTCTCTATTTTCCAAACCAGCTTGATTATCCTGACCGACTCTTTTATGCCGATGATGACGCCTAAGGCAACACAGAAAACCAGGAAATAAAACGGCAGGTGGAATTTATTCTGCAGGTATTCGCCTAAAAAGAAACTGCCCAGGGGAACAGCAGCCAGTATTATAGGGATATACGAAACCATCCCCGCGATTTTAATTCTTTTATAGATTTCTTTTTTGTCCACCATTCTATTATGGGAACGGTTCTATTTTTCCGCCTCCCATTTCTATACTCTTATCGGTAATATGACAAACGGGATGCCTTCGCGGTACAATTTTTTCTGCATCGCGAAAACCGTATAGTTATGCAGAAAACGCAGGATAAGCGAATCCTTGGGGAAAATGAGCTGTCCACCGAAGAAAACGACGTTCGGAAAACGCGCGAGGATCTCCGGGGCAATGCCGCTGACCTCTTCTACGACATCCGTGCCTACTTTAAAAACTCCTTCGGAATAAAACCCTTGTTTATGCATAAAATTTACGTAACGGGCGATATCGCTTTTAGCCTCGGCTTCGACTTTGCCCACTTCGGTTTTGCCTTTAAAATTTCCAGCGTCAACTACGCCTACCTGGACAAAAACAAAATTCTTAAAAACCCCTCCAAATAACCGGATTATTCCGAAAAGAGTATGCAGGCCAATGCCGTTAAAACCACTAACCAGGATAACCGCCGTCTTAGCTTTCAAGTCCGGTTCCTCCCTGGACTGCGCTTCCAGGGCCGTATTAACCAGGGTCTCTTCGGCGGATTCGGCAACGGTAACCAGGCTATTTAACCTATGTAAGAGTTTTGCCGTAGCATAGTAGTGCCGCTTGATAAGTATCGCTAATATAACCAGGGTACCGGTAATAAAAAGAGTAACCCAGCCACCCTGATGAAATTTCATAGCAATCATGGATATAAGTATAAAAACGCACAAAATAAGGCCCAGGCCGTTAATAAGTATCTTCTTTAGCCACCCTCTGACCCGTGCGCGCGACTGCCACCAGTGCCGGACCATGCCCGCCTGGGAAAAAACAAATGTAATAAAGACATTGATACTGTATAAGACTACCAGCAACTTGACTGAGCCACCGGTGGCAACCATAATGGCCAGGGCCAGGCCGCCCATAATTAAAATCCCGTTCTGGGTCACTAACCTGTCGCTGAGCGTGGAAAATCTTGTGGGAAACCAGCGGTCATTGGCCATATTAGCCAGGACTGCCGGACCGCCTACAAAGCCGGTCTGGGCAGCCACAAAAAGAAGAGTGGCTTCCGAAATTAAAGTAACGAGGACGAAAATGAAACCGGCCCTGCCCCACCCTGAAGTAGCCTGTTCAAAAAGGATTGCGTTCAAAGTTCTCCCGGGCTGAAGATTAACTCTATAGAATAAATAAGCAACCATCAGGCCTAAAACAATAAAAGACAGGGATATAGCCATATAGCGCATGGTATGTTTTGCCGTCTGGACTTTGGGCTCGCGCAAAACAGTCAGGCTGTTGCTGACAGCCTCTATACCGGTAAAGGTTCCTGCACCCATACTGTATGCCTTAAGGACTAAAAAGATAGCCCCCCATAAACCGATCTGCGAAATAGTGCTGTGTAAATCTCCGGAAGTAGAAGCGGCTAACTGCCCGATGCTGGAGGAATGCCTGCAAAAAGCATAAATAATGATAAAGATATGGGTAACCAGAAAAATAAGAAAAATAGGCATAAGCATCAAAACCGATTCTCTTACCCCGCGCATATTTAATAACATAAGTATTGCGACTACTGCAACTGCAAAAATCAGCCTATAGGTATGCCATTGCATGGGCAAAAGGCTGAACAGCGCATCCGCGCCGCTGGCGATGGAAACGGTAATGGTCAATACATAATCAATTAACAGGGCGCAGCCGGAGAACATTCCCAGGGTAGGCGATAATAGCTTACTGGCAACCAGGTACCCTCCGCCGCCGCCGGGGAAAAGCTCAACGATCTGGGAATAACTTGTGCTGATAATAAAGATAGTCAGCACCGTTCCCAGAGCAACAAAAATACTTAAGTAAGTGTGGCTGCCTAAGGCAAGAAAAGCTTCCTGGGGACCGTAACAAGATGAGGATAAACCATCGGCGCCTAAGCCCACCCAGGCAAAGAAAGCTATTAGGGATATTTTATGGAAAATCGCGGAGTCCTTAGGATTCCGCGATTTCCCTATAACCAGGTTCTTTATACGTTGAATGATTGGCATCTTTTATTAAAAACCTGCTTCGCTCTTCTTTTTAAAGCTTAAAACCCCATGCTTGGAATAAACTATAGCCCCAAATATCACGACCACGCAAAGCGTAATACTGATTATAACACCCGGGCTGGTTATGCGGTAGTGAATAATTATAGGCGCAGCCAATAACGAAACCATGTTGATTACCTTGATCATCGGGTTTAAGGCCGGCCCGGAAGTATCCTTCAAAGGATCGCCGACAGTATCGCCGACAACACAGGCCTTATGGCATTCGGAACCTTTACCTCCGTATAAACCGTCTTCAATAGTCTTCTTGGCGTTATCCCAGGCGCCGCCGGCGGTAGCCATAAAGACCGCCAAAAGCTGGCCGGAAACAATTACGCCGGCAAGAAATCCACCTAAAGCCTCAACCCTTAAAACCATACCGATTAAAAGCGGGCTTAGCACCGCGATTAAAGCCAGACCGACAAGTTCTTTCTGCGCGGATATCGTGCAGATATCTACCGCTTTTTTATAATCCGGCTTGACTTTTCCTTCCATTAATCCCGGAGTATGAAACTGCTTACGCACTTCCTCAACAATCAGTGCTGCTGCTCGAGCTACGGAATTAATCATCAGGCTGGAAAATAAACAGGGAATTGCCGCGCCGATTAAAACGCCGACAAAAACAATCGGCTCAGAAACCCGGATACCCGTAGTCAGAAGCCGTAAAGATTCGGCTATGCCCATCTGCGCCTGGACCTTGGTTACATCGGTTAAAAAAGCGCCAAACAAAGAAACCGCAGCAATTACTGCCGAACCTATGGCCACACCTTTAGTGATGGCCTTAGTGGTATTTCCTACAGCATCCAGGTCAGCCATAATCTTGCGCGCCTGCGGCTCCAAATGGGCCATCTCGCCGATGCCGTTAGCATTATCCACTATCGGCCCGAATGAATCCATCGCTACATTATTACCGGTTAAGGTAAGCATACCGATACCAGTCATGGCTACTCCGTAAAGTACAAACACAACGGGTTGGCCCCAATAAATCACGATAGCGGCCATGATAGTAAGCGCGATAACTACAAGCTGCCAGGCACTGGACTCCAGGCCGATGGATATGCCACGCAAAATCAAAGTTGCCGCACCTGTCCTGGACGAACCGGCGATTTCTTTAACCGGGGCATGGTGTGTATGGGTAAAATATTTGGTTATTTCATCAATGACGATAGCCAGGACTATACCTATGGCGACGGAGAAGAATGCCCGCCATTCGTGCATATAATAATGGGCTAAAAATAAAAAAGCTCCGACCGAAATCGCGGCAGACGAATAAAACCCGCGGTTTATACTCTTAAACGCATCGCCCCCCTTAGCGTCTTTCTTGCTTCCTTTAACCAGGTACGTTCCGATAATTGAAGAAAGCACCCCGATGCCGCGCACTAATAGCGGAAAAACAATCCATTTTAATTCGCCGGTTATGCCGACCAGGGCTAAACCTAAGATTAAACCGGAAACAATCGTTACTTCATAAGATTCAAATATATCCGCGGCCATACCCGCGCAATCGCCGACATTATCGCCCACGAGGTCAGCGATGACCGCGGCATTCCTCGGATCGTCTTCGGGAATATTCTTTTCTACTTTACCGACCAGGTCAGCTCCTACATCTGCTGCCTTAGTATATATTCCGCCTCCGACGCGCATAAAGAGTGCCAGGAGTGTCCCGCCAAAACCAAATCCTAATAATACGTCGGGAGAAGCAATCCCGAAAATAATAAAGATCACCGTGCCGCCTAAAAGGCCAAGCCCGTCGGTAAGCATACCGGTAATGGTGCCGGTGCGATACGCTATTTTTAAGGCCTCGCCAAAACTCCTGCGGCTGGCCGAAGCTACGCGCACATTACCTTCAACTGCCATACGCATGCCGAATTGGCCTACGCTAAGCGAGAAAAATGCGCCCATAACGAATGCCACGGCCCTGCCCAAACCAACAATAAGCCGGACCACATCCGGAGTAAAATTACTAAAACGTTTTAATGCCTCTTCGCTCGGAGGAATGATATATACCGAAAAGAATAAAACAGCGGTAAGGACCAAGATCAAAGGCAATATGCTTTTTAACTGACGGCTGAGGTACGCGTCCGCTCCTAAGCGTATGGCGTTCCAGACGTCCTGCATGCCTTGAGTCCCTTTATCATGGGCTAAAACCTGTTTACGCAATAACAAAGCATAAGCTAACCCTAGAAAAGCAATTAAAAGAACGCCCCAAATCGCGACCATTTCAAAAACACTCGCATTCATTAAACCTAACATCTTGCTACTTCTCCTTTCTTATCCTTCAGTTATTGCCGCAATATTAAGATTTTTTATTCCGCTGGCATTTAAAATATCCAGGATATCCACGATATCTTTAAAACGCACCAGCCTGTCCGAACTGACCACTACACCCACGGAAGGATCATTTTTACGCCGGGCATAAACCCTCTCGCGTAATTCCTTACGCGTGGCCATTGCCCCGTCCACATATACCGCACCTGTATTAGTAATAACAATGTTGATCGGCCCCATATCCCGTATCGGCGAAGCGCTCTTAGCCTGCGGGAGGTTCACCTTAAGGCTCGATTGCAGGATCAAAGGCGTCGTAATCATAAAAATGATCAACAAAACCAGAATAACATCGGTAAAGGGAGTTATATTTATCTCGGCGATCAGCCTTTGCTTACGCGAACGTAAATTCATTTTCCTTCTAACCTTTTAATAAATCCATAACCTCGGAAGCGCACAGCTCCATGTCGCTGATAAAATTATCAATCTTCTTGGTGAAATAGTTGTAGGCAATAACCGCCGGCACGGCCACGCATAAACCCATCGCCGTACAGGCCAGCGATTCAGAGATACCGCTGATAACTACGCTTATACCTCCTGAGCCGCTCATGGATATATCGTGGAAGGCCCGGATAATCCCCAACACGGTGCCAAAGAGGCCTATATAAACAGAGGTACTCCCGATAGTCCCGACAACGCTGGTATATTTCTCCAGCTTCATTGTCTCCACCGTTATTTCTCTTTCCATTGTATTGGAAATGAGCATCTCATTATGGCCGTGTAAATTTAAACCCGAATATACCACGCTGGAAAATGGAGTATCGGTTTTTTTACAGACCTCCAGGGCATTTTTAACGTCACCCTTGCCCAGCTCCCGGCTTACCTCCAGCATAAAATCCACTTTCTTGATGCGGGACCGGCGGCGGTAATAAACATACCTTTCTATAATAATGGCCAGCGAAAGAACCGAGCAAGCTAAAAGAATATATATGGTTATGCCGCCACTTTTAAGCATCTGCCATATGGTCATCAGGAACCTCCTTTGGGTTTAACTTTTCGTTTTTCATACAACAAATGTGTTACCTTAAAAGCAATAAAGATGAGCACCGCAAAAACAGCTAAAATCACGATTACCTTGGTATGTTTGATTATCGCTGAACCAAAAACCGCTAAAATAAGGATCCTGGGCAAAACACCGATTAAGGTACATAATACAAACGGAACAAAAGAAAGGCGGGTGATGCCGGCGGCAATGGAAAAAACCTTAAAAGGGACTATCGGCAGGACCCTTCCGATAAGAACGCTGGCTATGCCGTATTTTCTGGCAAACTCCTCCGCTTTATAGATATGGTGAGGCTTAATTAATATGAATTTGCCGAACTTTAATAATACCGGCATGGCCGCATACCTTCCCAGGGAATAACCCACCATCGCGCCTAAAGTTGAGCCTAAAGCGCCAAAGATAACTACCGAAGCCAAAGGGATACCAATCGCTCCGGCACTGATTAAAACTATTTCGGAAGGTAAGGGTACAATGCTCGACTCAAAGAACATCGCTAAAAATACACCCAGGTCGCCGAAGCGCGTAATCAATCCTACTATATCATTCTGCAGAACAGCTTCATTTATCATTCTTCTTAATTGAATTATCCGTATCGCCTGCCCTAAAGACAACTCTCAATTTATTCTTATCAAGTTCGGCCAGCTCTACCTCTTTAGTCGGCTCAAGCGCTTTTTTCGGGCAGGAATCTACGCATTGCGCACAATATATACAGCGGCTTAAGTCAAATACAGCTTCAAATTTATTTTCAGCCAACTTGTTGATAGTAATAGCGTTGGTCGGACAATCGCGCATGCACATTTTACAGCCAATACAGCGCTCAGGATAAAATTTTAATTTACCGCGGAATTTATCCGGCATATCTAATTTTTGAGCCGGATAGAGGTTCGTAGCCGGCTTCTTAAAAATAGAACCGAGTACCTCTCTTAACATCTTAGCCGGTCTCATCTTAAAAGCGTTCCTTTCAGGATAAGATTAAATAAAATCTGTAACAGCGCCAGGGGCACCAGGTATTTCCAGCAGAAGTTAATCATCTGGTCTATACGCAGACGCGCCACAACCGTACGCAGCAACGAAATTAAGCCTATAATAAACAAAACTTTAAGGAGAAAAAGCAGGAATCCCGGCAGAGGGCCAAGATTTAACCCGAAAGGAAAAAAGACCAACGCCAAAAGGCTGCTTCCCACGACCATTTCTACATCTAAAGTTAATCTTAAGTAGGCCAGCATCCTGCCGCTATATTCAGTGAAGCCGCCGGCAACTACTTCTGTCTCTGCTTCCGGTATATCAAAAGGAACCTTCTCCAGCTTTCCTAATAAACTAACCAGGGATATGGCAAAGCCCATCAAGTTAAACATCCAGAACCAGGGATGCGCCGTATAGAAAACAACCATCTCCTTTAATGACCAGGTATCCGCTAAAAGCGCAGAAGCCAGTATCCCCATAAACAAAGGGACTTCGTAGGCAAATAACTGCATCAGCGAACGCACCGCCCCTAACCGGGAGTATAAGGAAGTAGAATACCAACCGCCGATGAAAAATGCCAGCGTAGGCAGGGTCAATAAATAAAGCACGATAATAACATCGCCGTTAAAAGAAAGTAACGCCTCTTTACCCCAGAGCGGTATATAGAGAAATGCGGTTATCGCGGCAGTTAAGGCAAATACCGGAGCTACCTTAAACATCTTCGGGTTGGATTCAGCCGGTACGATATCCTCTTTAGCCAAAAGCTTGATAAAATCCGCATAGGCTTGAAACCAGGGCGGTCCGACCCTATTCTGCAGCCGGGCATAAATCTTGCGGTCAATAAATTCCGCGGTCAGACCTGAAAATACCAGGAATAGGAACCCCGGAAATATAAGAATATAAAATAATGCTCCTAACATAATTACCCCTTTAACCTATCTTGAAGTTTTTTATTCAGCTCGGTAAAATCTATTCCCTGCTGTTTATACCATTCAATGCTAAAAGCGTGCAGGGCCTGCCAGTTGATTACTTTGGCCCTGGCGCAATCCTCTTCTTTTAAGGCGACCGTGCGGTCGGTGCAGGAAAAACAGGGGTCAATTGCCGCAACCACAATAGGCATATCCGCGAGGTACCTATCGCGCAACATATGCTTTACTGCCTGGACATTAGCCAGGGTAGGCGCCCGGATTTTGACCCTTTCCGGTTTCTCCGTGCCGTTAGATTTAACATAATGCACATCTTCTCCGCGCGGAGCTTCATAACGGCTGATTGCTTCTCCGACAGGAATTTTGCGCGGCGCCCTTACCGTTAAAAGACCAGTGGGTAAATTTTTCAGCGCCTGGCGGATTATCTTGTAGGACTCCATAAGCTCTTTTACTCTTACTACTGTCCGGCCATAAACATCGGCGTGGTCATCCGTAATTACCTCAAAAGAAAGTTCGGCGTAGGCCGCATATGGGTCATCAGCCCGGACATCGCGCTTAACTCCGGAGGCGCGGGCAGTCGGGCCTACCGCATCCAGGCGTAAGACATCTTCGCGGGATAAAACCCCCACTCCGGATAATCTCTTGATTATCGTCGTTTCTTGCGTCGCAACTTCAATATAATATTTGGTTCTTTCTTCCAATATAGTAAGGGCTTTAAGTATATCTTCGGCTTGCTGAGCGTCTATATCCCGGCGCACTCCGCCGATAGTATTCATTCCGTAATTGACCCGGTTACCGGTAATAGCAGCAAGGATATCCATGACGACTTCCCTGTCCCGCCAGGAATACATAAGCAGCGTATCAAAACCGATCTCATGGCCGGCCACGCCCAGCCACAAAAGATGGCTGTGGATCCTTTCCAATTCAGCGATAATCGTGCGGATATAAAGTGCACGGTTAGGCACAGCTAAACCGGCAATCTCTTCAACCGCTTGCACAAAACAGGTGGAGTGGGAATGCGAGCAGATGCCGCAGACGCGCTCAATCAGGTAAATATCCTGCACATAGGTCCTCTCTTCGGCAGCTTTTTCTATCCCGCGGTGATTATAACCTAAACGGATATCTACTCCGAGGATCTTCTCTCCCTTAAGCGCCACGCTAAAACCTTCCGGCTCTTTTAATGCCGGGTGCTGCGGCCCGATGGGGATCTTAAAATCTTTAGAATCATGCATTTTTGTCCGCCTTCCATTCTTTTCTTAAAGGAAACTGATCAACCGGCCAGTCATCAGTCAGTGGGTAACGGTGGCCGGAAGGCAACCCTTCGATTTTTGCTCCGAATAAATCTACCAGTTCCCTTTCGTAGATCTCCGCGCCCGGAAAATAAGGAGTAACAGTTTTGAGTGTGGGAGAGCTTTTGGGGAGAGCTATCTTCAGATTAATCAAAACTCCTGAATCAGCAGCCAAATGGTAGATGAAACTTAATTTTTCCGGTTCATCCAGCCCGGTTATGGTGCATAAATGCGAAAATTGCAGGTCCCTGGCCAAATAGGCAAAGACCGGCTCAAAATTATCCAAACTGACTTCAATAGATATACGCCGAGGCCGGACTATCTTGATGGAAACGCTAAGATAATTGAATTTATTCACTAGGCTCTCTTTAATTTTTTCCTCCTGGGTCATTCCTCTACCTCCCGCTCCTTTTGGTTTCTTCTTTTTCTTCCAGGCTGGTTAAAAGTTTAGCTACGCCGTCAATAAGCGCCTTGGGGCTGGCCGGGCAGCCCGGAATATATGCTGAGACCGGAATAACCTTATCAATCCCCGAGTCCACATTATAGCAACCGTCAAACACCCCGCCGGAACAAGCGCAGGTGCCTACCGCCACCACGAATTTGGGCTCGGGCATTTGTTCATAAATCCGGCGTAATCTATCTTCTATTTGTTTAGTCACTGGCCCGGAACAAACCAGTATATCCGCATGGCGCGGCGTGCCTTTTAAAATTACCCCAAAACGCTCCAGGTCGTATCTGGGAGTAAGCGCAGCAATAAGCTCAATGTCACAGGCATTACAGGCACCGGTATTAAAATGCAAAATCCACGGCGACTTTATTCTTGCCCAGGTAACTATTTTTTTAATTAAACTCATCCTGCCTGCCTATTTTCTTAATAATATATACAAGCTGATAATCCCGCCGATAATATAAAACATTGCCAAAACCAATGTTCCGGCGTCTACCAGTGGTATGCTGGTAACAATCAGGGTGGCTACGTGCGCCAGCGTAAAGAAAAAAACAAAAGAAAAGAACTGGCTGTAATCCGGCTGGGCGGTATTGTCAAAATTCTTCTCTCCGCAGGCGTAAGATTCACAACGGCCGGGGGCAGACCTTTCGGAACGAAAGGCGAGCCTAGAGAATAAGCGGTTAAGGACAAAAATTACCCCTAAGATTATTATAAAAACAACCGCAGGATTAACCAGGTACTTTTCCATAAAAATTATCCTTTTAATTTCCTTATCTTCCTTGAATCCAGTGAATTATTATAACGGTGGATGCCTAAGACAACGCCTACGGCTATGGTCATTATGACTACCTCGATAACAATAATACTGACCACCATTGCCTGGGCCAGGGCCATATTCCCGTTTTGCCGGCCAGCCGCTATAATTAAAAGCGTGACTGCCTTAATTAAAATCTCAACGCCGATTAAAACCCGGATTAAGTTATACGTCGCCAGGATACAGTATATGCCGATAACCAAAAGCAGGACGACAAAAATTGCACTAACCACGCTTCTTCCTTTCCTTAAATAATACTGCTACACCAAAGACCCCGCCAAACAGTATGATAATCTGGCCCAATAAATCCAGTTGTCTTAAGTGCCATAAGACAAAACGCGCGCTGGCTTGAGTTTCAAGCGCAGGTAATTTTGCTTTAAATTTTGCGCTGAGCAAAACGAGGATTACCCCTAATATAAGCACGATCAAAGGCAACTCCCAGAAACGCGCCATCCTCGAGCGCATATGCTCAACAGCCTCTTTAAACGTCAATGGCTGGGTAAGGCTGATGACGCTGATAAATAAAACCGGAATTAACCCCGCGCATACGGACAATTCAAATACCGCGGCCAGACTCGCATCCATATTGAACATAATCAAAGTCAGGATAGCGCTGACCAGAGCCAGGCCTAGGCTTGCGCGTAAAAGACTTCTGGTCATTACCGTCCATAATGCCGCAATAACTAACAATATTAAAATAATTAAATCTAAAAACAAACTAACCTCCTAACACCGCATTGAAACTTAAGATAAATTTATCCAGCACCAGCGGCAGGAATATGCCTACGCCCAAGGTGATGACGCCTAGTAATATCATAGGGAATAGCAAGCTAAAACCCGCTTCTTTAATATTCTTGAATTCGGCATTAAGTTTACCGAAAAATACGCTTCTCTGCAGAGAGAGAAAATAAGCCAGGGTCAGGACGCTTCCTAATATGGCAATCACCGCATAAGTTTTAAAACCGGCGCTCCAGAGTGCGATGATGATTATCAATTTGCTCCAAAAACCGGCTAATGGCGGAATCCCTGCGCAGGATAAGCTCCCTAAAACCGAAGTCAGGCCCGTTACAGGCATCTGGCTGCCTAAACCGCCCATTTTACTGATATCCCTTGTGCCCAGCGCTTTCTCTACTGCCGCGGAATTCATGAAAAGCAGGGATTTAAATACCGCGTGATTAAAAATATGCAAGGCTGCTCCGGCCAGGCCCAGGACCGTACCCGTACCTACGCCCAATATAATGTAACCGATCTGGCTAATACTGGAATAGCTGAGCATACGTTTAAAATCAGTCTGAGTCAACGCGGCTATTGCTCCGATAATCGCTGAAAAAGCGCCGACAAACAAAAGCACGCTCTTAAGCGTAAGGCTAAAACCTGCTATGGATACCAATATCCTGATTAAAACATAAACCCCGGCGGCTTTGGTCACTATGCCGGCCAAAAATACGGATGAGGCGGCAGGCGCCGAGCTATAAGCATCCGGCAGCCAGCCGTGAAAAGGCATAAGCCCACCCTTAATAAATAAGGCTGAGACGAACAAGGCTATTGCCAGATTGATTAAAAGGCTCTTATCCTGGGCCAGGAGCGCA
The DNA here is from genome assembly GCA_028713155.1 of Candidatus Omnitrophota bacterium. Classification (GTDB taxonomy): domain Bacteria; phylum Omnitrophota; class Gorgyraeia; order Gygaellales; family Profunditerraquicolaceae; genus UBA6233. The sequence continues at coordinate 48,545 of JAQTPA010000001.1, read as the reverse complement.
GAATGAATAGCGGCAAAATGCGTGCTTCCGCTGACCAGGAAAAATAAGGCGATACCGGCAATCATTAAGACCGTGGCTATACTGGAAAGCAGAATATACTTGAATGCGCCTTCTAATCCCAGCTCCTCCCGGTTAAACGCGATCAGGATAAAGGAGGCAACTGCGGTAATCTCTAAAAATACATAAAGAGAGAATATATCTTTGGCTAAGACTATACCGTTCATGCCGGAAACGGCGATTAAGAGTACATTGATAAAATTAAACTTATCATCGCTATCCTTTAAAAAGAGAGAGTTTGTGCATAAAGTAACCAAAGCAACCAGGCCGATGCAAAATAGCATAACTTTGCTTAAAGCATCTACCCCGAGATCAAAATTAAAAATATTAGCCAAGGCAGCCGGGTTGATCTTATTTAAACCAAAATCCGGAATTAAGATTACGGCCATTTGCAGCAGGAACAAGGCAGCGCAAACTCCGAAGCTCAACCTTTTATTTACTTTCCTAAAAGGAAGGTTCAGGATAAAGCTGCCTAAGAATGGAGCTAAAATCAATAATGCGTGCACGATCTATTCTCCTAAAAAATAACCAGAAAGCCAAAAATAACCAGCATCCCTACGAGCGACCAGGCCAGGTACACCGAATAATTCCCTGTGTGCATCTTCCTGATCCCCGAGGAAAAACCATACGCCAGGCGCACGGTTAACCCGTCAGAGAGCCAGTTTATTCCCCGGTCTATCCCCAGGCTGATTCTGGAAATAATACCCACTAAACCTAATCCCCAATTATAGGGGTCAAAAAATCTTTTCTCGGCTAAATCATAAATCTTAGCCAGGCCAGGCGCATAACGGATATGGTCTAAGGCGTGTAAGCCGCTGCCCTTGGCCCTGACGCCTAAAATATGGTTAACTAAAGCTAAAAATAAAACCACGCAAGTAATAACCACCAGCTTCATGCTGGCGGGGAAACCGCTGAAATTATGCCCGGCTAATTTTCCAGCCAGCACCGGTTGAATTAAATGATTTAACGGTAACTGATTAAATACGCCAAAGACCACACAAACAATGGCAATTACAGCCATGGGAAATAACATGCTCCAATGAGCCTCTTTGGTCTTTGTGTTTTCAGAACCGAGCTTGCCTAAAAACGCGGCGTGCCCCAATTTTAAGAATGAAGCAGCGGTAAAAAATGAGCCTAAAACCGCGGCAAGATAAAATATCCATCCCCGCTCAATTGCCGCGTCATAGACCAGCTCCTTGGAAAAAAAGCCGTTAAACGGCCAGACCCCCGATATAGCAAAAGCAGTAATCAGAAAGCAGCCGAAGGTAACCGGCATCTTCCTGCCTAGCCCTCCTAATTTCTCCAAATTAGTTGTACCTGTCTGTTTCTCCACGCTGCCGGCAGTAAGGAATAGCCCGCTTTTATATAAAGCATTGTTAATCATATGGAAGATCCCGCCGACGATGCCCACGGGAAGAGCTGTACCGATGCCTAAGATCATATAGCCCACCTGGCTTATGGCGTGGTAGGACAGGAGGCGCTTATAATCCTTCTGGACCAAGGCCATCATTACCGCCAGGATAATCGTAAGAGCGCCCACAACCATAAGCAGAGTGCTTAATGCTGAATGCGCGGTGAACTGGAATAGATCCAGCGCAATCCTGGTGAGAAAATATATACCTAAGAGCTTCTCTAATGCCGCCGGGATAAGGCTCATAAAAGGAAGCGGCGCGTCAATTGCCGCATCCGGAATCCAGGAATGAAACGGCATTGCCCCGCCTTTTGAGATTGCGCCGACCATAAGGAGTATAAACGCTAAATTTGCCAGTGTATTATTTAAGGGAAGGTTTATACTGGAGATAACCATCGTCCCGCTAAGGTGTGCGGTTAAAGCAATGCCTGCCATCAGGCATAAATCAGTTATACCTACGATAATAAAAGCTTTGGTAGCGGTCTTAAAAGCATCCTTATTGCCGACAGCAATCATCCCGAAAATTAAAACCAAAAAGCCCTCCCAAAAGAAAAGCATAGCCAAAAGGTTATCGGCTAAGAATACACCGTTGCTAAAACCAAGGCAGAGGAGAAAATACCCGTAAAACTGGCTGACAAATTTTTTCCCCTGCATAAAAACAACAGAATATGAAGCAATTAAGAAACCGAAGAACCCGGTAGACAAAAGCATAAAGGCACTGAAATTATACATCCTAAACGACAATCCCAGGCCCGGGCCAATCCAAGGCAAGTTAAAAGTAAAATCCTGTTTGAATAGAAATACGGACAGGCACAGCCCGGCCAGACTAGAGAGGATTAATAAGGCTTCTTTTACCCGACGCATCTTCTGCGGAAAAATAAACATGCCTACGCCTGAAAATAGAGGAATAATTATCGTCAGGAGTAAAGCTATGGCCGTCATTTAATCGCTCCTAACATCTGCCAAGTAGCGATTTGCGCGAATTTATAGGGATAGTAAATTAAAATTCCCGCAACCAGGGAAAGTCCGGCGAGTGTCGCGACAGTCGCGACCATAATCGGGCTGGACTCTTTCGCCTGAATGTTTGCCTTGCCTAAAAATACCAGGTTAAAAACCCTGAAAAGATAGATAATAGTCATGAATGCGGCGATGAGGAATATGAGGACTACCCAGAGCCTCTCCGAAGCTAACGCGCCGTTAAATACCAAAAACTTACTGAAAAAACCCCCGAACGGCGGAACGCCCATTATGGAAAAAGAGCAGAATAAAAACGATACAGCAGTTACAGGCATGGTAGAAATCAGTCCGCCAAGCTTGGTAATATCTTTGACTTTTGCGTTCTGCTCAACTATGCCGGCGCAAAGGAATAACCCGGCCTTAGCCAGGCCATGCATCAGGATATAGAGCAGCGCGCCCAATATGGCCACTCCATTACCTATGGCTAAACCGAAGAAAATAAATCCGATCTGGCTGATCGTAGAATAGGCAATGATCCTTTTTAAATCCGTCTCCAGGAGCGCAGCGCCTGCAGAAACAATCGCACTTAAACCGGCGGCTAAAGGCACAACCGTATGCCATAAGACATCCGGAGTAATATTCACGATAAAAATACGGGCGAAAACATAGACGCCTATCTTGACTAAGACCGCGGCGTGCAGAAGCGCGGTAACCGGACTGGGCGCGACACCGGCATCCGGAAGCCAGGTATGAAACGGCAAAGTTGCCGATTTAGAGAATATACCGGCCAGGATCAAAATTACTGTCAAGTTAGATATTAATTGTGTCTTAAAGGCCTCTCTAATCACGGGCAAGTCAAATGAACCGGCTTGTTGATAAATAGCCAAGAAACCAACTAACATGACCAGGCTTCCGAAAACCGTCACTAAAAAGGCCTTGTCCGCTTTCAGCACATAGGGTTTATCCCTAAAGAACCCTATCAGGCGCCAGCTGGTAATAGCGGTTATCTCCCAGAATATATAAAGGAGAATAAGATTGGCGGAAAAAATCAGGCCGATCATTGCTCCGAGAAAAAGCGTAACCATAAAATAATATTCATTCTGATTTTCGTAGTGGCTGATATATCCGAATGAATACAAGACGATGAGCGCGCTGATTAAGCTTGAGACGCAGGCCATAAATACCGCCAGGCTGTCTGCCAGCAGTGTAAAATTAAGGCCGAGGGCAAACTGCTTGGTGATTAAAATTGTCTGTCCGGATAAAACCAGCGGAATCAACTTTAAGGAAAGGATAAAAGAAGACGCAATAAAGGCAAAAGAAAGCAGGTTCCTTAAACGGTTAGAGGCCCTGGCGGCCAAGGGCAGGCAGAACGCGCCGATTACCGGGATAAAAATCGCACCTATGACTAAATTAGCATAACCCATGATCTAATTACCCTTCTAACTTACCCCTCTGCTATCTTTATTATCCCTTATGATGATAATAAATTGATTCTATTTAGGTAGGCCTAAAAAGCCCTGCAGTAAGGTTGGTTAACGCGAATCGGGTAGTATTTTAGCAAAAATACCCTAGCTGTCAAGCCTAATAGAAAAAATTTATTTTAGGAGATTTATACGACTAGGGAGGATTTATTGCGCGTAAGTACTAGCCTTAAGCATGATACCCCTGTATAGCCTTTATTTCTAAACTGCCTTTTGCTACAGCCTCGATCCCATTTACCGCTGCCTGCGCACCCTGAATCGTAGTAATACAGGGTATACCATGCCTAACTGCCGAACTCCGGATCAATCTCATATCTGAATGGCTGGAATAACCGGACGCGGTATTGACCACTAGCTTCAATTCTCCTTGCCTAATGAGCTTCAATATCCGGCTATCACCTTCACTGATTTTACCTACTAGCTGTACTTTTATATTATTAGAAGCAAGAGACTTATACGTGCCTTTGGTGGCAATAAGTTCAAAACCCATATCCGCGAGCTTCTTGGCAATAAAAACCATACCTCTCTTATCGCTATTCCTGACGCTGATAAGAATCTTGCCCCGGGCAGGAAGGCCCTGGTTAGCGGCAAGCTGGGATTTGTAAAAAGCCTTGCCGAAAGAAAAATCTATTCCCATGACCTCTCCGGTTGACTTCATCTCCGGGCCCAATAAGATATCTACCCCGGAAAAACGGGAAAAAGGCAACACCGACTCTTTTACTGAAATATGCCGCACCTGTTTTTCCCGGGTAACCTTAAGCTCCCGGAGAGTTTTGCCCGCCATTACCTTAGCCGCTATCTTGGCCAAAGGGATTCCGGTGGCCTTACTCACAAAAGGAACAGTCCTGGAGGCGCGGGGATTTACCTCCAATACGTAAACCTCATCCCCTTTGACGGCAAATTGAATGTTGATCAAACCTTTAACCTTAAGCTCCTTGGACAAAGCCTGAGTATATCTTCTTATTAGATCAATGATTTCATCCCCCAGGGTATGCGGAGGAAGAACACAGGCTGAATCCCCCGAATGTATCCCCGCTTCTTCAATATGTTCCATTATTCCGCCGATTACCGTTGTCTTGCCGTCACTAAGCGCATCAACATCCACTTCCACGGCATCCTCTAAAAATTTATCAATCAGGATCGGATGCTCCGGTGATACCTCCCGGGCCACTTTTACGAATTCAACCAAAGATTTTTCGTTATAAACTATCCTCATTGCCCGGCCCCCTAAAACATAGGAAGGCCTGACTAAAACAGGAAAACCGATTTTCTTGGCAATTTGGATTGCCTCTTTTATCGAGTCCGCGGAGCCATTTTCCGGTTGATGAATCTTTAATTTTTTTAAAATTTTAGCGAATTTGCCCCGATCCTCGGCAAGATCAATAGATTTAACGCTAGTACCGATAATCGGCGCGCCAGCCTCCTCTAATTGCCTGGCCAGATTTAAGGGAGTCTGCCCGCCGAGTTGAACGATTACCCCGGCAGGCTTTTCTTTGTCGATAATATTCATTACATCTTCAAAGGTAAGCGGCTCAAAATATAATTTATCCGAGGTATCGTAATCAGTAGAGACTGTTTCGGGATTAGAATTTACCATAATAGTCTCAAACCCCAGTTCTTTCAGGGCGAAAGACGCATGGCAACAGCAATAATCAAACTCAATCCCCTGTCCGATCCTATTCGGGCCTCCGCCTAAAATCATAATTTTTTTCTTCTGAGAGACCCTGGCCTCATCCTCCTCTCCATAGGTTGAATAATAATAAGGGGTAGAGGCCCTAAACTCGGCTGCGCAGGTATCCACCAATTTAAAACCAGCCTCAAGACCATTCTTCTTGCGCTGCCTCCTGATCGAAATTTCGTCGGAACAGGTAAGACCGGCAAGTTGTTTATCGCTAAAACCGTATTCTTTGGCCCGCTTTAATAATTCTTTACTTAGAGAGTGATTTTTTAAGTAACTATTTTTGAGGTGATTTTCTAAATCTGTTATCTCTTTGATATTCTCTATAAACCAAGGATCAATACGGGTCAACCGGCTGATCTTTTCTACGCTATAGCCTTTCTGTAACGCATATTTAAGATAAAATATCCTTGAGGCATTCGGCTCTTTTAACCTTTGGTTTATCTTCCTGGCAGGGATCTTTCTATAATCCAATTTATTATCCAGCCCTGCATGGCCAATCTCCAAACCCCGCAGCCCTTTTTGCAGCGCCTCCTTAAAGGTACGGCCGATGGCCATGGTTTCGCCGACTGATTTCATTGAAATTCCCAAAATATCCTTTGCCTCCGGGAATTTTTCAAAAGTAAACCTGGGAAGCTTCACTACACAATAATCAATGGCCGGTTCAAACGACGCGGGGGTTTCCCTGGTGATATCGTTTTGAATTTCATCCAGGGTATATCCTACCGCAAGTTTGGCCGCGAATTTGGCGATAGGAAATCCGGTGGCCTTGCTGGCCAAGGCGGAACTTCGGGATACTCTCGGGTTCATTTCAATTACGACCATCCTGCCGGTTTTAGGATTAACCGCGAATTGAACATTAGAACCACCTGTCTCAACCCCAATCTCCCTGATTATCGCAATGGCTGCGTCTCTCATCTTCTGGTATTCTTTATCGCTCAGGGTTTGGGCCGGCGCAACAGTAATAGAATCTCCGGTATGTACCCCCATCGGATCAAGATTTTCGATAGAACAGACAATAACCACGTTATCTTTTTTATCCCGCATTACCTCAAGTTCATATTCCTTCCAACCCACGACCGATTCTTCAACCAGGATCTCGCTGTTCATGCTGCTCTGTAATCCCAAATCTGCCAGGCGCTGGAATTCGGCCATATTTCTAGCTATTCCGCCGCCGGTTCCGCCTAAAGTAAAGCCCGGCCTGACAATAGCAGGAAACCCGATTTTCCTGACGGCCTTAACCGCTTGACCCATATTGTAGGCCAAAAGGCTTTTCGGCAGGTCCAACCCTATCTTAAGCATGGATTTTTTAAAATAATCCCGATCCTCGGCCTTCTTGATCGCTTCATAACTAGCGCCGATCATTCTGACCTTATATTTATTGAGTATGCCCTGTTCTACTAATTTAACCGTAGTATTCAAGCCTGTCTGGCCGCCAAGTGTCGGAATAAGCGCATCCGGCCTCTCTTTGGCGATAATCTTTTCAATAACCTCCGGGGTTATCGGTTCAATATAGGTAAAATCAGCCATTTCAGGGTCAGTCATAATCGTGGCGGGATTGGAATTAACCAACACTACTTTAAAGCCTTCTTCCCTTAACGCCTTACAGGCCTGGGTTCCGGAATAATCAAACTCGCAAGCCTGGCTGATGACAATAGGCCCTGAGCCAATGATTAGAATCTTTTTTATATCTGTCCGTTTAGGCATATTTTTCCATTACCTTGATAAACTCTGCGAATAAATACCCGGCATCGCGCGGCCCACTAGAGGCCTCGGGATGGAATTGTACGGAGAAAATCGGTAATTTCTTATGCCTCATCCCTTCCAGCGTCTGGTCATTCAAATTCAGATGGGTGATCTCAATTTCTTTATGATCCAGAGAATCTATATCCACGCAAAAACCGTGATTCTGCACGGTAATATAAACCTTCCCGGTCTTCAAGTCCTTGACCGGATGATTAGCGCCGTGATGGCCAAATTTAAGTTTATAGGTTTTGCCGCCTAAGGCCAGGCCAAGGACCTGATGGCCAAGACAAATGCCAAAGATAGGCAACCGGCCAATTAATTTTCGGGTAGTTTCAATAACGTAACTGATTGCGGTTGGATCTCCCGGGCCGTTAGAAAGTAATAAGCCATCCGGCTTAAGTTTCAGGATCGCGTCAGCCCCGGTATGCGCAGGCACAACTACGGCCTGACATCTATTTTTTAGAAGTTCCCTCAAAATGTTATATTTAACTCCGCAATCCAGAACGACTACCTTATGCCTTTTGCCTTTCGGGCGCATCCAGGCATAAATCTCATTCTTAGTGACTTCTCTAACTAAATCCACGCCAACCAGCCCTCGGGAATTTTTAGCTTTCTGCACCAGCCTTTTTGGATCAAGGTCTAAAGTGGATAAAACTGCTTTCATTGCCCCGGCTTCCCGGATATGCAAAGTGAGGCTACGGGTATCTACTCCCTCAATCCCCAAGAGATTATTTTCCTTAAGATACGCGGCCAGTGTTTTTTGCGAGCGCCAGGAGCTGGGCCGCTTGCAGCATTCTTTGACTACTAAACCTTCGGCAAAAGGTTTAAACGATTCTACGTCTTCCGGGTTTATCCCGTAATTACCGATCAAGGGATAAGTCATAGCTATAATCTGGCCTCTATAGGATGGATCGGTAAGGATCTCCTGGTACCCGGTCATACTGGTATTAAAAACCACCTCACCGTATCTTTCTCCGCTGGCGCCGAAAGATTGACCCCTGAATACCTTTCCATCTTCTAAGGCTAGTAAGGCTTGCATTTTTTTAAAGTTTAGCTTCTTGCGCCGCTTTAATGAACCTTTTAAATAACGGGTGGGCTTTATCCGGCTTGGATTTAAATTCCGGGTGAAACTGCACGGCAATAAAATACGGATGATTTTTTAGTTCTACTATCTCAACTAAATTTTTCTTAGGGTATATACCAGAGAAGAACAGTCCCTTCTTCTCTAACAACTTCCGGTATTTGTTATTAAACTCGTACCTGTGCCGGTGCCGCTCCCAAATCAAGGACTGGCCAAAGACTTTAAAAGCAAGGGTATTCTTTTTAATCTTACAAGGGTATGCTCCCAGGCGCATGGTCCCGCCTAAATCCTTGATCTTCTCTTGCTCTGCCAACAAACTGACTACGGGATACTTTGTCTTAAGCTTAAATTCAGTGGAATTAGCTTCTTTTAAACCACAGGCATTCCTGGCAAATTCTATCACCGCACACTGCATCCCCAGGCAAAGCCCCAAAAATGGAATTTTATTTTCACGCGCAAATCTAATCGCCTTAATCTTTCCTTCAATGCCCCGGTAACCAAAACCACCGGGCACCAGCACCCCCGAGGCCTCCGCCAAAAGTTTATCTGCGCCTTTTTTTTCGATATCTTCGGAGTCCACCATCATAATTTCAACCTTACAATTATTGGCAATTCCCGCGTGCGCTAATGCCTCATAGATGGACTTATAAGCATCCTGCAAGGCAATATATTTTCCGACGATGGCAATCTTAGTTTTGCCCTGAGGCTGAAGCGCTCTTCCGACAACATTTTTTTCCCAATCCTTTAAATCCGAAAACTTACAAATCAGATTAAAATGGCTCAGGATAATCTCATCTAAAATTTGCTTTTTAAAAACTAACGGAATCTGATAAATCGAGCCGACATCCCTGGCTTCGATAACCGCTTCTTTCCTGACATTACAGAATAAAGATATCTTTTCCTTTAGCTCTTCCGACAGGGATTCTTCTGTACGGCAGATAAGGGCATCGGGTTGGATCCCGATTTCGCGTAATGTCCCTACGCTATGCTGGGTAGGTTTAGTTTTTATTTCTCCGGAAGCTTTTATATAGGGCACAAGAGTTACATGGGCATAAAACACATTTTGGTATCCTACATCCAGTCTAAATTGCCGGGCCGCTTCCAAAAAAGGCAGGCTTTCAATGTCGCCTACCGTACCGCCAATCTCAACAATAACCACAGAGGCTTTGGAAACTTCAGCAGCCTTTTTAATTCTTTCCTTGATCTCATTAGTAATGTGGGGGATTACCTGGATGGTCTTGCCTAAATAATCACCGTGCCTTTCCCTGGCAATTACGGCGTTGTAGACCTGGCCCGTAGTTACATTATTAAATTTAGTGGTTTTAGTATGGGTAAACCTTTCATAATGGCCCAGGTCCAGGTCTGTTTCTGCTCCGTCATCAGTAACATAGACTTCGCCGTGCTGATAAGGATTCATTGTTCCGGGATCGATATTAATATAAGGATCAAATTTCATCAGCGCCACTTTTAATCCCCGGGATTCCAGAATTTTACCGATCGAGGCAGAAGTAATCCCCTTGCCTAAGCTCGAGATCACCCCACCGGTTACAAATATGTACTTAGTCATCGCTCCTCGCTAATAAAAAAGGTGTTTTTGTGACCGACAGTCCGGCCTCAAAACACCTTTGTTTAATTCTCAGGTAAGCTCTACTCTGAACTACCATTATTAATATACCATATTTAGGAAAGATGTCAATCCTTCGGAATACGCCGATTCCTCAGGATTGATGGTGAGCGTCCTTCGGCTACGCTCAGGACAGCCCTGAGCGAACGGAGTGAGTCGAATGGGCGCAGTCGAACCATCAATTTTTAAACCGGTTAATCTATATTTTCGGTAAACAGCTCTCCCCCATTAAATATTTATCTATGCAATAAGCGGCTTGCCTGCCTTCTGAAATGGCCCAGATAACCAAAGACTGCCCCCGATGCATATCCCCGGCAGAAAATACCCCTGCAATATTCGTCATAAAATTGGCGTCAGTTTTTACGTTGCCTTTAGCCGTAAGCTCTAAGCCTAAATCCTTAATTAAACCATTGGGCTCAGGGTGCAGGAACCCCAAAGCCAGAATAACCAGGTCTGCCTCAATCTCAAACTCGCTTCCCTTAATTTCCTGCATAAACGGACAGCCTTGAGTGTCTTTCTTAGACTCTACCCTCACGCAGAGCATTTTCTTTAGCTTGCCAGAATCACCAATAAACTTTTTGGTGAGGATAGACCAGTCGCGCTCTCCGCCTTCTTCATGGCTGGTTGATGTCTTAAGAATAAGAGGATATTTTGGCCAGGGAAAATCTTTAGTACGACATTCTGCGGGCCGGGGCATAATCTCTATCTGGGAAACGCAAGCAGCAGCCTGGCGATGGGCTACGCCCACGCAGTCAGATCCGGTATCCCCTCCGCCAATAACCACGACTTTCTTCCCCTGGGCGTCAATGCATTGATCTTTAGGTAATTTTTGGCCGGCTATCCGTTTATTGGATTGAATTAAATAATCCATGGCAAAATGCACGCCGGATAATTTTCTTCCTTCAATATTCAGGTCGCGGGGAGCGCGTGAACCACAAGTTAAAACCAGAGCGTCAAAGTCCTTCTCTAATTTTGGAATTGGGTAATCCAAACCTATATTTGTCGAAACCTTGAATTCAATCCCTTCCTTTTTAAGTAAGTTTAGCCTTCTGTCCAAAATATCCTTTTCCAGTTTAAAATCAGGAATACCGTAACGCAAGATCCCGCCTATTTTATCGTCGCGTTCAAAAACGTCCACCTTATGCCCCGCTTTATTTAATTGGTCAGCACAGGCTAAACCTGCGGGGCCTGAACCGATAACAGCGATTTTCTTGCCCGTGCGTTTTTTCGGCGGGTTAGATCTAATAATACCCTGCTTAAAAGCGTATTCAATGATTGCCAGCTCATTATCGCGGATAGCTACCGGCTCGTCGTTTATTCCCAGGACACAGGCGTATTCGCAGAGCGCAGGGCAAATCCTTCCGGTAATTTCAGGAAGGTTATTCGTAGCGGTTAACAAAACGCGGGCTTTATCCCATTGCTTATGAAACACCAGATCATTCCACTCCGGAATATAATTTGCCACTGGGCAGCTGCCGTGGCAGAAAGGCGTACCGCAATCCATGCAGCGCGAGGCTTGTTCTTCAGAATCTTCTTTTTTAGGCAAAACCGCCACTTCCGCAAAATCCCTGATGCGTTGACCTACCGGGCGATAGGCAATTTTCCTCCGTTTAAATTTTAAGAAACCTCTGACATCACCCATCGGAATACTCCCCCAGCTCCAATTTTTTAACAACCTTTGCCTCTCCCAGGATCCTCTTATACTCTATGGGCATAACTTTTACGAAATTTTTTATTTCCTGTTTAAAATTAACCATGATCTTTTTAGCCTTTGGGCTGGCCGTATATTTATAATGCTGCGTAAGAAGATTTTTGATTGTTTCCATATCCTGCGCTCCGGGCCTTTCCAATTCCACCATCGCCAGGTTGCATTTATATTTAAAGGCTTTCCCGGGATCATAAACATAGGCCATCCCTCCGGACATGCCTGCCCCGAAATTCCTTCCGGTTCTGCCTAATACCAATACCCTTCCGCCAGTCATATACTCGCAGGCATGGTCTCCTACGCCCTCAACCACAGCAGAGATCCCGGAATTACGGATACAGAACCTCTCCCCGGCTATTCCGCGGATATACGCCTGGCCTTGAATCGCGCCGTAAAAAGTAGTATTGCCGATAATAATATTTTTATCGGATGCATAAATGGATTTTCTATCCGGATAGACGATTATTTTACCGCCGGAAATACCTTTACCTATATAATCATTACTCATCCCTTCAAGCTCAAAGGTAACGCCTTTAGCCAGCCAGGCGCCAAAACTTTGGCCGGCCATACCCTTGAATTTAAAATACACGGTATCTTCGGCCAGGCCTTCTTCTCCATAAATTTTACAAATCCGGCCGCTTAACATCGCGCCCACGGCGCGGTTTATATTTTTAATAGGAAATTCCTGGCGGATATTTTTTCCGCTTTCCAGGGCTGCTTGAGCAGATGCAAGCAATTCCCGGTCCAGGACTTTGTCCATTCCGTGGTCCTGTTTAGAAATACCGTGCCTGCCTATAGAATGAGAAGCTGCAGGTTTATAGAGTATACGTGAAAAATCTATCTTTTCCGCTTTCCAGGGCAGGATAGCCGAGTCTAATTCTAAAAGATCGGTGCGCCCGACCATCTCGTCAATTTTCCGGATCCCTAATTCACTCATAATCTGCCGCAATTCCAGCGCCAAAAAATTAAAATAATTAATTATATATTCGGGCTTGCCGTTAAACCTTTTCTCCAACAGCTCATCCTGTGTCGCAATACCCATCGAACAATTATTCAAATGGCAGTGGCGTAACATTACACAACCCAGGACGATTAACACTGCGGTACAGAATCCGAATTCCTCCGCGCCTAAGAGCGCCGCAATCGCCACGTCCCGGCCGGTGCGCATCTGGCCGTCAGCCTGCAACCGCACGCGGCTGCGCAAATCATTTAAAACAAGTGTTTGATGCGTTTCCGAAATACCCAGTTCCCAGGGAAGCCCGGCGTGCTGAATGGAACTTAAAGGAGAAGCCCCTGTTCCGCCGTCCCCTCCTGAAATCAAAATCATATCCGCATGGCCCTTGGCTACGCCCGCGGCAACCGTCCCTACCCCGATTTCAGAAACTAATTTTACGCTTATGCGCGCCTGGGGGTTAGTGTTCTTTAAATCAAAAATAAGCTGAGCCAGGTCTTCAATGGAATAAATATCATGGTGCGGCGGCGGCGAGATCAAGGTTACCCCGGGCGTAGTATAACGGGTCCTGGCGATAGTTACGCTTACTTTATGGCCGGGTAATTGCCCTCCTTCACCGGGCTTGGCGCCCTGGGCAACTTTAATCTGTATTTCATCCGCATTAATCAGATAATTGGTCGTCACGCCAAAACGGCCGGAGGCAACCTGTTTTATCGCGCTCCTTTTGGAATAACCGTTAGCTAACGGAATAAAGCGCTCGGGGTCTTCTCCTCCTTCTCCGGTATTAGATTTTCCTCCCAGGCGATTCATGGCAATAGCAATTGTTTCATGTGTCGAACGCGAGATCGAGCCAAAGCTCATGGCGCCGGTGGCAAAACGCTTGACGATCTCTTCTACCGGTTCAACTTCTTCCAGCGGGATAGAGGTGGTCTTTTTAAATTTAAAAAGGCTTCTTAAGGTAACCGGCTGGATGTGCTGATCATTGATAAACTGAGAAAATTCCTGGTAGCGCCTGGAGTCATTATTCCGCACCGCGTCCTGCAAGGCAGAAATACTTTCCGGATTCCAAAGGTGGAACTCGCCGTCGCGTTTCCACTGATAAAGGCCTCCCGTAGATAAAAGTCCTGAACTCTGGATTATTTGGCTGAAGGCTTCCTGGTGGCGCATTAAGGTTTCTCTGGCAATAACCTCAAGACCCACGCCGCCGATCCTGGAGACTGTTCCGTTAAAATATTCTTCAATAACCTCTCTGCCGATGCCTAATGCTTCAAATATATGGGCGCCGCGGTAACTCTGTAAAGTAGAGATACCCATCTTGGAAATAATTTTTAAAATCCCCTTATCAACCGCTTTAACGTAATTTTCCAGGGCCGTCTTCTTGTCCATATCCAATTCTTTATCGTCAATTAGTTTAGCGACTGCCGCATAACCTAAATAAGGATTGACGCAATCCGCGCCATAACCAAATAATAAAGCAAAGTGGTGCACCTGGCGGGGTTCAGCTGTCTCTAAGATCAGGCTAGTCTGCGTACGCTGCGCCCGGCGCACAAGGTAATGATGCACTGCTGAGCAAGCCAACAGGCTGGGGATAGCGGCATGGCCCTGGTCTACCCCACGGTCAGATAAAATTACAAAGGTATACCCGCTCTTTATAGCTGCAACTGTTTCCCGGCGCAGGCGTTCAACCGCTTTTTTTAAAGCGCCTTTTTTCTTTACCTCAAACAATAACGATACGGTTTTAGCCTTAAACCCCTTCCTTTTTATCTTACGTATTCTCTCCAGCTCCTCATTATTAAGAATAGGATTCCTAACGCATAATTTATGCGCGTGGCCGGCTGTCTCCTCCAGCATATTTTTCTCCGGACCCAGGTAAGTATATAAACTCATAACCAGCTCTTCGCGGATAGGGTCAATCGCCGGATTAGTCACCTGGGCGAAAAGTTGCTTAAAATAACTAAAGAGTAATTGCGGCCGGTTTGATAAAACCGCCAGGGGCGTATCATTACCCATTGAACTAACCGGTTCCTGGCCGCTTTGAGCCATAGGTTTAAGGATAAATTTAAGGTCTTCGCGGCTGTAGCCAAAATTATTTAAGAGCTTTGAAGTATCAAACTTATCTTCTTTTACTACTGCCTTAGGAAGCTCATCCAGTTCCAGGATATTTTCTTTTAGCCAACGGGCATAGGGTTTCCCTGAAGATACCTCTCTTTTGATTTGCGCATCGTCAATTATCCGGCCGGCCCGGGTATCGATAAAAAACATTTTCCCGGGTTCAAGCCTTCCGGAATAAGCAATATCTTCCGGCTTGATATCTAAAACCCCCACCTCCGAAGCCATAATAGCTAGATCATTTTTAGTCACCAGGTAGCGTGCGGGGCGCAAGCCGTTCCTATCCAGGATGGCTCCGATTTTTTCGCCATCGGTAAAAGCCATTGCTGCCGGGCCATCCCAGGGCTCCATGAAACAGGCATGAAACCGGTAGAACCCCTTTATCTTTTCATCCAGTAACCGGTTCCCCTCCCAGGCCCCGGGGATAAGCATCATCATCGTATGCGGCAGGGACCTTCCGGACAAATAAAGAAGTTCGAAAATATTATCGATGGCTGCGGAATCGCTTCCGCCAGGGACGATTATTGGAAATACCTTCTTTAAATCAGCGAAAGCCTTGCTCCTTAACAACCCTTCCCTTGCCCGCATCCAGTTAATATTACCGCGCAGGGTATTGATCTCTCCGTTGTGCGCTAAAAACCTGAAGGGTTGGGATAAATTCCAGGCCGGAAAGGTATTCGTGGAATAACGTGAGTGCACCAGGCTGAGGCAACTCTGCATATCCGCATCTTTTAAATCCGGGAAAAAACTGGCTACCTGTTCCGGCATAAACAGCCCCTTATAAATAAGCGTACGGCTGGAAAGACTAACAATATAAAAAGAATCCTGCCTGCCGGCAGGCAGGGATTTTTGTTTCAGGCCTGATGCGCGGATTAAATTTTCAACCTGTTTACGGATTAAATAAAGTTTCTTTTCCAGCTCAAGCCCGTAAAGCCCTGAGCCGATAAAAACCTGCTCGATTACCGGCTGAGACTCTCTGGCTGCCTTACCTATATCCTTATTATCAACAGGCACGCTGCGCCAACCGAGTAATTCCTGTTTTTCCTGTTTAACTATTTTACTGAATACGTTTTTGCAAAACTCACGCTCTGATGCGTCAACCGGTAAAAAAACCAAGCCTGTCCCATATTTGTCTTTATCCGGTAAAATTATTTTATTTTCTGCGGCCACCTTAAGCATAAATTCGTGCGGCATCTGGATAAGTATACCTGCGCCATCCCCGGTCTTAGGGTCAGCCCCGGTTGCCCCACGGTGCGCCAGGCTCCGGAGTATTTCCAAGCCCTGGGCCACAATAGTGTGGCTCTTTAGGCCTTTAACATTACAGACAAAGCCTACACCACAGGAATCATGCTCAAAACGCGGATCGTATAATCCTTTTAGGTTTTCCATTTTTCTACGTTAATCCCTATTCTCTTAATCTTGGCGTGCAGCGTATTACGGTTAAGGCCCAGGAGTTGAGCGGCTTTAAGCTGATTGCCTCCTGTGCGCTCCAAGACCTGTTCCAGCAAAGGCTTTTCCACTGCCTCTATAATAGCCTTGTATAATACGCCTTTTTTTTCATTAAATAAGGAATCTTCGAGCTCAACGACTCTCACCAGCATCTTCTCCAGCTCTTCCTTTGCCTTTAGCTTATTATCAGCAATCAATATTGTAATCATATTTTGCCTAAATTTTAATCAGCGCTATTTACAAAAAAAAGGCGTTCATTAAAGCTCAGGTTTCCCTGGCTTCCATGAACGTCTGTGTTCTTTCTGGTTAAATAAACCTAAAGCACTACAACGTGCTTCTACTTCTTCCTATAGCTATTTTATGAACAGCATCTCGCGGTACTTGGGCAAATCCCAGGCATCATCAGAAACCACGCACTCAAGCTGGTCTACGTGTTTCCTGATATGCTCCATCAAAGGCCTAAGTTCCTGGAAATAAAGCTGAGCGCGCTTTTCGTTATTCATTTTTCTCGCTCTTTCCAGAAGCCTGCCCATCGCTAAAGTGTTCCGCCTGACATAGTAAATCTTGGCAATGATATCGCTAAGATGTTCCTTTTTATCCTTTAATGCGGCAGCATCAAGCTTAAGGCCGGATGATTTTTTAAGGCTGACTAATTCGTGCAGTGTTGCCGCCAGGAGTTTTTCGTACTCATAACCCGCCGGCACAACCGAGGCATTGACCATCTCTTTTAAGGTATTTGCCTCGATCTCAAGGGTAAGATTATACATATGGATCCAGATATGGTAACGGGCAATAAGCTCTTCTTTCGAGAAGACTTTGTATTTTTCAAAAAGCGCTATATTTTTTTCTTTGGTCAAGTCTTTGAGCGATGCATAAGTTGCCGCTACGTTAGGCA
Source organism: Candidatus Omnitrophota bacterium (assembly GCA_028713155.1). Taxonomy (GTDB): domain Bacteria; phylum Omnitrophota; class Gorgyraeia; order Gygaellales; family Profunditerraquicolaceae; genus UBA6233. The sequence goes on along the minus strand of JAQTPA010000001.1, from coordinate 31,400 downwards.
GGGAACGTTTCCCAGCCTCTTTAACCCACTCCTCGGCATAATTATTGCCTTCAAAGCGGATTTTTTTTGTCTCCCTGGCTATTGCGGAGATGACCTTAAGGGCCGCGCTGTTAAAATTCTTGCCGCCAGAAGCCTTCCTGATTTTTTCCGCGACGTAATCAAGGCTTTCGGCAATAATGGTATTAATGACGGTTATAGGCGTAGATATGTTCTGTGAAGAACCGACTGCGCGGAATTCAAACTTGGTCCCAGTAAAGGCAAAAGGCGAAGTGCGGTTACGGTCGGTTGTGTCTTTGTTGAACTTGGGAAGGCGGTCCATGCCCAGATCAATAATATCTCCTTTAGAAACCTTTGACTTTACGCCTTTTTCAATCATATTCAGGATGCTAGTCAACTGCTGCCCTAAGAATACGCTGATAATCGCCGGAGGAGCTTCATTGGCGCCCAGACGGTGTTCATTGCCCGCCATAGCTACCGAAGCCCTTAAAAGATCGGCATGTAAATGGACCGCGCGCAGCACCGCTGCCAATACTGCCAAAAATTGCAGGTTGTCTTCAGGGGTCTGCCCCGGATTAAGCAGGTTATTACCTTTATCATCAGCCAAGGACCAATTAAGATGTTTGCCGCTTCCGTTTATTCCGGCAAATGGTTTCTCATGCAAAAGGCAAACCAGGCCGTGGCGAAGAGCGATTTTTTTCATTAACTCCATCAACAGCTGGTTATGGTCCGCGGCCAGGTTTGATTCTTCAAAGATAGGAGCAAATTCATACTGGTGCGGAGCAACTTCGTTATGGCGAGTCATCAAGGGAATCCCAAGCTTATAAGCCTCCTGTGCCACCTCAAACATAAAATTAACCACGCGCTCCTTGATCGTCCCAAAATACTGGTCCTCCAGCTGCTGCCCCTTTGGCGAAGGCGCACCGATTAAAGTCCTGCCGGCCATCACTAGATCCTGGCGTAGATCATAATAATATTTATCAATCAAAAAATATTCCTGCTCCGGGCCGCAGGTAGAAAATACTTTTTTAACATCTTTACGGCCAAAAAGCCTCAATAACCCTAACGCTGACTTATTTAATGCTTCATCTGAACGTAGAAGCGGTAGTTTTTTATCCAGTGCTTCACCGTGATAAGAAATAAAAATACTTGGGATACAAAGGGTCTTGCCTAACTTGCTTTCAATAATAAACGCCGGGCTGGACGGATCCCAGGCAGTGTAGCCCCGAGCTTCAAAGGTAGCCCGGATTCCTCCCGAAGGAAAACTGGAGGCATCGGGTTCGCCCTGGATTAATTTATTCCCGGAGAATTTTTCAATTACTTTTCCCGGTCCGGTAATAGAAATAAAACTATCGTGTTTCTCTGCGGTCAGGCCGGTCATCGGCTGAAACCAATGGGTATAGTAACTGGCACCCTTGGCGATCGCCCAGTTTTTCATGGCATTAGCGATCTCATTGGCCTGCTCCAGGGTTATAATTTTACCTTCCGACATCCAGGCCTTAAAGGCCGCAAACGTCCCCGGGGAGATATGCCTACGCATCGTTTCTATGCCAAATGTATTTTCGGCGAAATAAGAAGATACTTTCTTGGGATTTTTAACCTTGTCCAATTCCACGCTTTTAATCTTAAATAACACTTCCTGCCTTATGCTCATTTCTTCCTCCCTTGCTCACTTGTAATGTATTATAACACAATCCTCTAAAAAATAATAATATTTACTCTCTCCCTACCCAATAGCGGCCGAACCGCGCTCTTCGGTGCGGATGCGCACGCATTCTTTTAACTCCAGGATAAAGATCTTTCCGTCGCCGGTTTCGCCTGTTTTTGCGCCTTTAATGATCGCTTTAACGGTGGGCTCGACGAAATTATCATTTACGGCAATTTCCAGGCGTACCTTTCTCAACAGGTTCCCTGTTTCTTTATGCCCGCGGTAAACTTCCGTAACGCCTTTCTGGCGACCATGCCCCAATACCTCGCTTACCGTTATCAGGTTAACCTCCTGCTTATACAATTCTTCTTTTACCTCTTCCAACTTATGCGGCTGAATTATCGCTATAATCAACTTCATTTCTCCCTCCTTTTATTCCAAAACCGTATATGCTCTTTCGCGATGCTGGGTAAGATCCAACCCTATAACTTCTTCTTTTTCGCCTACCCTTATACCAATAAATAAATCTACCAGTTTATAAATCACAAAAGTTGCTAGCGCTGTGTAAATGATTGTCACCCCAACCGCAAAAAGCTGCACTAAAAATTGTTTAGGATTGCCAAAAAACAGCCCATCTGCTCCGGCGGCATTCACTGCCTTAGAGGCAAATAGACCGGTGGCTAAGGCGCCCCAGATCCCGCCTACGCAGTGCACGCCGAAGGCGTCGAGAGAATCGTCGTATCCTAATTTAGGCTTGATAATGGTAACAGCGATAAAACAGAATACGCTCACCAATAATCCGATAAGTATCGCCGGAACCACGCTCACAAACCCTGCGGCAGGCGTAATCGCAACCAAGCCGGCTACTGCTCCTGAACAGGTCCCGAATACCGTCGGCTTACCGTTGCGGATCCACTCAATAAATGCCCAGCTTAAACCGGCGGCTGCGGCAGCAGTATTAGTTACAACAAAAGCATTCACTGCCAGGCCGTTAGCGGCCAGGGCACTTCCGGCGTTAAATCCAAACCAGCCAAACCATAATAGACCCGTGCCTAAAACCACAAAAGGCATATTATGCGGAGAAGGAATATTCTTACCCAGGTTAGATCTCTTGCCCAATATCAGTGCCGTGACTAATGCCGCGATACCGGCATTGATATGCACGACTGTGCCTCCGGCAAAATCCAGAGCGCCGAAATTCCTTAACCATCCGCCTATGCCCCAGACCCAATGACAAAGAGGGCTATACACAAAAGTCGCCCACAATAGGGTAAACACCAAAAATGCGGAGAACTTCATCCTTTCGGCGAAAGCTCCGATAATCAATGCCGGAGTGATAATAGCAAACATTGCCTGGAATATCATAAAAGCCTGGTGCGGGATAGTTGCGGCGTAATCCGCATAAGGCTCCAGGCCTACTCCGTTTAAACCCAGCCACTGAAAACCTCCCCAGAACCCTTTAGCCGGGCCAAAGGATAGGCTATAGCCGATCAATACCCAGTGGAGGCTCAAAGCGCACATGATCACAAAACATTGCATAAGAATACTTAAGATATTCTTGCGCCTGACCATACCGCCGTAGAAAAACGCTAAGGCCGGTGTCATCAACAAAACAAGAGCCGAAGACATTAAAACCCACGCTGTATCCCCTGAATTAATCATTTTTATCTCTCCTTCTTATTTTAGAAATCCACATCAAGTTGAAAAGTTACCGTATTCTTTGAATTTGGGTTATTATAAACATCATATCCTATTATCGCGGAAACGTTATTCGTAAACTTCCAGGAAAAACCATAGTTTAACGCCCCATACGATGACTGAGTGCCCTGGTAATCTACGCAGAGCCAAAGCCGGTCACTGATCTCTGATATGACCCTTTCCCACGCGAGCATTACTCCAGCATTATCGCGCTCAGAGTTCTTATCGCGTAATAACTTTGCGTTGCCGTTAAAATATCCTGCCGAGAAGCGTCCCAGATTAAGCTTACCTATATTAATTGTTTTGGCTCCCCTTAAATACCAGACATTATAATTAGTATAATTATGCTTATACCCCATATCGTAACAACCTATGGCAAACGCAGGCATATTCTTAAAATACGCCCCCTCCGGGACTCCGAGCTTAAAATGGAAATATACGGGCCATTTATCTAAAGTTGACCCAAACCCTTTTTTATAATCAAAACCTGTTTCAGCCAGGACCTTACCCAAAGGCGACCAAAGCTTACCCAGCGGATTTTTTTCCGGATTATGGCTTTGGCTATCGGAAGCCAAACCATAGCTCTCTGGCTTATCCGGTAATAGCCCGACCGTTAAACCATAATCCTGCAAAACGAACAGCTTATTATCGTTATGATCCCGGCTTTTTACCGGTGTATAATTATCCGCATCCAGATGGAAGATCCCAAACGGCTTTACATCTGTAGACGGCGCCCAGATAAGAGTCGAGGGCGTGGCAAACGCCCCAGTAAGGCCTGCAAATGTCAATACTATGCTTGCTAATAACGCAACATTCGATCTTCGTAACATTTTTTCTCCTTTCGTTTGTTGCGCCTTTTTGCTAAAAATAAAAAGGCGCCTTTCTTATCCCTCATAGGATCTAAAAAAGACGCCCGCGTCTTAATGATTAAAAATTCCGCCAGATACTTTACTGGCCCTACCTCAAGCCTCTCCTGGGCCTTTCTACTTTATCCTGCTTTCCTTCAATAACTACTACACAGTTATTGAATTCTTCACATTGCCAGACAGGAAACTTTTGCGGTAAAACGCAACCCCTGCCATTGGCGCAGGTATTACACAAGCCTTTTTTTACCATGGCTACCTCCTAAAGAATCGCTTCCGCTTCTTTACGATAAGCGTCCATGACATACGGTATATTGGAAACTTTAGCCGCCTCTTCAGTCAAAGACATAAGGTCATCGCGGGAAATTGCGCTTAGCCTGAAATTCCTGCTCCCGGCCATCAACTGCTGCAAGCCGACTTTAAGCTTCTGGACAAAGGAATAAACACCTACGGCGCCCAGCGATATATCTTTCATATCTTTACCGTATTTTTCAACTAACTCCTCATAACAAACAAAGATCTCTTTTTTTGTTTTGCCATATTCCGCTACGGTAACCGGAAGATTATTTTCTTTAATCCATCTAGCGATATTATTACCTACCATACCCGGGATCATCAGCGCCCTCCCCATACATACTGCCTTGACATAAGGCGAACCCATAGCGAGCACTTTAAAAATATGGTCTTCGCTGGAAAAACCTCCGGCGATGGCTATATCCGGCACGCGCAGGCCGTTACGGGCTAATTTTTGGCAAAACTCATAGGTAAGCGCCTCCAGATAAAAAGTAGGTATTCCCCATTCTTCCATCATCCGCCAGGGGCTCATCCCTGTGCCTCCGGGAGCGCCGTCTATAGTCAACAGGTCAATATGCGCCAGCGCACAATATTTAATCGCCATAGCCAGCTCCCGCATAGAATAAGCACCGGTTTTTAAAGTAACGCGCTTAAAACCGAGCTCCCTTAAGCGTTTTACCTCGCTTAAAAATGCCTCTTCCGAAACAAAGCCTAAGCGGGAATGACGTTCAAATTCCTTGATCGCGCCGTCTTTAAAAGCCTTCTGCACAGCTTCCAAGGAAGGATCCGGAGTAACAATATAACCGCGCCTCTTAAGTTCAAGCGCCCTTTCTAAGCTCTTTACTTTTATCTCTCCCCCGATACACTTGGCTCCCTGCCCCCATTTTAATTCTATGGTCTGGAGGTTATGCTTTTTTCTTACATATTCGGCTACGCCCAGGCGCGTATCCTCTACATTCATCTGCACCAGTATCTCTCCGTAACCTTCGTGGAATTTCCGGTAAATTTCTATGCGCCGGTCCATATCCGGAGATTTCTTAATCTTGCCTTTGCTATCCAACTCCAGACCGGGATCAATGCCGCAGACATTTTCGCCGCAGACAAGAGTAATACCCGAGATAGCGGCCCCTACGGCAAAATGCTCCCAGTTTTTGCGGGCAATTTCCGTCGAACCCAGGGCGCCGGTAAAAACGGGAATTTGCATCTTTACTTTAGAATCCCAGCCATACTCGGTTTCGGTATTCACATCAGGAAATTTTGTATTATCAGGGTTACCCTCTTTTTCTGAAGGCAATCCTTTTGCGCCTAAGGCGTACCCTTGAATATTAAAATGAGAGTAGTCCAACGGATAATTTTTATCTCCTCCGGCGGTAATCTCGCCGAATGCGCCCGGATAAATTACCTCGCGGCTCCGAAAAGTTGCCTTAAAAATTTCGCAATTACCCTTACACCCGTCAATACACCTGGAACAAATACCCGAACCCGGCACCACGTTCTTTGAACGGTTGAATGTCCTTGTCGCATCGTTTGCATTCGGCCTCAGCAGATTCATTTTTACCCTCCTTTGGGTTTAGAGGTCTGCGGTTTTTTTATTTCGGTTATCTTGCGCATATCCGATGATAAAATAATCGCCTCGGCGACCTCGCGCATTGTTTTACGGCTGTCCATACTGTATTTACGGATCTTCAAATACGCCTCTTCTTCCGTCAGGTTTTCTTCTTCCATCAGGATGCCCTTGGCGCGTTCTATCCTCTTACGGATCTCCAGTTCCTCCTGGATTACCTTGCTCTTTACGATCAGCTCGGCGTTCTCAATAGCCACGGCTGCCTGATTAGCTACCGAAACCAGGATATTCACCTCTGTTGCCGAAAAGTCATGCGGCTCAGGAGTATAACAATTAATCACGCCGATAGCCTTTCCTTTTACCGTTAGAGGTACGCATAAAAGCGAACACAGCCCCTCTTTTTTGGCAATATCTTTATGCTTATATTCCTTTTCATTAGTCACATCTTTAATCGCTATGTGCCGGCTTTCTTTGACCGCCCTTCCGGCAACCCCTTCGCCTATGCTAAGCGAAGGTTTTTTATTGTATTCTTCGCTGATACTCTGCGAAGCCCGGATTACCAGCTTCTTTTTCTTCTCATCAATCAGCATTAATGAACAGGTATTAAAACCCATCATCTCCGCGGTAACGGAAACTACCAGGTTAAGGATATCTTCCAGGTAAATATCGGAGGCTATAGCCCGGCTTATCTTGGTCAAAGCGTTTATCTGTTCTTCATAAGGCATATTTTGCATAATAAAAAAGCGTTCTTTCTTACCCTTAATCGGGCAGAGAAGAACGCTATCGTTCTTAAAATAAAATATCCTCTTTTTAGCAAACCCTGCTAAAAAAGGAAGCCATTATCCGGAAAACAAAAAAAGCGTTCCTTATTGAGAACGCTTCTCTGTTCTTTTCCGCCAGACACAAACTTTGTGCCTTGCTTATCTAAAATATACCATATTATTTAAATTTGTCAAGTTTTATCTTACTAGGCGTCAGCTTTTTTACCCTTAATATCCCTGGCCAGGATAATAGCTTCGGCGACTTCGCGCATGGACTTACGCGAATCCATGCTCTGCTTCTGGATTAACCTGTAGGCCTGCGAAGGCAGAATATTCGCTTCCTGCGAGAGGATATCCTTGGCCCGCTCCACGAGTTTACGGGTAGTTAAGGCCTCTTCGGCAGAACGCGCCCTTAAATCCAGTTCGGCGTTTTCAATAGCAATCGCCGCCTGATTGGCTAAAGCGCTAAGGAGGCCTAATTCGTGCTTGGAAAATATATGCCTCTTGGAAGTATAACAATTCAAAACGCCGATTACTCTTCTCTTTACCGCTAAAGGAACACAGGCTAACGAACATAACCCTTCCTTCCTGGCAATATCGCGGTTCAAATAACGCTCATCTGACTTTATATCCGGGACAGAGATCGGTTTATTATCCCGGGCAACCATACCGGCAATTCCTTCGCCTAATTTTATATTCGACTTTTTATTATAGGCCTCGGAGATCGACTGGGTAGCCCTGACCACCAGCTCTTTTTTATCGGGGTCAAGCAACATAAGTGAGGAGATCTTGGAATTCATAATCTCGGCAGTAACCTGCACGATTAAACGCAGCAGCTCTTCAAGGTATAACCCGGAATTAATCAGGCTGGCCACCTTGGCTAGTCCTTCGATCTGCTTGGTATAAATCTCGTAATTGCCGGTTTTATTTTTTGGCATTCTTAATCCTACCCAAAAATCTCTTAATTCTCTCCAGCGCCTCTTTCAAGCTTTCCATACCGGAAGCGTAAGAAATCCTGATATAACCTTCGCCGGAGGCGCCGAAAGCTGTTCCCGGGACAACCGCAACTTTCTCTTCCTTAAGGAGCTTTTGCGAAAATTCCAGGGAATTTAACCCGGTTTTTTTTATTGACGGAAATACATAGAAAGCGCCTTGCGGATTATGGCAAGACAAACCCATCTGGTTTAGCTCCTCCACCACGAATGCGCGCCTGCGGCGGTATTCCCGTTTCATTTCCTCAACCGGCTTCTTTGCACTGACCAGAGCCTCTGCCGCAGCCATCTGGCTGGTGATCGGCACACACATAATCGTATATTGATGGATCTTGGTCATGCCGGCAATGATATCTTTAGGACCACAGGCAAACCCCACGCGCCAACCAGTCATCGCGAAAGACTTGGAGAACCCGTTTAAATAAATAGTATTTTTCTTTAACCCGCCTAAGCCGGCAAAAGGAATATGCTCAAAATCATAAGTCAAGTCGCCGTAAACCTCATCGCAGATACAGACAAGACGATGCTTTAATATAACCCGGCTTAAAGCCTCTAATTCTTTCCGGCGGTAAGAAATACCGGTAGGGTTAGTCGGATAATTCAAGATTATGCCCTTAGTCCTCTTATCAACCGCCTTTTCCAATTTTTCAGGCGTCAACTTGAAATCATCTTTTGTCGTATCTATATATATAGGTAAGCCGCCGGCTAATTCCGTAACCGGGCCGTAAGAGACATAGCTTGGCTGGGGAACTACTATTTTATCCCCGGGATTGATAATTGTCCTTAAAGCCAGATCCAGGCCTTCGCTGACCCCCACCGTAATCAGTATTTCTTCTTCGGGAGAATAATCCAGCTTATGTTTAGCCTTCAAATAGCGGGATAGCCCCAGGCGTAATTTATACAAGCCCTTGTTTGAGGTATAGCTGGTAAAACCCTGCTCCAGGGAATAAATCCCTGCCTCACGGATTGCCCAGGGCGTGACAAAATCCGGCTCGCCTACGCCTAAAGATATGATATCCTTCATTCCAAGCACTAAGTCAAAAAATGCCCGGATACCCGAAGGCTGCATCTGCTCTACTTTTTTAGAAATAATGTTTTTCATTTTCTTAACTTAAACATTTGTTATTTCAATAAGAGATCGCAATCCTCTTATTCTCTTCCCTATGTTTCAAAATCACCCCGTCTTCCTTGTATTTCTTAAGCAGGAAGTGAGTAGTTGTCCCGCGGACATTCTCTAAGCAGGAAAGTTTCTCGGCGACAAAGCTCGAAACTGTATGTATATTCTTACCCTCCACAATGACCAGAAGGTCATATGTGCCTGAGATCAAATAACAGCTGGTGACCTCCGGGAATGAATAGATCCTCTCGGCGATCTTATCGAACCCGGCGTCTTTCTGCGGGACTATGTTGACTTCGATGAGTGCGCGCAAGCCACTATCCTCATCCCTTATTAAATCCTTATTGATCACCGCTTTATATTTTAGAATCACGCCCTCTTTCTCATATTTCTTGATCGCGTTCCTGACCTCCTGGGGCTTTTTCTTTAACATCCTGGCTATCTCTTCAGGAGTAGCCCGGCCGTCTTTCTCCAACACTTCCAATATTTCTTTCATTTAGGCCTCCGCTTTTCCGTTAAATATTGCAAATCTCGGGCATGTTTCTTTTATGCCCTGACCTGGCGATCATACGTTCTACTTTAGTGACTTTCCCTTTTCCCGCTCTCTGTTTTTGCTTGTGTTCCAATCTATATAATATATCGTCTAATTCATTATAAGTTATGCCCATCTCTCCCTCGTCGGTCTGGCCAGGCCAAAGCCCGGCAGTAGGCGCTTTCGTAATTATCTGAACGGGGATACCCAACTCCTTGGCCAGCCTGCGCACATCTTTTTTCAATAAACCGGCTATAGGCAATATATCTACGCCGCCATCCCCGTATTTAGTAAAATACCCGGCCATTAGTTCGGATTTATTTCCTGTGCCACAAACAAGGTAGTTGAATTTATTGGCAAAATAATACAAAGCAGCCATTCTTAACCGCGGCCGCAGGTTCGCCAGGGCTAAATTTGAAGCCTTGGGAAGGATCTTTAAAAAACTATCATAAACACCGGACAGATTCACAGACCTGGTTTTAATCTTAAGTTTTTCAGCCACTATTTTAGCGTCTTTTATGTCCCGGCTGTGGCTATGGCAAGGCATAAATAAACCCAGCACATTATCTTTGCCTACTGCCTCTTTGGACAAAGCGCAGACCACCGCAGAATCTATGCCTCCGGATAAACCTAAAATAATCCCTTTGGCCTTGGCGTCCTTGGCCTTTTTTCTTATCCAGGCTACGATTTTATCTTTCATGGGAAAGGAATTTCTGATTAATTTGTAATTTAAGGCTTATCTTACCGCAAATCGGGATGAGGGTCAAGGATAAATAGCCCTGAGAAATTACTCTCTGGATATCTTAAGGATTTTGTATTTAAGGATACCTGCGGGGATTTTGATTTCAACTACCGCGTTCAATCTGTGGTTCAAAAGGCCGCTTCCGATCGGGGAAGAAACCGAGATTTTTCCCTGCTCGTAATCCGCTTCCTCTTCGCAAACCAGGGTATAGGTTAACTCCTCATCTGTATCCAGGTCCTTAAGCCGGACAGTAGCACCGATTAGAACTTCATCCGTACGGATATCCCCATCCAGAATGCGCGCCGAAGCTAACTTCTGCTCTAATTCCGCGATTTTCTTCTCGTTGAGCCCCTGGGCGTCTTTAGCCGCGTCATATTCGGCGTTCTCGGATATGTCGCCGTGTGCCCGAGCCTCACCGATGGCCTTAGAGAACGCCCTGCGCTTAACCGTCTTTAAATATTCCAGCTCTTCGAGTAATTTCTGGTGGCCTGCCTTGGTTAAATATAGATCGCCCATGGGTTATTTGCCTTTGCACACATTAACGCATACGCCACAGATATACTGGTCAACTAATTTTTGCTTCTGGAACTCTTTCAATTTTTCAAAACAACGGATATGTTCAAAATCCTGCGGGTTATCCTTGATCGCCTGCGCCGGACATATCTTAACACAAAGGCGGCAGGAAGCGCAATCATCTTTTAACGGCTTATCCAGTTTTAAGGGCATATCCGTCAGTATACTACTCAAGCGAAACTGGCTGCCCAGCTTTCTATTCACCAATAGGTTATTCCTTCCTATCCACCCCAGGCCCGCTAAAACTCCCACCTGTTTATGCGAAAGATGGGCTCGCTGATTTTCCCAATCCAAAATTATTGAAGCGGGTATGGGCAGTGCCTGAAAACCTTTCCTCTGGATGAAATTAGCTGCCTTTAACGCTATCTGATCCAGGCACGCATTCACTGTGCGGTAATGGTGAAAATAAAGCCGCGTAGGAGCAAGGGATATTTCGCCCAGGATACTTCCTGACAGCCTAAGGCCCAGGCAAACCGCCTTATCCAGTTTAACCAGAGAATTCTCTGATAATTGAAAGTCTTTTTTTACCTTCCGGATATCTGCTACTCCAAACAGGTCAATCCCCTGATCCAGGCAGAATTTTTTTAAGCTGGCATAATTCTTATTTTTATCCATTAAATTTCCTCAAATAAACCATTAAGATGGATATTGCCGCAGGCGTTACTCCGGATATGCGCGAGGCCTGGCCTAAATTAAGCGGCTTAAATTTATCCAGCTTCTCTTTAATCTCGGCCGAAAGGCCGGGTATCTTTGCATAATCTATTTCTCCGGGAATCCGGATTTTTTCCAGGTTCTTGAATTTTTCTACGTCTTTAAACTGGCGCTGGATAAACCCGCTGTATTTTACCTCAATTTCTATTTCCTGCCTAGCACCTTCAGGAATAGCGATCTTCAAACCGCTTATCCCATAAATATCCTTCAGGCTGACCTGTGGCCGTTTTAATAATGCCTCTAAGCTTATATCTTTTTTAAGCGCAGCGGTATTCAGGCGTTCGAACATTGTATTAACCTCTATCCCCGGGCTGATTCTGGTATTTTTAAGAAAGTTTATCCCCGCGGTAATATCTTTAGCCTTCTTCTGTACCCGCTTATATTTCTCTTTATCCAATAACCCTAAAGTATACCCGATTTTACTTAAACGCGTATCCGCGTTATCCTCGCGTAAGATTAGGCGGTACTCCACCCGCGAGGTAAACATACGGTACGGCTCATTCGTGCCTTTGGTCGTTAAATCATCGATTAAAACTCCGATATAGCTGGTGGAGCGGTCTAAAATCAAAGGCTCTTTATTCCTTACCCTTAAAACCGCGTTAATTCCGGCAACCAAGCCTTGTGCTGCTGCCTCTTCATAGCCGGTAGTGCCGTTAATCTGGCCGGCTAAATACAGGTTTTTTACCGGCTTTGTTTCCAGCGTGGGGTACAATTGCGTAGGCTCAACCACCGTATGTTCTATCCCATAACCAAAACGGATTACCTTTGCTCCTTCCAAGCCCTCAATGGAATGTATTATTTTGAGCTGGATATCTTCGGGTAAACTCGTAGAGATGCCGTTGGGATAAACCTCTTCTGAATCCAGGCCTTGCGGCTCCAGAAATATCTGGTGCCTTGCCTTATCCTTAAACTTAACGATTTTATCCTCTAGGGAAGGGCAATACCGCACGCCGGTAGCCTTAATTACTCCCGCATAAAGCGGAGAACGGCTTAAGTTATCCAGGATTATCTTATGCGTATTTCTATTGGTGTAGGTTATATGGCACGGTATTTGCTTCTGCGTAAGTACTGTGCTAGAAAAAGAAAAAGGCCGGGGCGGCTCATCCCCGTTTTGGATAATCAGCCTGGCATAATCTATTGTCTTTTTATCCAGGCGGCTGCAGGTTCCGGTCTTAAACCTTAAGAGATTAAATCCTAAAGATTTTAAGTCACTGGCCAGCCCTTCTGAAGCCGCTTCATTAATCCGGCCTCCGCTGAAATGCTTTAAACCAATATGGATCAGGCCGTCTAAAAAAGTCCCGGGACAAACTACAACCGCATCGGCTTCGATCTCCTCGTCTCTAACGGTAATTACGCCCCTTACGCGGCTATCTTTAACAATTAATTTTTTAACTTCCGCTTCTTTTACTTCCAGGCCGGCCGCATGCTTAACCAGCTCCCGCATATACCGGCTGTACTTATCCATATCAATTTGAGCGCGCGATGACTGCACCGCAGCGCCCTTAGAAGCATTGAGGATCCTGAATTGTATGCCGCAGGCATCGGCTGCCCTGGCCATTTCTCCTCCTAGAGCATCAATCTCTTTGACCAATTGGCCCTTACCTACGCCTCCGATTGCCGGATTACAGCTCATCCGGCCAATAGAACCAATACCCATGGTCAGCATAAGCGTCTTGGCGCCCAGGCGCGCCGAAGCAAGGGTTGCCTCAAGGCCTGCATGCCCGGCGCCGATAACTATAACATCATAATTATTCATAAAAATATTATACCACGTAATAAAAGGGACGGCTCTATTTTTAAGTATCGTTTTAGCAGGAAAAATAGAACCGTCCTCTTTATTTTTATTCTTTGGCGAGTTTTACCAGGAAAGGCAGGATTTCGCGGCCGAGCATCTCTCCGATTGAACCAAGTTTAGCCGCCTTCTCGGAAAAACTCATTGAGCCGTCCGGCTGGATATTCCCGCCGCAGACAAGTAGCGGCACAGGATCGGCAGTATGCGCCTTCACTGCGCAGACCGTAGAGTGGTCTGCCGTTACGGCAATGATAGTATTAGAAAGGTCTAACTCGCTTAAGAGGCTGGTAAAGAAATATTTATCAATCGCCTCGATACACTCTTTCTTCTTCTGGAAATCTCCGTCATGCGCCGGCTCGTCCGGGCCCTTAATGTGCACGTAGATACCGTCATATTTCTGAATGGAACCCAAGGCGATTTTTGCCCAAATAGGGTAATCCACATCCAGATGGCCGCTTGACTGCGGCACGTCAATAATATCAATCCCGGTTAAAAGGGCAATCCCCTTTTCAACCGGCATCTGGACAAACGAACCGAATTTTAAATTGAATACGCTTGAAATGGGCGCAAATTCAGGCAGATGGTCTCCGGCATCCCGGGAGAGAATCAAATTCCCCGGCATCTTTCCTTCACTCACCCGCCTTTTATTTATCGCCGCTGCGTTTAAAACTTTAATTGACTTCTCGGTAAATTCATTGAGTAATTTAGCTGCTTCTTTGGCTTCCAGGGAATTCTCATATCCGGGCATAGGGCCGGATACGGAAACTATATTTTCAAATTCTTCTTTAGCTACCCCAAAAACACCTTCGCGGTCATAGGCCGGATCAGTATTGGTGATCCATCCGGAGAGTTTCTGGTGCATGCCCCTGATTACCAGTATTCCGCGGTGGCCAATTGTGCTTTTGAACTCAAAGGTAGCGCTGGATAACGTAACTTTAGAATTGATTTCCTTGGCTAAGGCTGCTGCTTCTTCGGTGGACAGATTCCTGCCCACACGCCTGTCTTGAATTGTTTTTCCATCCTTAGCGACTGTGGCAAAGTTTACGCGGAAAGCCACGTCGCCGTTATTTACGGCCAGGCCTTCGGCGAATGATTCTAACGGTCCCCGGCCGGTATAATATTTATGCGCGTCATACCCCAGGAGGCTGATTACCGCGATGTCCGATTCAGGGGCAATACCTTTTCCCACGGGATAAACTATGCCGGTTTTGCCCTTTTGCGCCAAGCGGTCCAAATTAACGGTAAGTGCTGCTTCCAGCGGAGTCTTATTACCTAACTGCTTTAAGGGCAGGTCTCCTAACCCATCAAGCACTATATATAATATTTTTTTCATATTAACACTTTGAAAAACCGCAGGCATAACACTTCATGCATCCTTCTTCATGGCGCAGTGCCCCTCCGCAGTCAGGGCAAACTCCCACAATATCGCCTCTTAAGCCGCTGCTTACGTCTGCGCTAGCCGGCTCATCGTCATGGGCATGTTTCATTGCAATAGGCGTAGTCTCCAAAGCCGCTTTTGCCGCCTTATTATTCACCAGTCTTCTCTCAACCACGCGGGCAATGGCATCGGCACAGGAAAAAATACGTTGTCCCTTTTCCCAGGAAGGCGACGGACAACGGATATTACGCAACTGCTCGATGATCGCTTTGACTTCTATGCCGGCGCGAAAACCCAGGGAAACCAAACGACCGATTGCTTCCAGCTGGCTGGCTGCGCAACCGCCGGCCTTACCCATCTGGGTAAATAATTCAAAAGGCTGGCCTTCCTCATCTACGTTTATGGTAACATAAAGATTCCCGCACCCCGTAGAGACCTTGGTCGTGGTCCCGATAATTACCTCCGGGCGCGGCCGGGGAGCAATCTCTTTCTTAAAACCCGGGGCGGCGTTTTGCTTTTGGCCGTCTTTTTTCTGTTCGGAATTACCGATATTCAGAACCTGCTCTTCGCGGCTCTTATCGCGATAAACCGTTATACCTTTACAACCTAACTTGTAAGATAATAAATAAGCCTTACGTACATCTTCGATGCTAGCCTCATGCGGAAAATTTATGGTCTTGGAAGTGGCATTATGCACATATTTCTGGAAGGCCGCCTGCATGCGCACATGCCATTCAGGCGCGATATCATGCGCGGTAACAAATACCCTTCTTACGTCTTCGGGAATCCCCTCAATGTGCTGGAGCGAACCGCTCTCGGCGATTTTCTCCATCAACTCGCGGCTATAGAACCCCCGGTCTTTGGCCACTTCTTCAAACAAAGGCTCAACTTCCACTAATTTATCATTATCCATAACGTTACGGTAATAAGATATGGCAAATAAAGGTTCAATCCCTGAAGAACAGGGGCCGGCAATAATACTGATTGTGCCGGTAGGCGCAATAGTCGTGAGTGTGGCGTTACGCATCCTGGTCGAGCCGTCTCTCCTGTCATAAATGCTCCCCTTAAAAGCCGGGAACGTGCCTTTGGCCGAGCCTAATTCCAGAGATTTCCGGGTAGACTCATTCAGGATAAATGACATTATTTTTTCCGCTAAAGCCACCGCCTCATCGCTATTATAAGGAATATTCAGGCGGATTAAAAGGCTGGCCCAACCCATAACCCCTAAACCGACCTTACGTGTGGCTTTGGTGGCTTTCTCAATCTGGGGCAGGGGAAACTTATTCACATCAATTAAATTATCCAGGAAGTGCACGGCCAGGTGCGTAACTTCCCGCAGCCTATCCCAATCAATCTCATAGCGCGTCCCCGCTTTTCTACAGAGGACGGATAAATTTATGGAGCCCAAGTCACAGCTTTCATAAGGAAGTAAGACCTGTTCTCCGCAAGGATTGGTTGATTCATATTTTCCCAATTTCGGAGTAGGATTGAATTCGTTCATCCGGTCAATAAATATGATTCCGGGCTCACCGTTCTTATGCGCCTGTTTAACCACTAAATCAAATACTTCTTTGGAGTTAACCTGCTTTACCGGTTTATGCGTATGCGGGTCAACCAGGTCATAATTCTTGCCTTGCTCTAATTTCTGCATAAATTCATCGGTAATGGCAATCGAAATATTAAAATTCGTGATCTGTTTATTATTCTCTTTACAGGTGGAAAATTCCATGACATCGGGATGGTCAACTCTTAAGATACCCATATTCGCGCCGCGCCGGGTTCCTCCCTGTTTTACGGCTTCGGTTGCGGCATCATAAACTCGCATAAAAGAAATCGGCCCGGAAGCAATTCCTCCGGTAGTCTTAACTACCGCGTTCTTGGGGCGCAGCCGGGAAAAAGAAAACCCGGTGCCGCCTCCGGATTTATGAATCATCGCCGTAATTTTCAAGCTCTCGAAAATTGACTCCATTGAATCGTCTATCGGAAGCACAAAACATGCCGAGAGCTGCCCAAGATCTTTTCCGGCATTCATAAGGCAGGGGGAGTTCGGAAGAAATTCAAAAGCTGTCATCATGCGGTAAAAATCATCTTCTAACTTTTGTATCTCTTTTTCATTTTTACCATAAAGCTTCTCGGCCAAAGCGATCGCCGAAGCGACCCGCCGGAACAATTCTTCGGGCGTTTCAATTATTCTGCCATCTTCGTCTTTCTTAAGGTATCTTCTCTGTAAAACCTTTAAGGCATTTTCAGATAGCTTTAAGTCCATGGTTAGCTCCCTCCCTGCCGACAGGCAGGCCGTAAGAATTAAAAAGTTAGTTTATTTTTGACAGACAATAATAACACCCGGTTTAACCCTTGTCAACAAAAAATTACAATATATTGTGTAATTAGTTTTTAATTTATACAACAGATTGTGTAAGAGCTTATTTTAAGGGCCGGCAAGATTCCCGGACAACCAGTTCCGTCGCCAGGACAATCTTCTTGGGAAGCGCGCCTTTTTTGGCGCTTATTAAACGGTTCAATTCCTTGACCCCTTCTTCAGCCATTTTAATCAGCGGCTGCCTTACGGTGGTCAAAGCCACCGGGCCGTATAGCCCCGAAGGGTTATCATCAAAACCAATAAGCGATAGATCAGCGGGGATGTTCTTTCCTAATTCCCTGGCTACCGCCATTACTTCCAGGGCCATAGAATCCGAAGCTACAAATACAGCGCTGGGCCCATCGGGCATTTTGAATAATTTTTCTGCCGCGCCCCTGGCCTGCCCGCGGGAATAATCTGTCTTTAATATATACTCCTCTTTTATGGCGATACCATTCTCCTTAAGCGCCTCTACATAACCCTCTAAGCGCTTAGCCGCAGCCTGAGTCGTTACATCGCCGCTTATATGCGCTATTTTTTTATGCCCCAGATTAACCAGATAATTAACCGCATTTTTAGCCCCCCCGGAATTATCAATGGCAATGCAGCTTACTGGTAAATCTTCAACGTAATTATTAATTACTACGCAAGGCAAGCCGGCTTTAATAGCCTCTTCAATCTGATGGCGCGTACCGATAATATCCGAAAATATTACCCCGCCTACGCCCCTCAGGTTTAAAGGTTCACGGCTATGGCTATCGGTTAAATGCAATAACAAATCCAGCTTAAATGCTTCACAGAGCGTGCCGGTTGCCCGAATCAACTCCAAAGCGTAGAATGAATAAAAGACTCCTTCATAGCGCGGGATAAGTAAAGCCACAACATTGCTCTTGCCTGTAGCCAGGCGCTGGGCGAATATGGAAGGCTGGAATTTTAATTCTTTAACGGCATCGGCTACTTTGACGCGGTTTTTTTCTTGGACTTGACCTACTTTATTAATTACGCGCGAAACGGTAGTAATGGAAACTCCGGCCAGGCGGGCGACATCTTCAATAGATATATTTTTGGAGGGGCTTTTCTTAGTGCGTGTCATTTATAATGAAAACGGTTTAGGAATTATTTGACTACATCGCCGATCTTAACCATCTCGGCTTCTCTCTTTATGTCGCAGGCGGAGATATTCCGCCTGACCTGGATTACTTCAATGCTGGCAATGGGCTTATCGCCCCTATATACCTTAAAGGCATCTCCCTCTTTTAAACCTGCTTCCTGGCCCAAATCTATAATCACAAAACCATTATCCCTATTTACCGCCAGGATTTTATTGGTTAAGTCAATGCCGGCAGGACTACTCGCCTTATCTACCGCCCCTTCGGGTTGTGGCCTTACTACTATTGCCGGTAGTTCTACGGAATCCCGCTTTTCCCCTTTGGCTGCCTCTGTTGCAGCGCCGCTTTTAATATCGAAAGCCTGCAAACTATCCATCTGCGTAACTCCGCTGGTAAGCATATTTTCCATTTCAGAAAGCCTGCGCCCTAACGCATCCTTACCTTCTCCCAGCTCCTTGATCTTTTTATCCAGGCTTATCTTGCGATGATTCAGGCTCTGCACCTGACGGGTCAATAACGAGTTCTCGCTTTTTACTATCCTGTAATTATGCTGAATTTGCGCTTTATCATTCTTTTCCCGCACTAATTCCTGGGCGATACTATCCATTAATTTCTGGTTATAATCAACCTGGCGTTTCAAATCGTCATTCTCGCGTTTTAAGTTACTCAGGTCCAGCCCAAAACTTTCTTTTTCCCTCTGAAGCTGTTCATTGTTTATCTGCAGTGATTTAAACTCGCTCCTTAAGCTGCTAAGTTGTAACTCCAATTCTCCCTTAGCCCTTAAGATTCCCGCCCAATATTCATCGCCGGTTTGAGAAACAGTTTCCTGCCGCGAAATTGATGCTTGCCGATTAACCTGCTCTTTTAGCTTCTGCTCCAGGTCTTCTCTCTCCCTAAGCGTAGCTGCATATTTCTTCTCCAAGTTTTCCTTTTGCGCGGAAATATTTTCAAAATCCTGGCTTAAAGAAGTAATTCTAGTTTCGTAGCCGCGTATAGCAGAAGTTAATTTATCCGCCTTGGCGTTAAGGGCTGTATTTTCCGCCTTTAAGTCGTTCCTCTCGCGAATCAAACCCTGCTTTCCGCCAGATGCCTGTATAAAAAGAAAAAGGCAGACCAGGGTAAATATAGCCAGGCCCACTATAATCAACTTTGCCTTCTGCTCCATTTATCCTCC
>JAQTPA010000001.1:0-11996 GCA_028713155.1 Candidatus Omnitrophota bacterium | reverse complement strand
ATTAAAGCTGTGCAAAGACTCTTTGCATTACTAAACTGGCTGCGCCCAAGGCAACTGTATTTTCTCTTAACTGTGAATAGGCAACCTTTAAGCTCTCGGCCGACTCTCTGAATGCCCACTCTTTTACCGTGGAACTTACCTTCCTTAAGAATTCATCGCCTGCTTCCTCCAGACCCCCGCCAATAACTACTATTTGCGGGTTGAGCAGGTTAACCAGGTAAGCAATCTTAACGCCCAGCCTCCTGGCGGCACTTTCCAGAGCCCTTAAAGCCAGGACATTCTGCGCTCGCGCCGCAGTAAATACCGTTTTTAAATCTATATTTTCTACCGCAGTCTGGGTAATCCTGGAAAACTCCTCTCCTTTTTCTGTATCCCTAAGCAGGCTTGCTCTTACATCTTCCACAATCCCCAAGTCTATATCCCAACGCTTAAGAAAACAATCGTTGCCTGACTGGCAATTAAAATTATCCTGCTCTTTGTAATTATAAATAGCAACTTCTCCGGCATACCCTTGAGCGCCGCGGTAAAGGTCGCCGTTAATCATTATACCGCATCCTACGCCGGAAAACATATAAAGGATATTCTTGTAGTTATCTCCCAGTCCCAGCCAATATTCCCCAAAACAAGCGCTGGTAGCGTCATTCTCCATTAAAGTGGGCAGATTGAATTCTTTTTCCAGCAAGTCCTTTAACGGCACATCTACCGTCGCATAAGTATAATAATGGCCGGTCTTCTGCGGCCAATGAATCGAACCGTCATTCTTATTAATCAACCCGGCAATCCCTACGCCGATACCGTGTATACTGGAGGCGCATTCTTTGGAACGCCGTAATATCTCGCGCACGATTTCCAGTATAGATTCGGAAATCTCACTCACCGAAGCCTTAGGCCGGCTAACCTGAGTCTTGGTAATAATGTTGCCCTTAAAATCTACCAATAGCCCGACCATATTCATAAGGTTTAAACCCACGCCGATGACAAAACCTGCCTTGGAATTTAAATCCAAGAGGACAGGCCTGCGGCCGCCCTCAGAAACATCCAGTGATTTTTCAAAGACCAGGTTATGTTTTATGAATTCATCTATGCAACTGGAGATGGTTACCACATTTATACCCATATCCCGCGAAATATCCGGACGGCTTATCGGCCCGCGCTTCCTTAAGATATCCAATATCTCAATATTACGTCTTTCTTTTTCGCTAAGGGCTTCTTTTTGTAAGTCAATTTCACGCATCAACTCATAATCCTTTGCTCCGTGGCAAATATTATCAATTATTTATACTACTAATCAGATTATAAGTCAAGTATTTTTAACGGGTAAGCGAAATTAATGTACGTCAATCAGGTCAATGCTGCGCTCAGCTATGCCTTCTGGCGAAACTAAAACCAAAACGATGAGTTCTGTGCCGGCTGCTCTATAAGAAGTCTTGAATGCGGGCTGGGTTACGGCGGGCCTGGCCCCTCCCAAATCTCCTGACCAGAGGTATTGTAATTCCACCTGCAGGCATCCGCTAGGGCCCAAAGATGAAACAGAGGATAAATCAAGTTCTGTATTTTTACCCGGTTGATAATAACTGGATTCTAAATTAAGCCTGCTCATATCCAGATTGGCGTATTCCTCTCTTAAAGCTGTATCCAGGCCCATTTTAAGATTATACTCAAGAGGCGCGCCTTGCGTTATTTCTGCTAATCTTTCTTTGGCCAGAGCCAATCTATCCGGATCAGTATCGCCGATCTTTTGCAACAATTTATCATAATATCCCTTGGCTTCGGATAAAGAACCTTTCCATTGGCTTAACAGCCCTAATTGGTATAAACCGGCTAAATCATAAGGCAAAAGAGAAAGCTTCTGGCTCAACTGTTTGAAATAATCCCTGCCTTTTTCTAAGTCCCTTAATATATAGGTATGAATGAGCCCTATCTTATAAATCAGCTCGTCTTGATGGCTGGAGCGCGGGAACCTGGCTATAAAATCAAGGTAAATATCCTTGGCTTGAGCGTAGGCCTTGGATTTCTCTAAGTTAAATCCGCGCAAGTACATTAGCTCCTCGTTAAAGGCTTGCTTACCCCCTATTTCTTCTATCTTCTTAAATAGTTTCTCGGCATAAGACGTATCGCAAAGAGCATTATCCCTATAAACAAAATCCCTGGCTATATTGGTTAACTCCTGGATCATCTCTTCTATAGGTAAGGCCGGAAAAATCCTATTAATATAAATATCGTAGATATTCTCGGCTAATTCCAGGTTGCCTTCTTTATAAAAATTAGCGGCAATATCCTTTACCCCTTTATCTTGGATCTGGGAACCGGATAATTTCTGAGCATATATTTTATACAGTTCTTTAGCCTTGCCTTTTTCGCCATAGTAAGAAAGCTTATCCGCGATATCCTTAACGGTCTTTATATCGCCTCCGGACCGCGCATAGGCCGTAGCCGAAACCACCAGGTCCGTTAAAGCGCTCTCTACAAAAGCATCCTGCTGGTCTTTGTGAAACTGGAATAATAAAAGTTTGCTATAGACCTGCACCGGTTCAGCCAAACTGGTAGCTTTAACCGCTTTCTCTGAGGCGTTGACGATATCATCGCGATATTCATTACCCCTGGCAAAATATTCGTCCCAGCTCTTAGTTTCCTCCAGATATTTAAGTTGGGAGTAACGGCTCAAGGCGATATAGTAATTCAGGGAAGGTTCAATTGCTTTATCTGCAGGAAACAGACCCTTCAATAATTCTACAAAATCGCCGTAGCGGTTATCTTTAAAATATATATTTTTTAATTCTTCCAGGCAGGCCGGACTGGCCTTGCCTGCTTTCCGGATACATTTAGTTAAGGCCTCCGGGGTCTTTGGCTCTAATTCCGCGGCAGATAAATAACCGCTGCCCAAACCCGGATGATAAATGAAATTAAAAATTCCGGCGGCAAACAAAAAAACTAAATATTTTTTAATTTGAAATTTGGATTTTTTCATCTGGTTTTCACTTTCTTTTTCCTATTATTTAAATCGGGCTTTTTCCAAAACTCCCTGATTACATAGTAGGCCTTGCGCGGAGAGCGCATATCCAACTCGCCGGCGGGGCCTTGGGATACAGCCACTATCCCAAACCACTCCTCATTCATATTCTTATTGCCTTCTACCTTAATATCATAATAATAACTGCCGTTAGTCCAATTAGAGGCCTTATCATGCTCACTCCAACCGACAGGGTCATCCGGGTTATGTTTCCACCACTCATCCGTCCATTCAAACATTGTCCCGCCTAAACAATTTCCCGCTCCCCTTTTATTCCCGGCAAGGTTTTCGTAAATCTGGCGCCACTGCGACTCTAGAAAAAACGCCTGCATATTCTGGTCTTCCTTTTTTGAATACGCGTCATAACAATCCGCGCCGAATTCCGATATCAAAACCGGCTTATCGAATGTTGCCCTTAATGACCGAAAGAGGTTACCGAAAGTCTTGCCGCGGTAGATAATGCAGGCGACCAAGTCCACCTTTTGAGCGAACTTATTGGCGTATTCTAAACCCACCAGTTCCCCATTACCCAGGGCCACTGGATGGTTCGGATCGATTCTGTGCAGCTCTTCGGCGATCTCATTCACAAAGGAATAATAAATTTCGGCGCGCATGTTTTTTTGCTTCTGCGGGTCAGGCTCGCGGTCAATTTCTTCGCTCGACCAGGGGTTAACGTGGCCAAGGCAGGAATAATTATTTTCATTCCCTAATACCCACAGGAGTATTCCGGGTTCGCCTTTAAGGGAATTCACCATATCCGCTACTTCTTGCTTTACCCTATCCCGGAATTTTTTGTCTCCGTAGAATGGACAGGGGTATTCCCAGAAACCCAGCCAGCTGCCTAAAATAGTGCGGATGCCGTATTTCTCGTATAAATCCCCCACGACCATCTTTACTTTTGCAATATCATCGTGCGCCTGATAAAGCCGGATCGTATTAATGCCCATCTCCTGCATCAATTTACCGTCAACCAGCCAGGGCTTGTGCGGGTCAGACCACCAGTCATATTCATGGTTTTTCCCGATAGGAATAGGGCTATAGCAGACGCCTTTGACGATATAAGGGCGACCGTCAACCCTAAGCTGATAATCCTTATTCTTAAAGTGTTTAATATAAACCCTGGGCTCTTGCTTGCAGCCGAAAAGGAAAAATAAAATGACTATACAGACAATAGGGACGGTTCTCAAGCCAATCTTAAAGCATCTCCTAGAGGAGGACACTTTTGCCTGCCTGCCGGACAGGCAGGCCTTGTGTTGAGAACCGTCCCTAAGTTGTAGACTAGCCTTATTCAAACTTAATCTCATCCAGATAGAAAGTAGCGCCTTCAGGGTTATTATCGACATTTGCCGACCAGCAGAAACCGCCGATAATATAGGACATATCCTTACCCTTTAAATCAATGGAGTATTGTTTCCATTCTTTATCCAGCAGAACCGGGCCGATAACTACGCTGTCTGAATCAGAAAACTCGCCCATTATTCCACCAACCTTAAATTCTTCAATGCGCTCGCCGCCTTTGGCGCCGCGGGCCCAGAAGGTAAGCTTAGTGGCTTTGGATAAATCAAAACCTGCGTCAACAGTCCCCCAGTTGTTCGCCGGGTTCTGCCAGAATATACCTGCCCAGCCTGCACCTTGAGCCCTCTGGCCATTATAGATTATTTTAATACAGCTATCCCCGAGGTAGGGGTCTTCTTTGGAAGCGCCGTCATATTTTACATCCCCGTAATCGCCCATCCAGCCCGAAGGGATAAAATGGTTCCTGGGCGTGGAGCGGTCAGAGTAAATATAAAAAGGCATGGCTTCCTGTTTTTTGCCTTCCGGCTTTAATGCCGGGTCCACTTCAAATTTAATATCATCAATGTAGAAGATTGCTCCGTCGGGATTTAAGTCTGAAGTCGTCGCCCAGCCGAATCCGCCGTTAATATAGGAAAGATCCAACCCCGTAAGATTAACCGTATACTGTTTCCAGTTTTCCGTGAGTTCAATCGGGCCAACCTCAACGGTTGCCGTGTCCGGATAGGTACCCTTTATCCCGCCGACCATTACTTTTTGCAGAACCTCTCCGCCTTTTGCGCCGCGGGCCCAGAAAGTGAGTTTATTCATACCGGTTAAATCAAAACCGCCCTTCTTGTTCCCCCAGTTGTTCGCCGGGTTCTGCCAGTAAATACCTGCCCAACCCTGGCCTTGAGTTTTCTTGGCGCTGTAAGTAAACTGGATAGATGTCGCGCCGTCTTTAGGGTTATCCGCTGACTGATCATTCATCTTGATGTCGCCGGTATCCCCCATCCATCCCGAAGGGATATAGTGGTTATTTCTGGCGTTCTTATTACTATAAACCACAAACTCCTTCTGCGTTGTATCGGTTTGAGCCAAGGCCAAAACAGGCATGGCTAAAGCCAGGACCGCTAAAATCGCAACTAACTTTTTCATAAACACCTCCCTTTCATAATAAAATTGCTGCCCTTCTCCCTAAAAATTACTTCCATAATTCCTGATAAGTATAATAAGCTTTACGTAAATGCCGCAGGAACGGGCTCTCTTTGCCGTCTCCCTGGCCGCAAACCCCCAGCCATTCCTCATGCATAAAGCCGTCGGGAAACGGACCGGCCCATAAACCTTTGGTATCATGGATATACGGTTCGTACGCCTTCCACCATTCATCCAGCCACTCAAAGACTATGCCGCCTAAGGCATTACCGGCTCCGGGTTGAAAAGCCATATTCTCCCGGATATCCTGCCAGGAGCCTTGATGATATTCTGCCTGTAAGTCTTCGGCTTGCTGAGGAGTTTTCCCTTCGGCATAAGCCGGACAGCCGAACTCCGTAACGAAAACCGGCTTATCTGTTTCTTCTTTTACGCTCTTCCAGAGGCGGCCGAAACCGTAATCCCCGCGGTAAGCGTTAACTCCGAAAATATCAATATCCGGGCTGACTTGGCCGAATTTATCCAGGAATAAAATATCGCCGCTTCCGAGGGCTACCGGATGATCCGGGTCAATAGCTTTAATTTCCTTGGCTACTTCATTGGCAAATTTAAAAAAGGCGTCCGGTTCGCTATTAGCATTACAGGCATACCCGTAAACGTTTTCATTGCCCAGGAGCCAGAATAATATAAAAGGCTCGTCCTTATATTCATTAACCATTTGCCTGACCGAAGCCAGCATATTTTTTTTGTGCTCGGCATTGTTATAATCGGTCCCGGGATTCCAGGCAGCGCCTGAGCCGAGCGCGTATTTACCGAGGAAATCGCCCATGATCACGCGGATACCATAGCTATTATACATATCGCGCAGGACTTCTTTATTGATTTTCATCGGATGATGGTAGAGCCTGATGGCGTTTACACCCATATCCTGCATAAGTTTAAAATCGCCTAGCGGGGTTTTTTGCGGGTCAGTATCTAAATAGGCGTCATACGGGCCGTCAGCCTTATTATTGTGGTTAAAGTCATCCTCCATCCAGCTGGTCTGCGTCCCTTCATCCGGAGATTCTCCCACCTTAGTCGGTGAATAGGTAATGGCTTGAATAATAAAAGGCGCGCCATCAACCTCTAGCTGCCAATCCCCGTTTTCATATTGCACGCAATAAACTTTCCCACTGCCGGATGTTCTTTTGACCTTCGGCTCCGGCAAAGCGGGGTTTGATTTTTTAAAGCCTGCGGATTTAATGAATTTCCCGGGGCTGACCACCGCTATATCGTTAGAAACATCGTTATCATAACCATTGATTATTTTAATATCCGCGCCCTCCAGGCTAGCTCCCAGTTGCGGATTATTCTTCAGGATAAAATTTATCCTGGCAATCGCGGCCTGGCCCACATACCAGGGCGTATGCCAATAAGTCCAGCCGTAGCTGGCCGGATAATGCACGACTATTGAATAGTAACATTTAAGCGCGTGTTTAATCAGGCCGGATTTCTCCAGGATAAGCGCGGTGTAAAATAATCTCACTCCCTGCGGCTCAGTGCCGGTAGCCCATTTTAGAAATGCCGCTTCCAGGTCCGGGGAATGCACAAAATCCCAAACATCCCCTTCTAAACGCTTTTCTTTTCTGGCTTTTTTTAGTTCCGGGTCCCGTCTTACCGAAGTAGTATTCGGATAAATGCCTTCCCCTACGGCGGCGCTTAAGCCTTCCTGGTCTTTAACAATATATTGATAGTCTTTGGTCCCCTTATCTTTAAATTCGCCGTATTTTTCGTAATTGACAAAATCTTCCCGGCCCGCATCATACAATACAATTTTGGTGGGAAGCTGGCTGACTTTCTTTTTTTGCTCGATTTCAATAGAGCCGGTTTCAATCTTTTTAATACTCTGTTCTGCCGCTAGTTTCAACGACCAAAACCAGCCGCGCGGATCCCAGGCCTGGGCGTAAGGGTATTTATTAATAATTATTTTAAAAATCCTTTTGGCCTCTTCCGTTTTATCCTGGCGCATTAAAGACTCGGCCTGAATAAAATAGGCGGTAGCGACGTCATTTAAGACCTGCACGTCTTCAATCTCATTTTTGGCCTTAGGCATTGCTTTTAACGATGCCTCTTGTTTATCCGCTGCATCCTTATATAAATCAATAAGCTCCTGGGTGTATTTAAGGGTAGCCTCTATATCCTTTTTACCGTGGCTAGCCCAGGCCTTGTTGATTAACTCTCCGCTGGAAGGTTTGTCTTGCGCGGCAAAACAAGGCAACGTGAAAGCAAGTAAACAAAATGCCAGACCGGAAATTAATTTGATTTTAGGCATTATCCGACAACCGCTCCCTGCGTAACTCCCTTGATAATATATTTCTGCATCAAAAGATAGAGGCCTATGATAGGCAGCACCGCGATGGTTAAGCCCGCCATTAAAAGCGGATACTGCGTGACAAATTCTCCCTGAAAGGCCATCAAAGCCACCTGCAGCGGCATAAGCGACCGGGAATCAAAGATAATCAAGGCTAGGATAAACTCATTCCAGACATTCAGAGCGTTTAAGACCACAACCACCGCTAATACCGGCTTGGATAAAGGCAAAGCTACATGCCACCAGATACCGAGCTTTGAACAACCGTCGATACGCGCAGCATCTTCCAATTCCTTAGGCATCTTATCAAAAAAAGTCTTCAGCAAGAATATGCTGGCGGACAACCCCACGTTAATCATACAAAGGATATAACCCAACGGTGTATTCCTTAAATGCAGCTTATTCAACAACACGTAAAGCGCCACGAAGCTCCCCTGTATAGGAATCATCATCGCCGCGATAAACATGAAAAAGAGGATATTTTTTCCGGGAAACTTCAACCGGCTAAAAGCATAAGCAGCCATGGAAGAAATAATAATTATCCCGATAACCACAATTACCGTATAGGAGACGCTGTTCAGGAAATAGCGGCCAAAACCTCCTTCAACCCAGGCCCGGTAGTAATTTTCAAAGTGGAAGACTTTAGGGATAAGCGACATATCCTTGAAAATCGTCTCCTGGGTTTTTAAGCTCGAAGAGATCATCCAGAGTAGGGGAAAAATACAGGTCACTGCTACGGTCAGCATAAATAAATGGATGACTAGATTTATTCCTGTATTTTTCGCTTTGTAATAAAGGGCTGAACGCATTTTTTAAGCTTTCGCTTTCTTGTTAATCAGGTATTGGGCAAAAGAAACCATGCATAAAATCACGCCGAACGTTATACCCTGCGCGCAGGCATAGCCAAAACGCGATGAGCCGCGCATGGAAGCCAATATTCTTAATACCGGGACCTCCGTATGGTATCCCGGCCCGCCTCCAGTCATCGTATAAATCAAAACAAAAACCTGCATTGTCCCTAAAATCGTCAGTATCCCTACCAATACCACTACCGGTATCATGAGAGGTATCGTAACGTTCTTAAAAGAGTTCCAGGCATTGGCGCCGTCCACGCGCGCGGCCTCGTAAAGCTCGCGCGGGATAGTCTGTAACCCCGCCAG
Source organism: Candidatus Omnitrophota bacterium (assembly GCA_028713155.1). Lineage (GTDB taxonomy): Bacteria > Omnitrophota > Gorgyraeia > Gygaellales > Profunditerraquicolaceae > UBA6233. The sequence continues at coordinate 3,052 of JAQTPA010000001.1, read as the reverse complement.
GAATAATAAGAACCCCCAGCCAAAACCCTTCCAGCAGTGCACAATCGCGACGGTTGTCAACGCCGTATTCGGGTCAGAGAGCCAATTATGGGTTAAATTCGTAAAACCAAAATAGGCCAGCCAGTGATTTAAAATCCCGTAATTTCCGTTTAATATCCACTGCCAGACCAGACCGACGACTACTTCGGAGAGAACCGGCGGGATAAAAAATATCACGCGGTAAAAATGTTTCATCCGGATCTCGCGGTCGCAGGCCCAAGCAAGCAAAAAAGCAATAGCGTTCTGAAAAGTAAGCGCGATTAAAGTTATGTACCCTGACTGCCAAAGTGACTGCCACCAGATCTTATCCGCGATAATCTCCTTAAAATTACTCAAGCCGATAAAAATCTTGGTGGGAAGTATCCCATCCCAGTCGTAGAAACTAAGCTGGAAAACGGAAATAAAAGGTATGATATAAAATATCGCGAAAATGGTTACGGCAGGTAAAACAAAAAGGTAATTTTCTAAAGAGGCTTTAATTTTCATCTCTTTTTGGCTAATTCGCGTTCTTTAACCCTCTGAACTTCCCGGGCTACCTGTTCCGGAGTTTTTTCTCCGATGATTATGGATTGGATCCCCTTGTCCAAGGCTTCAATGACCGGAGAAAATTCCGAAACCCCCCAGACATTCGGATGCGTGGCATTATCCATCGCCTTGGCAAAATCCGACATAACCGGCGGGATCCAATTCAAACTATCTTTATTTGCCGGAAGGTTATTGGTACTCTCTGCCAGGTAAGCCTGCTGAGGCGCTTCGGTAAGCCAGCGCAGGAATTTGATTGCCTCTTCTTTATTTTTTGAGCGGCTGCTGGCCATAAAGGATGAGCCTGCTCCTCCCCAGATAGCCATCGGATATTTATTGGAAGCCTTGGGCGGCAGGAACGCGCCGTATTCAAGGCGAGGGTTCATCCCCTTATAAACATTTACGCACCAGGAACCGTTAAAAGCAAAAACTGCTTTTTCATTGGCGAATAACTGTTCGGCAGTCTTATTGACCATGGTCACTACGCCGCTGGCCAAAAGGCCTGATTCTTGCATATCTTTAAATAAAGATAAAACCTTGACCCAGCCCGGGTCCGTATAGGGCACTTCGCCTTTTATGGTGGCAATGACCTTATCCTTGCCCATTATGTTAAAGGCGTAATTATTAGCCAGGCAGTCGATCATCCAGATCTCGCCCCATCCGGAAACTAACCCCTGCAGATTGGCTGCCTTCAGTTTCCTGCCAATCTCTAATAATCTCTCAAAGGTCTGTGGAGGTTGGTTGGGGTTAAGGCCTAATTGCTTAAATAAAGACTTATTATAAACCATCTCTATGGTCATAATATCGATAGGCACGCCATAAATGCCCGGGGCAACACCGTAGCTATTCCCGGCGCTAAATTCATCTACTGCCAGGGCCTTGGCAAAAAAGCTGTTCTTCCATTTCGCCTTATCCTCCAGCATATAAGGAGTAAGGTCTAAGATAAAGCCACCTTTGATAAAGGAAGCAAAATCTCTCTTCTCTCCTAATATCCCGAAGATATCCGGAAGGTTTGAGCCTTGTGCGGCAGCGCGCACCTTCTGCGAATAAGCATCCGATGGCGCATAGAGCTCAAAATTTACTTTTATGCCGGACTTAGCTTCATATCTTTTAGCTAATTCCCTAAATGCCGGCTCGCGATCAGTCATCCAGTGCCAGATAGTAATATTCTTGCCGGAATCGCTTTTAGCGGTACACCCTGCGGATAGGAATAAAAACGCGGTTATAAGAATTGATAACAGTCTACTCTGACGCATAGTTGCTAACCCTCGCCTTTCTCCCTGCCTGCCGGCAGGCAGGATTAAATTAGATTTTATCCCTTACCTATTATTGGGTAGGAATATAAAATTTAACATATTTTTAAGGCAAGGTCAAGCTCTTTTAAACTCTTTTTTAAACTCTTAAGATTCTAGACAAACCCATCAGGTCTGCCCTCTCTAAATCCATACCTATACGGTACTGATTATCGCTATCCCGCCTTGACCAGGCTGTGATACCCCTGGCATAAAGCGGCTCGCTTGTGTCCGGGATATGCAGCCAGGCCTCAAGCGGAGTATTAATGGCTACCTCCTGCTTAAGCACTAACCCAATACCCTTGGCGCTGACATCACTGGTTTCAGCTACCATCTCATTACCATTATTCAGGTTAAGTAACCTGGCCCCCAGCCTGTAGTTAAACCTCTGGAATATTCTACGGTCTTCCATATCTTCACCTCCTTTTGAAGCCCCCCTTTTAATATTATGGTAAAGAAATTGATAAATTTTGTCCTCGTCCTCTTTATTCAATTTATTAAAATATAAACCGTAAACATCGCAGCCGTCTAGCTGCCTGTGCCAGGCCACCCAGGCCTGAGTGTCTAAAGAAGACTCACGGGACAAAGCCAGGCTAAATCTTACATAGCTATCTACGTTAAGTTTATGGCTTAAGGCAATCTGCATGCCTTTAAAATTAATGTCTTTAATCCGGCAGAGGATTTCCCGGGCCTGGCCTTCCAACTTAATACTGGCTTCCCGGTTCACCAGCCATCTGGGTAATTTTCTATGTTCCTGCATTTATGCGCCTTTCCACCATTGCTTGGCTAACTCGCCGGGAAAATTATTTTTGACATATTCGCTTATCCGGTTTCTCGCCGATTCTTCGATCCGGTTAAAAGAAAGCCCGTAGATATTCCTTTCATACGCGTTATCCTGCCAGGCTACCTGTGCCCCGGCATTAAACGCGAAATCTTCCGTCAGGGCCAGGTTAAAATTTGCGAAAACTTCCGGGAAAAGTGCCTTGCGCGAAGAGATGCGCATTCCCTGAATGCTTATATCTTCCACCACGCAAGGAATAGGCTTTAGCCCTTCCTCTACGGTCAAGCCCGCCTCTTTATTAATCTGCCACCGCGCTACGCCCCGGCGCTCTTCCATTTTGCCCTCCTTGCTCTAACCTGCTGAGACAAGCCAACTTAACAATATTATCCTGCTATTTGCCAAAATGTCCAATAAATAA
>JAQTPA010000037.1 GCA_028713155.1 Candidatus Omnitrophota bacterium | reverse complement strand
GCTTTAAGCCGGTTAAAGACGGTTTTATCCTTAACGATAAACTTTCCTTCGCCGTGGGCAACAGGAAGATAAATCATTTCAGGCATATTTCTGGCCCAGGCGCATTTGCCGCTATTTTTTAAATATACCCAGCGGTCTTCAAATTTACCGGAATCATTAATAATCAGGCTGGCTTCCTGCTCAAACGCATTATTACCCGGAAGCAGCCCGCTTTTTACCAGGACCTGGAAACCGTTACAAATACCAATGATTAATTTTCCGTCCGCAATAAACCTTACCAGCTCTTCTTCCAGCTTGTATTTCAATTCATTGGCAAACACCTTGCCTGAGGCAATATCGTCTCCGTAACTAAAGCCTCCGGGCAAAGCCAGGATCTGATAATCCCGGAGAGAATTTTTTTGCCGGATAAGATCATTAATGTGGACTAACTCGGCCTGGCTGCCCACTTTAGAGAACGCAAAAGCAGTCTCTTGATCGCAGTTAATCCCGGCTGTCCTTAAAACACAAACTTTAACGTTTTTCATTCCGATTCCTAACGGGACATATAGAACTTTTTGATGACCATTGCCACTTGCTCAGGTTCGTCCACTACGCTGAAAATATTTAAATCTTCCTTACTGATATTTCCGCTCTCTAATACCCCGTCTTTGAGCCAATCCAGCAGCCCCTTCCAGTATTTGCTGTCGAATAAGACTACGGGGAATTTATTGATCCTGGCGGTCTGGATAAGGTTGATGGCCTCAAAAAATTCATCCAGCGTGCCGTATCCTCCCGGCAGAATCACAAAGGCCTTGGCGTATTTGACAAACATAACTTTGCGGATAAAGAAATAACGAAAATCCAGTAATGTATCCACATATTTATTCGGCTTCTGTTCGCAAGGAATATGTATATTTAAGCCTACGGATTGGCCGCCGGCGCGCTTGGCTCCCTTATTTGCCGCTTCCATCAGGCCCGACCCGCTTCCGGTAATCACGGCATATCCTGCTTTAGCTACGTGGTAAGCGACTTCTTCTCCCAGCTTATAGTATTTGGCATCGGGTTTGGTGCGGGCTGAGCCGAATATGGAGACGGCATCGCCGATTTTGGATAAAACCTCAAAACCTTCCACAAATTCAGACATGATCCGGAAAACCCGCCAAGGGTCTTCTCTGGTAAAATCGTTGACTAAGTCGATTTTATCGATATAAGGTTTTTTTACCATTTTAGCGGCTCCTTCCATGCGCTCTTTAGGCTCTCGATCCCGGAATTAATACAGACTTTACCGTCTAAGCCATAGACTTTAAATTCTTTTTTTTCGCTTACGCAGCCAATTAAAGCCAAGGGCAGGCCCTTTAATTTTTTTTCAAATTCTTTTTTCTTCCCTTTTTCTACCTCTACGATAAACCGGGAATTGGATTCCGAAAACAGGATAAAATCGTCGCGTCTTTCTCCGGCGTAGGGAACGCTGGATAAAAACACATTCATCCCTAAGCCGCCGCTAAAAGCCATTTCCGCCAGGCTAACCCCTAAGCCGCCCTCAGAACAATCGTGCATTGAACAGACCAGGCCCTTTGCCGAAGCGCTGCTTAAAGCGTTAAAAATCAATTTCGCTTTCCTTACATTCACTTTCGGCACGCTGTTTCCGATAGCGCCGGATAAATCATAATAATGCGAACCGCCTAATTCTTCGCAAGTCTGTCCCACTGCGTAAATTAAATTCCCCGCTTTTTTGGCGTACATGGAGATTGCCTTACGCACATCGTCCATCACGCTGATAGCCGAAATCAGAAGCGTCCCGGGAATTGCCCTAGACCTGCCATGCTCGCTGTATTCATTATAAAGGCTGTCTTTCCCGGAGATAAACGGCGTGCCAAACCCCAGCCCTGCGGCATAACACCCTTGAGCGCAACGCACAAGAGCTCCTAACCTGTCCGGCTTATCCGGAGACCCCCAGCAAAAATTATCCAGAATGGCTACCTGTTTTAATGAGCCGCCAACGCTGATTATCTGGCGTAACGCCTCATCAATACAGGAAGCAGCCATCCAGTAAGGATCAATAAAACCATACCTGAAATTTATTCCGTTGGAAACAATCACCCCTTTAGCCGAACCTAAAACCGGCTGAACAATACTGGCGTCTGACGGCCCGTCATTATCTACGCCTACTAAGGGCTTGAGGATTGAACCGCCTTGCACTTCATGGTCGTAACGCCGGATTACCGATTCCTTGGAGCAAATATCATAATGCGCCAGTAATTTCATTAAAACCGGGGTAAGGTCTTGCGGGCATTTTATTTTCGGTTCCCGGTGCCTTACCGCAGCGTATACCGCTTTCTTGACTATCTTAGGCAGGCCATTATGCAAAAAATCCATATCCAGGTTACAGACTGGATTATCTTTATAATAAAGCTCTAATTTTTTAGTGTCGGTAAATTCGCCGATTACGGTTGCTTCCACATTTTCATTTATGAAGACTTCCAAGAGAGCGCCGATTTTTTCTTTCGGAGCAGAAAGGACCATCCGCTCCTGGGATTCGGATATCCAGATTTCCATATAGGATAAGCCGCTGTATTTTAACGGCACTTTATCCAGGTCAATCCTCACCCCTAATTCCGCAGCCATCTCGCCGCAGGCACTGGAGAGCCCGCCTGCGCCGCAGTCGGTAATCGCGCTGTATAAATTTTTATCCCGCGCCTGTAAAATCGTATCCAGCATCTTTTTTTCCTGGATCGGGTTGCCGATCTGCACTGCGCCGCTGGAAATCGTTTCGGATTCATGCGTCAACTCGCCTGAAGAAAAAGTCGCGCCGTGAATCCCGTCTCTTCCGGTCCTGCCGCCTACCACCACCACTAAATCTCCAGGGCTTGTTTTTTTGAAAGATTTGTCCCGCGGCATAATCCCGGCTGTGCCGCAATAAACCAGGGGATTACCGGTGAAGTTTTCATGGAAAAGTATGGCGCCGTTTACCGTAGGAATACCCATTTTATTCCCGTAATCGCGCACACCGCTGACCACCCCCTTCATCACGCGCTTAGGGTGCAGCGAACCGGCCGGTAATTTACTGAACGGGTAATCGGGAAGGCCAAAACAAAATATATCGGTATTTAGGAATGGCCTTGCGCCAAGCCCGGTCCCCAGCGGGTCACGGATTACTCCGCCGATACCGGTATTGGCTCCGCCGAACGGCTCTAAAGCCGAAGGATGGTTGTGCGTTTCAACTTTAAAACAAATATTGTACAGCTCGTCAAACCGGATTATACCGGCATTATCTTTAAATACCGATACGCACCAGGGCTTATTTAATTCTTTGGTTACTTTCATTATGGTGGCCTTAAGCAGGCCGTCGATTAATTTTGTTTTTGACTGCTTATTTTTTTCGGTATATTTAATTTTGCCCCGGAATGTTTTATGCGAACAATGCTCAGACCAGGTCTGGGCAATGGTTTCCAGCTCGCAATCAGTCGGGTCCCTCTTTAAGGCCTTAAAATAATCCCTGATGGCCTGCATTTCGGTTAAATTCAGGAACAATTGCCCTTTTTTGCTCAGCTCTAACAATTTTTTATCGGAAGCGCCTAACAGATCTACGCTAGACAGATTAAATTGGTAGCCAAAATTGCCTGTTTTATGCCCGGGGGCACCGGGCTTTACAATATGCTGGATCAGCTTATTGTAGAGTAGTTTGTCGCAGATAGTCTTGAGCTGGGCCAGAGAAAGTTTACCCTGGATTATATATTTCCTGGCCGTCTTGACAGACTCAGCGCCTGCGCAGCCTAAATCGCTTATGCCTTTCAAGGTTGACTCTTCCACCGGGTCCATCACCCCCGGATTATAGGCGACCTCAACGATAAATTTTTCTTTTTGGTTCTTTTCCAAGGGAGGATTTACAGAATAACACTGGCATACTTTATCGGTGAGCAATTCAGCGCAGATCCTGGTTATCTCTTCGGGTGTGAATTCGCCTTCAATAGTATAGACCTGGATAAAACGCACACCCTTAACCGTCTTTATCCCGAAATCAAGAATATCGCTCTTGACCGCTCCTGCGACAGCGTCAAAAATACCGGGTTTATCTCTTACTTCAATTTTGTAAAGCATGGTTGACAAATTACGGGGTGCAAGGTGGGTAAATTATCTATTTATAAGCCGACTCTTTTAAAAACCTTGTTTACGTTACGCAGGTAATAATTCAAATCAAATATCTTATCCAGCTCTTTCTCGCTTAAAACTTTTAAGACCTGGGCATCCAATAGGAGCGCGTCCTTAAAATCTATTTCTTCTTTCCAGGTGCGCATGGCTGAGCGCTGCACCAGGTCATAGGCTTTTGGCCGGGCTAAACCTTTTTCCATCAACGCCAGGAGTACGCGCTGGGAAAAAATCAGGCCGCGGGTCTTAATCAGGTTAGCCATCATATGCTCCGGATAGACATTCAGGCCTTCAATAACCTGGATAAATTTATTCAGCATATAGTCTAAAGCTAAAGTTGAATCCGGAATAATTATTCTTTCCACCGATGAATGCGAAATATCCCGTTCATGCCAAAGCGCTACATTTTCCAGCGCGGCTTGCGCATTACCGCGCAGGAGCCGGGCTAAACCGCAAATGCGCTCGCAAATTACCGGATTGCGTTTATGCGGCATGGCCGATGAACCCTTCTGGCCTTTACCAAACGGCTCTTCCGCTTCCAGAACTTCGGTGCGCTGCAAATGGCGGATTTCAGTAGCGAATTTTTCCAAAGAAGCTCCGATGACCGCAAGCACTGCCATATATTGGGCATATACATCCCGTTGTATTATCTGCGTAGAGATATCCGCGGGCTTAAGGCCGAGCTTCCTACAAACATAAGTTTCCACCTGCGGTTCAATATTGGAATAAGTGCCTACGGCGCCGCTGAGTTTACCGCTGGCTACTTCGCTAGCGGCCTGCTTCAAGCGCTCTAAATTCCTGGCCGTTTCCGTGAACCAGAGCGCCAGCTTTAAACCAAAAGTAGTCGGCTCGGCATGCACGCCATGCGTGCGGCCTATACAAGCTGTATCCTTATAAACTTTAGCTTTTTTCGCCAGCAGTTTAAGCAGCCTATTTAGGTCATCGATCAAAATACCGGACGCCTCTTTGAGCTGAACGCCCAGCGTAGTATCCAGGATATCGGATGAAGTGAGCCCCGCATGCAGGTATTGGGCATCTTTCCCAATATATTGGGCTACATTAGCCACAAATGCCACTACATCATGTTGTGTCTTTTCTTCAATCTTCTTGATCCGGACTAAATTAAACCTGGCTTTTTGCTTTATCCTTCTAACTGCGTCTTGGGGAACTTTTCTTTGTTTGGCGAGCGCTTCTAAGGCGAGTATCTCAATGGCAAGCATGGTTTTGAACTTAAACTCCTCCTGCCAGATACTGCTCATTTTCGGTAGGCTGTAACGTTCGATCATGTAGGCTTTCTCCTCTTGTAATGAGGAATGTATTATAGCAAAAAAACGCCTTTTAGCAAATAAAAAAACAGCAAGAAAGAAAATATAGGGACCGTTTCCCTATACTATCTCCTATACTAAATGATATTGATAAAAGGGCGGGTTTGGCTATAATACTCTTACTAAACGGATTACAGATGATTATACAAAAGAATAGAAAATTAATTATACTGGTTTCCGGATTGTTGATCTTCCTCTTCTCCTTTACCATCTACCGGAATTCCCTGCACAACGGTTTTCTAGCCGGAGATGACGAAGATATCGTCCTACGTAACGCCTATCTTAGGAATGGCAATGACTTCTATAAGTTTTTCACTCAAAATTTTAAGGCAGGCTCAGGAGTAACCTCCAATTATTACCGGCCCTTTCAACTCCTCACTTACGGCTTAATCGTTAAAACTATCGGGATTAAACCGGAGCCG
>JAQTPA010000021.1 GCA_028713155.1 Candidatus Omnitrophota bacterium | reverse complement strand
CGCGCAATAAAGTCTATCCGGGGGAATTTAAATACGGAGGGGCCCATGTCATCCAGGAATTAGTAGCGGGCAGCGACGTCCGTTTAGAAGCCACTGCTTACGGCACGGATTGTTATCCGCGTAAAAAAATCGAAACACTTATTAATATAAAAGATTTAAATGAGACAGTCTTATTTAATATCCGTAACGCCTATCAAAATTATAATGTGGCGGTAAATTTATCGGATAAGACTATTTACACCTATATGGGCATGCTTAAACCCAACCTGGGTAATGCCAATTATTGTTCAGCGGGGCAGCTTTCCCCGCTGCTTAAAGATCCCGGATACCGCCAAATCGGCATCGGGACCAAGATTTTCTTGGGTGGCGGCATAGGCTACGTTGCCTGGCAGGGAACCCAGCATAACCCGCAAGTAGCGCGTAAAGAAAACGGGATACCGCAAGCCCCTGCCGGAACCTTGGCAGTTATCGGCGATTTAAAACAAATGAAACCGCAGTGGCTCGTAGGAACGAGTATGCTGGGCTATGGAGTTACGCTTATCGTGGGCATCGGTGTACCGATCCCCATCCTTGATGAAGAGACGCTTTTAGCCGCTGCGGCAAAGGATGAGGATATTTACACTCAAATCGTAGACTACAGCCAGAATTATCCGCAGTGTGTGGCCCAATCTTTAGGCGAGGTCAATTATGCGCAGCTTAAGACCGGTAAAATAGTTGTTAAAGGTAAAGAGGTTGCCACCGGGAACCTTTCCAGTTATTCCAAAGCCCGTGAAATTTCCGAAGAGTTAAAGTCTTGGATCAAGAAAGGCGATTTTCTCTTAACCGAGCCGGTAGCAAAATTACCGGGGAAGGAGTCCGGTTATACTTTTAAAATGCTTAAAGAGCGTCAGATAGTTGAAAAAGAGGTGTAAGCATGGTTTCTAAGAGAATAGTCTTGCATTTTCCGCATCGCTTGGTTGACCAGCCTATCGTATATAATCTGGTCAAGGAATTTAACCTGCAGTTCAATATTCTTAAGGCCTTTGTCACTCCGAACGAAGAAGGGTTAATGGTCCTGGAATTGACCGGTAAGAGAGAAAACTTTGACAAAGGAGTAGAATACCTGCAATCCTGTGGGGTGCGTATCCAGTCCTTAAGCCAGGATGTAGTCAGGAACGAAAAAAAATGTACAAACTGCGGCGTATGCGTGCCGATCTGCCCGACCGAGGCCCTGGTGGTTGATCCTCAAACACGCAAGGTACTTTTCAATAATAAAAAGTGTATTGCCTGTGAGCTCTGCGTCAAGATTTGTCCGCCGCGCGCAATGGAAGTGCATTTCTAAGGATTAAATGCAGTTTAAAAATAAATTATTCAAACTTAAGAAAATACTTAAAAAGAGCGGCTCTTGCCTGATAGCTTTTTCCGGGGGCGTAGATAGCGCGCTTTTGTTGAAAATCGCCTTATCCGTTCTCCCAAAGGATAGGATTCTTGCGGTTACTGCTAGATCCTTAACGTACCCCAAGGAAGAATTATTGTTGGCACAGGAAATAGCGCGCAAATTCGGGGCAAAGCATAAGATAATCAAGACATCCGAACTCAAAGATAAAAAATTTATTTCCAATAACCCCAACCGCTGTTATTTCTGCAAAAAAGAGCTTTTCATAAAGTTAAAAACCCTAGCCCGCAAGGATAAGCTTAAATTTATTTTTGACGCAAGTAACCTTTCGGATAAAACTGATTTTCGCCCGGGCGAAAGAGCGAAAAAAGAATTGCAGGTGCGTTCTCCGCTGCAGGAAGCGGGGTTTACTAAGGCAGATATCCGGGCTTTAAGTAAAAAGCTAGGCCTGAAGACCTGGAATAAGCCGGCTCAGGCCTGCCTGGCTTCGCGCATTCCTTACGGAGTGCGGATTTCTCAACCCGTACTTGAACGCGTCAATAAGGCAGAGGGGGTTTTAAGGAGGTTAAGTTTTAGCCAGGTCAGAGCCAGGCATTACAATGGTCTTTGCCGCTTAGAGGTGCCTGAAAAAGAAATTGGCCGGCTGATCGATAAGCGCCAAAGCATAGTCGACAAATTAAAAAAGTTAGGTTATAATTATATAACTGTGGATATGGAAGGTTACCGCACCGGCAGCTTAAACGAGGTGATTAGGAGATGAAAAAGGTTTATCTGGACTACGCGGCCACCGCTCCCTGTGATCCTGATGTGGTAAAGGCCATGGAGCCGTATTTTTTTGAAAAGTTCGGTAATGCCTCCAGCCTGCACGCTTATGGACAGGAGGCTAAAAAGGCGCTGGAAGATAGCCGTGCGGCGACTGCTGAATTTTTAGGGGCCAGACCTGAAGAAATAATCTTTACTTCCGGGGGTACCGAATCCAACAATAATGTTATTTTCGGAGTAACCGATGCCTTAGCGGATAAAGGTAACCATATCATCACCTCCGCCATAGAACACCACGCTATAATTGAGCCTTGCAGGGTATTGGAAAAAAAAGGTTTTCAGGTAACTTATGTGGGAGTGGATAAAGACGGATTGGTTTCTTGCGATGAAGTCAAAAAAGCGATCACGGATAAAACAATCCTTATTTCCATTATGCATGCTAATAACGAAATCGGGACAATCCAACCTATTTCCTCAATTGGTAAAATCGCCAGAGAAAAAGGGATTTATTTTCATACCGATGCGGTGCAGACTGTCGGCCATATTCCGGTAAATGTTAATGAGTTGAACGTTGACCTCCTATCGCTCTCCGGCCATAAGTTTTACGGCCCGAAGGGTGTCGGCGCATTGTATATTAGAAAAGGGGTACGTATCGGCAGATTTTTATGCGGCGGAGACCAGGAGAAAGACAGGCGTGCTTCCACGCACAATGTCTCCGCTATAGTCGGTTTAGCCAAGGCAGTAGAATTATGCGCTAAAGATATGGACAGAGAAGCAAAAGCCTTGGTAGCTTTGCGCTCTAAATTAATCCAGGGAATACCTGAGAAAATTCCCGATGTCCGGCTTAACGGCCATCCTCAGCTGCGGCTGCCCAATAACGTCAATTTCTCCATAAAATATATAGAAGGAGAGTCTATTCTTTTAAGTTTGGATATGCTCGGGATCGCTGTTTCCACCGGTTCAGCCTGCACTTCCAGTTCTTTGGAGCCATCACACGTGCTCCTGGCTATTGGCTTGGACCATGCGACTGCTCACGGTTCGCTTAGAATCAGTATGGGCAGGTGGACCAAAGAGCAGGACGTAAGATTTTTACTGGAAAACCTGCCTAAAGTAGTTGAAAAGCTGCGCGCTATGTCTCCGCTATACGAGAAAAAATGAGTGAGTTACCCGCATTAGGTAAAATCAATCCTGAATTCTTCAAGAAATTCATTTATCCAAAATTAGGAAATCTTGATCCTTCGGTAATAGTTAAACCGCAGTCCGGGGTTGACTTTGGCGTGGTTGACTTGGGGGATAAGGTTATGGTTTTATCCACCGATCCTTTTTACATCGCTAATGGCTTAGGCATGGAGAAGGCAGCCTGGTTTGCCGTGCATATATTAGCCAGCGATGTAGCGGTTAGCGGGATCGCGCCCAGATATTTAGCTGTAGATTTAAATCTCCCTCCGGAAATTACTGAAGATGAATTAGCCCGGATGTGGGATACAGTTGATAGCGAGTGCAAGAGATTGGGTATTACGGTCGTAACCGGGCATACTGCCCGCTACGCAGGCTGCAATTATCCTTTTGTCGGCGGAGCAACCGTTTTTGGTATTGATAAAAAGGAAAAACTGGTCAGGCCCCAGGCAAAAATAGGGGACGCGGTCATCATCTCCAAAGGGGCGGCAATCGAAACTACCGGATTAATGGCGGCGTATTTCCCTGAATATCTGGAAGAGCGTTTCGGAAAAGAATTTGTAAGATGCGCCCAGGATGTTTATTACCAGATGTCTACGGTAAAAGACGCGCTCATCGTAGCCAAATCCGGAAAAGTCACGGCTATGCATGATGCTACTGAATGCGGGGTTTTTGGCGGGCTTTATGAAATTGCCAGTCACAGTCAGGTAGGTATGAATATTTGGTTGGATAAAATAATAATCCAAGAAGTAGTCAAAAAGACCTGTGAATGTTTCGATATTGATCCTTATCGGGCGATAAGCGAAGGAACTTTACTGGCTACGCTAGATAAATCCAACGCCCAAAAAGCAGTGGATGCTTTAAACAAGGAGGGTATCCCCGCGAGTATCGCCGGAGAAGTAGTGGAGAAGGAAAACGGGATTACTGTTTTTGAAGGAAAAAATGAGTTTAAGCTTACGCATCCCGGGACAGATCCATTCTGGCAAAAATTCGAGGAGTATCTTAAAAAATAATGCAGGATAAAATATTAAATCTCTTAAAGAAAAAAGAAAGCTATGTTTCCGGCGAAGACATAAGCAGCCATTTAAATATCAGCCGGCAGGCTCTTTGGAAGCACATACAGGAACTAAAAGACAAAGGTTATGATATCGAGGCAGTCCCGCATCTGGGTTATCGCCTTGCTTCCAGCCCCGACAGGTTATTTGAGTTTGAAGTTTGGCGCTCTCTGAACACTAAGACCTTTGGCAGGAAAATATTTTATTACGATACGTTGACTTCAACTATAGATATGGCGATGGATCTGGGGGTAAAGGGCGCTGCCAGCGGTACGCTTATTCTGGCAGAATCCCAGACTAAAGGCAGGGGAAGGCTGGGCAGGGATTGGTTTTCTCCTAAGTATAAGGGCTTATATATGTCTTTAATTTTACGTCCTAATATGCTTCCTACGCAGGCGTCTATACTGACCCTTCTGGCAGCGGTAAGTATCTGTACTGCGCTGAAAAGTTCAACCGGCATTACTTCCCAGATAAAATGGCCCAATGATCTACTGGTAAACAATAAAAAACTCTGTGGTATATTGACGCAGGTAATCGCTGAAACCGATAGAATAGATTTTGTGATTATCAGTGCCGGGATAAATGTGAATAATGATAAAAAGTCTTTGATCTCTAGCGCTACTTCTTTAAAGGAGCAAAAAAAAGAAGAAGTAAGCCGGGTCACTCTGTTACAGGAGATATTACGGGAACTCGAAATAAATTACCTGTTTCTGGAGAAAAAAGGAGCTAGCCAAATTCTGGAAAAATGGCGCCAGAGTAACGCTACCTTAGGCCGGCGGGTAAAGGTATATTGTCAGCATAAACATATTGAAGGAGAGGCGCTGGATATAGATAGCGACGGAGGGTTACTCATCCGTAAGGATAACGGCATAACCCAAAAGGTTATGTCCGGGGATGTTGTGCACTGCAGGTAGTCAATTGTAAACTAAAAATATAAAATTGGTTGACAGTTAGGCGCGCCCATTTATAATAGGCATTATGCAAAAGATAAAACGGCGCGTTTTATTTTTTTCAGTAGTTATGCTGGGATTATTTTCGCCTGCCTTTGGAGAAGATAATCCCGCATCCAGATTAGAGAAAATCGTCGTTGCTAAGAACAGGAAGTTTCTCCTTGAGCAGTATTCCCTGGATTCCGCAGATTTCGTAAGCCTCCCCTATAATTCATTCATAGAGGGATTAAGCGTTCTCCCGGTAGACTTACAGAGCCGCTCTCCGCATAACGCGATACAGACCGATTTCTCCTTGCGCGGCTCGAATTTCCAGGATGTGCTGATTTTACTTAATGGCGAACGCATCAACGATCCCCAGACCGCCCATTTTAATTCTGATATTCCGTTTACCTCGGCGGATATTTCCAGGCTGCAGGTATTGCCAGCAGCTTCTTCGTCAATGTTTGGCCCGGATGCGATAGGCGGGGCAATCAACTTTGTTATCCGCAAGCCTGATGAAAAAAAATACATTCTGGAATTATCCGGGGGCCAATATGGCACCTTCTCCCAGCTTTTGAGCGTAAGCGACAAAATCAGGGATTTAGGCGTCAGGTTATCCGTAGAGAATGCACAGTCCGGCGGTTTCCACGAAGATACGGATTACAAGAAATTTACCGCAAGTTTAGTTTCGTCATTGGGGTTGCCCTTGGGATCGTTGGATTTAAATATAGGGTATCAGAAGAAAGACTTTGGCGCGTATGATTTTTATACTCCGGGGTTGGGTTATCCTTCAAAAGAATGGACCCGGACCTATCTTCTGGATACCGGACTGAATTTAGATAAAGAAGGGCTAGTGATTAAGCCGAATTTTATCTGGCGCAGGCATTTTGATAAGTTTGCGTTGGATAAAAATCAACCAATCAGCAATTCCCATCGGAACGATACATATACACCGAGTATTTACTTTCAGAAAGATATTTTGCATATGGGCAAGGCGGGGTTTGGCCTTGAATATGGGAACGAACGCATTACCTCTACCTCTATAGGCCGGCATACCAGAGAGCACAGGAGTATATTCATTGATGATACGTTGGCCTTAGCTCCGCAGATTTATTCAGATTTATCCTTTCGCCTGGATGATTATGCCGGATTTAACAATGTTTATACCGGGGCAATAGCCTTACGTTACGAAATTAACCCTTCAAATTTCCTGCATTGCGCCGTTTCCAGGAATATGCGCGTGCCTTCATTCACCGAACTCTATTATGGTTATGACGGCGTTACTAAAGGCAACCCTGATCTCTCAGCTGAAAAATCCCTGAACTACGAAATCGGTTATGAAATGAAAAAAGAGAAATTATTTTCGGGCCTGACGGTATTCTTGAGGCGGGAAGATGATTTTATTGACTGGGTAAGGACTGATACCAGCCAACCATGGCAATCTCAAAATATCCCCGGGGCGGATGTATTTGGAATAGAGGCTAAATTCGAGTGGGAAATAAACAGAATTACGAGCGTCAATAGCAATTATACCTATATTAATAAGTCCGCGGATAAGGCCGGGTATCTTTTTAAATACGGTCCAAACTATAGCCGCCACCTTTGGAATTCTGAATTTAAATTTAAATTACCTTTTGGTTTCCAATCCGTAGGTTTTACCTACAAGCAGAAACCCGGACGTTCGGGCTGGTTCCTGCTTAATGTCCGCGCTAACTTCAATTTAAACAAGAATATGTCGTTATTTCTTTCCGGTACGAACCTGCTTAATGTCGGGTATCAGGAGATAGAAGGTATTCCTCAGCCCGGGAGATGGATTGATTCTGGTTTTAAGCTTGAATGGTAATAAAATATTGCTATAATATTACCTAATGTTCATTCACGTTGTCTTATTCCAGATTAAGCCTAAAGAAGTGGTTAAATACCGCAAGGACAGCCTGATGTGGGCGGGTTTCGCCAAAAAAGCCAAAGGTTTTGTGGCTTATTCTACCATGAAGCGTTATGGCTGCCTTAATCAGTATGCTTCCGTGTATGAATGGGATAAAAAGAGCGACCATGACCGCTTTATGAAGAAATACCATACTTGGCTGGTAACTAAATCCAAGGCCAAGGTAAAAGTATTGGGTTATTATAACCTTAAAAGGGTAGATAAATTTAGGTAAAAAACTTGAAATTCCTTAAATTTATGTTATACTTTTCTTAAATTAGGGTCAGCGTTTCGCTGGAGGGCGAAAGCGCTCAAAAAAGCAGTTCTAAACCAGAATGCCACGGAATAAATGAGGTCGGCTTTCTGGTTTTTTATTTTCTACTAAATAAAGAGATTAAAAAAGGAGTGAAGGAATAATGGGGAGAACTAGAAAAATCTTATCCTTAGTCTTAAGCTTTAGCTTACTTTTCCAGCAAATCGGCTTTGCCCAGCTCGCCGCAGAGTTAAATATCGCTAATTACTTTTCTAGAATCAGTAGTAACCTGGTCCAGGAGAGGTTTAGGCCCCTGCACCTACGTTATTTCTCTTATGATAACCTGAAAGATAATTTTAAGGTTGTTTTAGATAAAGGCGACCTTAAAAATATAGGAGATAAAGAGCTGCAAAGTTCTACCCAAACGTTACTTAGCTATTTTTTAGTCGGCATAACCCTGCCCGATAGTATGTTCTGGGTAAACCTGCGTCCTGACTCCGAAGACCAGATAATTGACCAATACTTAGAGAAGACCGATGTTGGCAAGATTATGCTGGCCGCAGACCTTCAGTTAAAGAAAGACACTAGCGCAATGACCTCTCCGGCTACCCCTGAAGGTAGAGAGTACTGGGATAAGCTCTATAAAAAGGCAGCTGAGCTCTACGGCTATGATAATGTAACTATACCTACACTCACCCGGCCCTGGATAGTCCCCGGAGAAATAATCGTCAGGGAGTCCCAAGACTCAGCCTATGTCTATAAAGCTAATCTTAAAGTAATGTTAGAGCAGGATTACTTGAAGGATTCAGCTACCTATAATTTTAAAGACAGCCGCTCCAGGGCCTTGAATGAATACTCCAGCCAGCTTATCCGTGAACTCATCATCCCTAAACTAACCAAAGAAGTTAACTCCTCCAAAAGATACGCTCCCCTAAGACAGGTATATTATTCCTTAATTCTTTCTCGCTGGTTTAAGCTGCGCTTCACCGGTAAAACCGGCACTTACGCTTCTTTAATCAATACTAGAGACCTTACTAACTTAATCTCTAAAGAATCCTGGTCAAAAACCGAATATTTTAAGCAATATCAGCAATCTTTCACTGAAGGCGAGTATAACATCCAGAAGCCGGTTTATACTCCTACGGGCCAGGTTATCAGGAGTTACTTTAGCGGCGGTATAGATGTGGCCTCAAGCGCTATAAATATTCAAAATGGTTTTACTGGTAAGGATATGCCGTCAGCGCTTCTTAATAAAACTGGCGTTTTAATTGAAGGCAATCCTTATTCGGGAATAAAAACTTCCGCCAGCTCGGCGATACGGACAAAAGAATCTACTTTTGGAAATCAGCTCGGAATAAAGCTTACCAATTTCCTAATTTCAGATGATCCACGTTTAACTCAAGACGGTAAGGGCAAGAAAGGTTATGGGGTGCCTAAGGGGGCGGCTATTGATGGTTCGCATGCCTTAGAGGGTAATCAGGGATATTTTGCTCCGGGAGGGAAAGAAGTATTTTTGAAAGGCGTACAGACTTATCAGGAATTTTTTAACAGAAGGCAGAATATACGCATGCTTAGAAAAGAAGGGATTGGTGGGCAGCACACTCCCTTTGAGGCAATTTATTCTGCTTTTCAGGCGCTTGGAAAAAACAGGGTAAGTATTAAGGGAGAATACGAATTAGGTAAAAACTATGATACAAGCTTGCGTAGTGAGCTTGAAGCTATCCAGGCAAAATGGCGGGAATTGGTTCTTGTCCCAAGCTCAAAATCGGGTTCTACCGACGAAACAATGATGGTATTCGTAGAGATGTTTTATGTGTTCCTTAAATATATTGCTCCGGAGGTAGTTAACGGATTAAATGGGGAAGAATTTGCCAGCACCGTTCTCGATACCATGCATTCAGTCAACTTCAAAGACGGCAGAGAGCTTCCTTCTGAAGAGTTATTTAAAAATTTTTCTTTAGACCGGGTTGTAGAAACCTGTAATCAAAGAAAAATTACTGTAGATGCAAGGCAGGTAAAAGAGATCTTCGGTATTGTCTTAGGTAATATGGTTTTTGAGACTACCGACAGGCCGGCAAAAAGCCGTCTTTCGGCATTTATCCGGAATTCCGGATTAGATAAGATATTGGACAGAAAAGATATCCCAGGGTTTATCGCCATGTTTGACAATGTCGGCGGACGCTGGACGGATATGTTGCATATGATGCCGGCCCTTGCTTATTACAGACTTGATGCTGAAAGGTATTGGCAGAAACGCTATGAAGGGGTATTGAAAGTAAGAGAAGGACAGCATCAGGCTAATATATTGGGGAACATGATTTTGGATAAGGAAATTAAAGAGATAATCCTGCTTGTGCCGGATTATCTCTTTTGGTTTGGCAAAGCGATCGAACAGAATTTTAATGAGAGTATCTGGCAGGAAGGTGCTCCTACGCTGATCGCCAAGAAAACAAGTTATTGGCAGTCCCAGAGTCAATATTATGAAAACGACAAACATAAACTTGTAATTAACCTCTCTGGTCTATCTCTTGATAAAAACCACTTCAATGAAGAAAAGATAGCCGTGCCTTCGTTTGAATCTCTTAGCCCGCAGCTTTTAGCAGATACTTTTGCCCAGCTTTTTGCGACTTTCTATGGTATTACTCGAACAGTCGGGCTCCAGTTGATTTCCCGCGCGCTTATAAAGGCAGGCTATAGTATCGATGATGTGGATTTGAATGATCTTGATAATAAAGCAACTGAAATAGTGCAGCAGAACCTCTATACTAGGCAGCCCTACGTGGAATTGGGCAAGGAATTCCTGGAGAAGGATTTAAAAGACGTTCAGGCTAAAGGCGAAGTGCAGAATGCCTTGGTAGGGGTAAAAGAAAAGGCAAGAAAAATAGATATTCAGGCTAACGCTCCTCAATTAAGCCAAGTTGCCAGCGGCAAGGATTTACTAAATGTTGTTACATCCGCAAAGCATCTGGCGGAAGCAGAAGGCCGGATATTAATTGCCGTACTTTATCTTGAAGGAAAGAAATTTTCTCAATTAAGGGAAGCCCTCTATATGGCAGGTGTGCCTTGGGTTATGCAAGGAACAGCTGATCAACATATAAGTATGCAACATGTTTTATCCCGCTCTGAGAAATTCCTGCCGTTTTTCATTTCTTTTACTCCAGAAGAGACGCTTCCCGGAAGACCTGCCGTGGGGTTTGCTAAAGGGTACTTGCATAATGTTTCACCACACTATGTGCGGGACGCTTTCGGACAGGCTACCTATGATGCGTTAACTAAGTCTCAAGAGATTCGCGATAAGAGCAGGGGCGTATTTATACGCATGCTTGATTCCGCGCAAAACCTTAATAAAGTGAAAGCAGCATTTGTAGGCGCTTATTCCGCCAGCTCGGCGGTGCAGGCTTCTTCACCGGTTAAGGCAGTCGTTGCTTCAGATGATTCTGTTTTTGAAATTCCCGAGGAATTTATCGGCGTAAATTTTGGGACTTCCGGGCACCGCGGAGAGTATGGCAAACAATTAACCTCCGGTATTGCCGCGGCTATTACCCAGGGTATTATTGGCTTTGTAAATCAAGTCGGAGATTTTTACGGCAAGAATAAAGTTATTATTATCGGTAGCGACCCGCGGGCATTCAATAAGATATTTCAGGAGGAAGAAGTGCGCGTGGCATTAGCTAACGATTTTAAGGTGTTGGCGTTTGAGAGACCTATGCCTACACCCATAGGCTCTTTTGTTATTCGTTATGCAAATGAAATTTTTGAATTAGCCGAAAATGAGGAGATCGTTGGTACTATTAATAATACACCTTCGCATAATCCCCGTACCGATGGGGGCATAAAATTAAATCCCGGAGGGGAATTTGAGGGAGCTCCCTCAGAGCCCAAGGTCAATGGTGTTATTCAGAATATAGCAAACGGTATTATTGAAGATGGTAAAGGTATCGCGAGATTGCCTGATTCAATAGATTTTTCAAAGTATTCAAATTATACCAAGATTGACCCGCAAAAAGTATTTGATGTTTATATTAGCCATGTTGCAAAGCTTATAGATTTTGACAAGATTCGCCAGGCGATTAGAGAAAAAGACTTTACTTGGAATGTTAGTACTATGAATGGAGCGGCAGGATGGTGGATGAGAAAGGCCTTTGAGGCTGTAGACAAGGATTTTTTCACCCTTTTTCATGAGGAGCCGCTAGCGGATTTCGGTGCGTTGCCTTTGGGGCCAAATACGGAAAAGATTGAAAAACAGAAGGAATATTTTAAAGATTTTTTTGCCAAGCCAAGCGATGGCAAAGGAGCAACGGATGGTGATGGCGACAGGTTCTATTTGGCCGATGAAAATGGTCATAAGGTTAATTTTAATGTTGCGCTCGCACTTGTATTTGATTATATGCTTAACCGAAAAAACATGAAAGGGGCTTTTCTAACGTGCGTTGATGGGACGAGTATGTTTGAAAAGATTGGAAAGGTTGTCCCAAGGACAAAGATAGGATTTAAAGAATTCCAATACGCCTTGAGAGATAAGAATCAAAGCGTAATTCTTGCAGGTGAAGGCGGAAGCGGCGGCCTAACATTAGGCGGACATATTCTAGATAAAGATGGTATTATCGCCCAGCTTCTCTTTGTTGAAATGGCTGCCGATGCAAAGCTTAGAGGATTAAAGACCTCCGATCTTATTAATGAGCTTTATAAGAAATACGGTTATTATGTCATGCTTGACACAAGGAGTATTCCTATTAATAGTGATGAAAAAACGGCGGCGGAAGTTAAAAAGATGGTCCCCCAGATATTGGCAGAACGTTACAGGGTAGGCGATGAGATATTTCCCGGTTATAAAATAGATTCTATTGATACCACGGATGGCCTTAAGTTTTTCCTAAAAGAAGAAGCTACTGGGGCGATTCACTCAATGCTGGTCCGGCCCTCAGGTACAGGTAAGGAGATGAGGGATTATACGGAGGCAGTTTCTTTAGAATCTTTCGAAGATGGTTTAAGTATTGCTAATGCCATAGCTAAAAATGAGGATGGATTAGTTAATCAGCTAATCGACGAAGCTATAGGTAAAATTACCGCCAGTTCGGCGGTACAGAAAGAAGCTCCTGATAAGGCTGGCGGTATTGATTTCCGCGCCTTACCTATGACTATCCAGCCGATGGGGAGCTTTACGGGTTTGAATTTCAAGTTGCCGCAGCTAACACAAGCACAGCTGAAGCAAATCAATATTGATGCAGAGATACAGCAGATAAAAAATATGGTTAAATCTGGAATACTTCCTTCAGGAGAGCGGATTAAAGAATTAATCGCTGCCTGCAGCCAAAAAGGCCAGATAAGCGCTCAGGCGGATAATTTATTGTTCGTCCTTGCGGATATCTGTAAGCTGGAGGAGGAAAATGCCAGAGAAAGCTCTCCGGAATTAAGAGAGGCTTTGGTTATTGTTGATTCACTAAGCAACCAAGTATAAAATTTATAGCTAAATTTTAGTTGACAAATACGTAATTTAGTGTATACTTACATCCATAGTGGACGAGGTAGTAGAAGGTCTTGACCGTAAGGAGAAAGAACGATATACCTTACGGTTTTTCTATTGCTGAGAGTTTACTAAAATTTCAGAAGGAAGGAGGAATTGCAGTAATGGCAAAAGGTAAAGTAAAGTGGTTTTCCAACCAGAAAGGTTATGGATTTATTACTCCTGAGAATGGTAATGATGTCTTCGTGCATCATACAGCTATACAGGGTGATGGCTATAAGACTTTAGAAGAGGGCCAGGAAGTAGAATTTGAAATTGAAAAAGGTCCGAAGGGCGAGCAAGCTACAAAAGTAGTCAAGTTATAACCTAAAAAAGAAAAAAGAAAAGGCTCAACGCGCAAGTGTTGGGCCTTTTTTGTTAGTAAGATTTAGCCGTTAAGAGAATAGGGACCGTTTCCCTATACGCTACGCTTGTCCAAGTTTGTCTATATTCATTTACTATGTTATAATAATAAAAATGAAAAAGCGCGTATTGGTGGCGATGAGCGGAGGGGTGGATTCTTCGGTAGCCGCAGCACTTTTAAAGGCTAAAGGCTATGAAGTTATCGGGATTACTATGTGTTTTAATCTTGCGCGGCCAAGCCGTAAGAAAATTGGCTGTTGCAGTAGGCAAGGTATAGAGGATGCCCGGAGAGTAGCGCATAAATTAGGGATAAAGCACTATGTTTTGAATATGCAAAAAGCCCTGGAAGAGCGGGTAATCCGGGATTTCTGCCGGGAATATCTTTTGGGCCGCACGCCTAATCCTTGCGTAGTATGCAATAAATATCTTAAATTCGGTTTGCTGCTGGACCGGGCAAAAGTTTTAGACGCCCAGTTTTTAGCCACAGGGCATTACGCCAGGATAGCCAAAACCCCTTCAGGATTTTTGCTTAAGAAAGCGAAGGATTTAAAAAAAGACCAGTCTTATTTTTTATACCGCCTGGACCAGCCCCAGCTTAAACATATACTCTTTCCTCTGGGTAATTATACTAAAAAAGAAGTAAGGAAGCTGGCCCGAAAGTTCGAATTGCCGGTAGCTGAAAAAAAAGACAGCCAGGAGATATGTTTTCTGCCCGATGGTGATTACCGTTCTTTTTTAAGAGAGAGGGCCAATAAAGAGATGCCGCCCGGGCCAATAGTAGATACCCGGGGTAATATCGTTGGCCGGCATAAAGGTATTGCTTATTACACAATCGGCCAGCGCGAAGGTTTAGGAGTTGCCAAGGGCTATCCGGTTTATATAACCAGGATTGACCCTGAGGCCAACAGTATTTATATCGGCTCGAAAGATGAAGCCAGCGCGTCCGGATTCCTGGCCAAAGATTTACATTTCGCCACTAAGCCTCCGGTAAAAAAGATTGCCCTTAAGGTAAAAATAAGGTATAATCACCAAGAAGCTAAGGCAGATTTGTTTTCCTTCGGTAGCAAATCCAGAATAATTTTTCAAAAACCGCAATTCGCTGTAACTCCCGGTCAATCAGCAGTCTTCTATGATAAGAACAGGGTCTTAGGCGGAGCGATTATTGATGAGGTTATAGTTTAAATGCCCAAAGATATTTCTATTCTAGAAAGCAGGATCAAAGAGCTTAAGAAACAACGTGACGCCATAATATTGGCGCATAATTATCAGCTTCCCGAGGTGCAGGAGGTAGCGGATTACAGAGGAGATTCCCTGGAGCTTTCCCGCATTGCCGCCAAAACCGAAGCCAAGGTGATCGTTTTCTGCGGAGTTTATTTTATGGCCGAAACAGCGTCTATCCTCTCCCCGGAAAAATTAGTAATTATGCCGGATAAGCATGCCGGTTGTCCGATGGCCAATATGCTTAGCGCCGAAGACCTAAGGAAGCTGAAAAAAGAACATCCGGACGCGGCAGTCGTAGGCTATGTGAATTCTTCGGCGGAGGTTAAGGCCGAGCTAGATTATTGCTGTACCTCAACCAATGCCGTCGCGGTAGTCAATCATTTAAAAGACAAGAAGGAGATAATTTTTGTACCGGATAAATACCTGGCGGATTTTGTCGCCAAGAAAACAGGCCGGTCGCAAGGACGTGGTTTGGCTCCCGATAGCCAAAGCCAGCGGACGTTGATTACCTGGAACGGGTTTTGCCCTAGCCATATCAAGATTCTCCCTGAAGATGTCAAGCGCGAAAGAAAATTCCATCCTTTTGCCAAGGTTATTGTGCATCCGGAATGCCTGCCGTCTGTTGTGGCGATGGCTGATGCGGTTTTATCTACCAGTCAGATGGCTAAATTTGCCAGGGAGACAGAAGCCAAGGAGATGATTGTCGGAACAGAGGTAGGGTTAATCTACCGTTTGAAAAAAGATAATCCCGGGAAAGAATTCTATCCGGCTTCTGAGCGGGCGATCTGTCCGAATATGAAGCGCACAACACAGGAGAAGATACTCTGGTCGCTGGAGGAATTAAAAGAAGAAGTAAAGGTGCCTGATGATATCCGTAAGCGCGCTAAAAAAGCGATAGACCGGATGCTTGAGATAGTCTGAGCGGAGAGTTTAAAGCGGGATGATCCCCATAATCTACGAAGACCAATGGCTTCTGGTAGTAGATAAGCCATCCGGGCTTTTAAGCGTACCTACCCCTAAAAACGAACAGCGCACGCTTACCAGTATTTTAAATTTATACCCCTGCCATCGGCTTGACCGGGAAACATCCGGTTTGATCATCTACGCCAAAGTTAAGGATATTCAGCAGAAGATAATGGATGGATTCAGGCAGAGAAAGGTCAAGAAGGCCTATATCGCTTGCGTGCGGGGTATCCCTTTTAAAAACCAGGGAGAGATTAAGAACAGGATTGAGGGTTTAAGCGCTATAACCCGTTATAAAGTTATTGCAAAAAGAAAAGATTTTGCTATTGTAGAAGTTAACCCCTTAACCGGCCGCACTAACCAGATAAGGATTCATTTTAAGCAACTGGGGCATCCCATATTAGGCGAGGCTAAATATGCCTTCCGGCGCGATTTTAAGATTAAGGCTAAAAGGCTTATGTTGCATGCCGCCGAGTTAGAATTTACGCACCCGGTAAGCGGAAAATCATTACAGTTAAAAAGCGATTTACCTAAAGATTTCAAGGATTTTTTGGACAAGCATAGTCAGGGACGGTAATGGATTTAACACAAGCTATTTTTCTCGGGATTATTGAAGGGATTACAGAATTTCTGCCTATTTCTTCCACCGGGCATTTGATGCTGGCCAGTCGCAGTATGGGAATTAGCCAGACAGAGTTTGTCAAAAGTTTTGAGATCGCGATCCAAAGCGGCGCGATCCTGGCCGTGGTTATCCTCTATTGGAAAGAGTTGTCCAAGAACCTGGATATCTGGAAGAAAATCTTTACGGCTTTTTTCCCGACGATGGTAATCGGGGCATTGCTGTATAAGGTTATTAAAACCTTCTTCTTAAGCAGCGATTCAGTAGTGCTTTGGGCATTATTCCTGGGGGGGATCGCGCTTATTCTTTTTGAAATTCTTCACGGAGAAAAGCAGGGCTCTTCAGATGAATTAACGTCAATATCTTATCCGCAGGCCCTCATAATCGGTCTTTTTCAGTCAATTGCCGTTATCCCGGGAGTTTCGCGCGCCGCAGCAACAATTGTCGGGGGCTTGGCGGTTGGTTTAAAACGCAAAACAATAGTGGAATTCTCTTTTTTGCTGGCTATCCCTACGCTGTGCGCCGCAACTGCCCTGGATTTGGCTAAGAGCGCCGGAAGTTTCAAAACAGGCCAATTCCTGGTTTTAGGTGCCGGATTCATTGTCTCATTATTGGTTGCGCTTTTAGCCATAAAGTTCCTCCTCGTTTTTATAAAAAAACATACATTTATCCCTTTTGGGATATACCGAATACTTATAGCAGCGGTGTTTTGGTTGAAGTTCCGCTAAGGGAGAAGAATGAGTATATTGGTCCTGGGGACAGTGGCGCTGGATAATGTGAAGACTCCTTTCGGCCAAAGGAAAAAGATGCTTGGCGGCTCAGCCGCACATTTTTCCATGGCCGCGCGTATCTTTACTCCCGTAAATCTCGTCGCTATTGTAGGAAAGGATTTCCCCCAGAAACATATAGATTTTTTAGAAGCTAAAGGCATTAATCTCAGTGCGCTTATCCGCGAGGCTTCCGGCAAAACCTTTCAATGGTCAGGAGAATATAAAGGCGATTTAAATACCGCCATTACTTTGAATACCGAATTGGGGGTCCTGAGTACATTTAAGCCTAAGATTTCAGAAGAACAGAAAAGAATAGAATACGTTTTCCTGGCTAATGTTGACCCGGATATACAGCGGCATCTCCTGAGGCATATGCGTTCGCCTAAACTTATTGCCTTGGATAGTATGAATTACTGGATTAATAATAAACGTAAATCACTCCTGCGCCTGTTAAAGCAAGTACATATCTATGTAGCCAATGACCAGGAGGCGCGTTCTTTATCCCAGGAGCATAATTTAATTCAGGCAGCCCGCGCTTTGCGCTCCTTTGGCCCCAAGATGGTCCTGATTAAAAAAGGAGAGCACGGAGTTTTGTTCTATAATGATAAGTTCATCTTTTCGCTTCCGGCGTACCCGGCAGATAGGGTAGTTGACCCTACCGGGGCAGGAGATACCTTTGCCGGAGGCTTTATGGGTTATCTGGCTAAATCCAGGATAGTAAATATGCAAAATATAAGAAAGGCGTTGGTGTTCGGCACTATAGCCGCTTCTTTTAATATTGAAGGCTTTGGCCTGGAGAGGGCTTCCAGGCTTACCCGGAAGGATTTGAATAAGCGGCTGGCGCACTTTAAAAAATGTATTCTGCTTTAGACAGGGAGGGCATATGCTGGAAGAGAAAATTCTTAACGATTACAAAGAAGCGATGAAATCCAGGGATACCTTAAAGAGTTCGGTGCTAAGTTTTTTGAGGGCGGATATGATGAACCTGGCGGTTGCCAAAAAGAAGACGGTGCTTGATGACAGTGAAGTAATTACCGTAATCAAGAAGCAGATAAAACAGCACCAGGACTCCATCGAACAATTCACCAAAGGCGCACGCCTGGAGATGGCCCAAAAAGAGAAGCAAGAGCTGGAAGTATTAAAGACCTATCTTCCTCCCGAGATCTCCAGTGACGAAATTAAGAAGATAATCGAGGAGGCCGTGGCTGCTACCGGTGCAAGCGGCCTGAAGGATATGGGCAGGGTTATGAAAGAGGTCAACGTAAAAATAGCCGGCCAGGCAGACGGTAAACTAGTCAGCGATTTGGTAAAGGAAAGGCTTTTAAAGTCATAAATGGAAACCTATTTTCTCAAAAACGATGACCTGCTTAAATTCTATGAGCGCATAGAGCAGGAATATGACCTGTATGTCCCGGTTAAAGCCGAATCTGCGCTTAAGTATGAATACGAAGGCAAGGCCAAGCTTCCTGCCGCAGATTATTTCTTAAAGAAATTCTCTCAGGTTAACAAGGAAGAGATAGTCTTTAATGAATACCGTACCGTAGAACCGACCCGCGCGTTTCTTACGCATTACAAAGAAGATATCGGTAATTATAAAGAAAGGCCCCAGGCGCTCTGCGGTATAAAGAATTGCGATATCTTTTCCTTAAAAGTGCAGGATTTCGTATTCCTGGAAGGCAAGGAAGTAGACCCGCTTTATAAGGCCAGAAGGGACAATACATTACTTATTTCCGGCGACTGCCCGCACTTTAAAGAAGTTTGTTTCTGCCGGGCATTTGATATTAACCCCTATCCGGCTGAAGGTTTTGATTTTAATCTCTCGCCGCTGAACAACGGTTATCTGCTGGATGTAGCTTCGCAAAAGGCAAAAATGATCGCTCTTTCCTTAAAAGGTATATTAATGCCGGCGACCTTAGGCCAGCTTTCCGGAAGGGCAGCCAAGAGGGAATCGGTAAACCGGCGTATGGATGAGCATTTGGCTCAGCATAAGATCCCTAAGAAAGAGGTCTTACAGGAGATAGTTTTGTCGGGCTACAATTCGGGGGTCTGGCAGGATGAAATGCGTACCTGCGTTGAATGTAACGGCTGCGTGTTTATGTGCGATACCTGCCATTGTTTTTTACTCAGCGAAGATTCTCCGTCGGGAAATGCCCGGCGCCTGCGCCTCTGGGACGGGTGCCTTTTAAAAAATTTTACCAAGGTTGCCGGCGGGGCCAACCCTCTGCGTCTGCGCTACATGAGGCTGCGTAACCGCTATTTGAAGAAATTTGATTTTTTTATTGCTAATCTGGGCTATCAGGCCTGCTGCGGATGCGGAAGGTGCATTGAGGTCTGCCCCGGGAAAATAGACATCCGCCGGATATTACGGAAATTATATGAAGAAAAATATATACCAGCCAATTAAAGCCGTCATCGAAGAGGTAATTGAAGAGACGCACGCGATAAAGACTTTTCGCTTGCGGCCCGAGGCGGAGTTTAACTTCGCCACCGGTCAATTTATTGAATTGACTGTGCCCGGAGTGGGAGAGGCGCCTTTTACCCCATCGTCGGACCCGGGAGTAAAGGAGAGGCTGGAGCTCACCATAATGAATGTGGGCGAAGTTACTTCTAAGCTGCACACGCTGCAAAAGGGCGATGTGGTGGGTATCCGTGGCCCCTACGGCCAGGGTTATCCTCTGGATAAATTTAAAGGAAGGGATATTTTAATCGTCGGCGGCGGAGTAGGCCTGGCGCCGTTGCGTTCGTTATTATTCAGTTTATTTTCCGGCATTGATAATTATAATAAGGTCGTTCTGCGTTACGGCAGCCGCACTTCCGGGGATATAGTCTATAAAACTCTTCTTCCTGAATGGGGCAAGAAAGATAAGGTGGATGTTCTAGTCAGCGTAGATGTGGGAGATAGCAGCTGGCCGGGAAACGTGGGCCTGGTGACTACGGTATTAGATAATACAGGGGTAGATTACTCCAGCGCTGCGGCAATAGTTTGCGGCCCGCCGATTATGATGAAATTTGTCACCTTAAAATTACTGGATTTGGGTTTTCAGCCGCCGGATATATACCTGTCTATGGAAAAAAGTATGTCCTGTGGCCTGGGGAAATGCGGGCATTGCCGGATCGGTAAATTCTACGCCTGTAAAGACGGCCCGGTTTTTACTTACGAACAGCTGAAAGATATCCACGATATCTGGGATTAGGTGCTTGTCACGCTGCCTCAGCCAAAGCGGACACTGTGTCCGCTTTAGATCAGCCAGCGTGGCAAGGCAATAAGAGGATGAAAAGATTATTTATAGATTTAGATATCTGTAATAAATGCAAGGAATGCCGCGCTGCCTGCGATTATTTTTATCATCCGCAGAATAACGGGATTACCTCTTTACGCGAATACGCGACTTTTGCCACTATCTGCCGGCATTGCGAAGAAGCGCCTTGCGTGGATTCTTGTTATCATAACGCCCTGGAACGTGCTAGTGACGGGCATATCCGGCGCCACAAAATGCTCTGCACGAGTTGTAAATCCTGTTCCGTGGCCTGCCCGTTCGGAATCATCTTTCAGGATTTTATCCCTTATCTTGATTCAGCCTGCGATTATTGTCTAGGCAGGAGCGCACAGCTTCCTAAGTGCGTAAGCAGCTGTCCCGAAAAAGCCATTGAGATTAGAGAGGTGGAAGAAAGCCTGGAAAAGGATATTTATTTTGTGGGTGAGCATCTGGCGGTGCATTCGTGCAGATGGTCCAGGGAAGATGTTCATCCGCCGAGGAAAAAATGAAACAAATCTTTTATTGCCTAATATTCCCGGGATTTTTATTCAGCGCCGTAATCGGTCTTTTAACCGGCTGGGTTGACCGGAAAATTACTGCGCGGCTGCAGTGGCGCATCGGCCCTCCCTGGCACCAGAATTTTACCGATATAATAAAATTATTAGGCAAAGAAACCATTGTCCCTGCAGGCGCTAAGTACACATTTTTGTTCTCGCCGTACATCGGATTAATCAGCGCGGTATTAGCCGCTACTTATTTAGGCAGGAGTATAATTGCGCCTTTAGAGAGTTTTAGCGGAGATTTGCTCGTACTTTTCTATCTTTTAACCATCCCTGCGCTGGCTTTAATGATCGGCGCTTCGGCCTCCAGGAATCCGTTGGCTTCATTGGGAGCGGCGCGGGAGATGAAGCTGGTTTTAGCGTATGAGCTTCCTTTTATCCTGGCGATAATTACCGTCATCATCAGGAGTAACGGCGCAATACAGCTGGGTCAGATAATCCGGCAGCAGTTGTTTTTCGGCTCAAATGTTTTTTCTTTTTCCGGATTTTTAAGTTTTCTCGTCGCCCTATTCTGTGTGCAGGCAAAGTTAGGCATCGGGCTCTTTGATATCGCCGAGGCCGACCAGGAGATTATGTCCGGCACCCTGATTGAATATTCGGGCTTGCCCCTGGCCGTATTTAAATTGACCAAGGCAGTAATGTTTTATACCCTGCCGCTCTTTATCATTGTCCTATTTTTGGGCTGTTCTTTAAGTCCGTTATTCTTAATCGCTAAATACCTGATATTGTTAGCCATAATCATCTTGATTAAAAATACCAACCCGCGCCTGCGCATTGACCAGGCCTTAAAGTTCTTTTGGAGGATTCCGACGTTATTAGGGGTAATAGCGGTTATATTAGCATTATTTGGATTATAGTATGGATATAATAAAAAGAGCGTTCACTAAATCAATCTGGGTATTTCATATGAGCGTGGGCTCCTGTAATAACTGCGATATTGAAACGCTGGACTGTTTTACTCCCAGGTTTGACCTGGAGCGTTTTGGTATACAACTTATCGGTTCAGCCCGCCATGCGGACGCGCTCTTGGTTACCGGAGCAATGAATAAAAAAGCTGTTTTGAGAATGAAAAAGGTTTATGAACAAGTGCCTAAGCCCTGCGTGGTCGTTGCCTGCGGCACCTGCGCCTGTTCGCAGCATATGTTCAAATATAGTTATAATGTCGCCGAGCCCTTGGATAAAATATTACCGGTAGATGTCTATATCCCGGGTTGTCCGCCTAAGCCCGAAGCAATCATCTCCGGTATTGTCAAGGCGCTGGATAAAATCAAGAAAGGTAAGTAAGCTTATGGATATGCGGGATAGAATAAAAGAAAGCCTGCAGGATAAAATAAAAGACTGGCAGGAGAAGTATATAAAGAGGGTCTACTTTAGTATAGATAAAAAAGATATTTTTGAAGTAACGCAAGTATTATTTAGGGGTTTAGAGCTAAGGCTTATTACGATTTCGGCTACGGATATGCCGGACTATTTTGAGATTATTTACCATTTTAGCAATGATCCGGCAGGCGAAATTTATTCCGTGCGCGTTACACTGGCCGATAAGCTTAAGCCCGAAATTCAATCCATTACTCCGCTCTTGCCGGCAGCCGAGTGGATTGAGCGTGAGACTTGGGAGATGCTGGGGATTAATTTTAAGGGGCATCCGAATTTAAAGAAACTCCTGCTTAACGAAGACTGGCCGGAGAATGATTATCCTTTGAGGAATAAAAAATGAGCCATAAGATTATCGTACCCATAGGCCCCTACCACCCTTTGCAGGAAGAACCGGAGTATTTTCAGCTTTATGTTGAAGGCGAAAAGGTGGTTGATATAGATATCATTATTGGTTATAACCACCGCGGCATAGAAAAACTTTCTGAATCCAAGCATTTTGACCAGGTGCCATTCTTAGTTGAGCGTATCTGCGGCATCTGTTCGTCCAGCCATCCTTACGCCTATTGTTTAGCCGTGGAAAATATCCTTGGCGGAGAAGCGAATATTGTCCCGGAGAAAGCGCTGTATATCCGCACAATCATTGATGAACTGCAGAGGATACATAGCCATCTTCTTTGGCTCGGCCTGGCCGGGCATTTTATCGGTTATAATACGGTCTGGATGTGGGCCTGGAAATACCGCGAGCCGGTACTGGATATGTTTGAGATGGTTACCGGAAACCGGAATAACTACGCTATGTTTAAGGTCGGCGGAGTGAGGCGCGACCTAAAAGACGAAGATATACCGATATTAAAAAAGATGCTGGATGAATTAAGCCCGGGGGTAGATTTATTCCGCGGCGCGATTATGGATGACCCGGTAATCAAAATGAGGCTAAAGGGCGTGGGGGTTTTAACCCGCCAGCAGGTAGTTGACTGGTGTGTTGTGGGGCCGACTGCCCGCGCCTCAGGCGTGAATATGGATATACGCCGGGATGAACCTTACGGTGTGTCGGACAGGCTGGATTGGAAGGTAATCCTGGAGAAAGACGGGGATATATTTTGTAAGACTATAGTCAGGATCCTGGAGTTATACGAAAGCATCAGTATCATCCGTCAATCTTTGAATAAGATGCCTAAAGACGGGCCGATTGATGCCGGCGTCAAAGATATACCTGCCGGAGAAGGTATCGGCAGAGTCGAAGCGCCCAGGGGAGAGTGCTTTCACTACATAAAGAGTGATGGGACAAACCGTCCAGTTCGGCATAAGATCCGTTCTCCGAGTTTTATGAATGTAGCGTCGGATAAAGTTTCTGCTGTGGGAGGTACGATTTCCGACGCGACCCTTACTTTGGCGGCGGTTGACCCCTGTTATTGCTGCACGGAGAGAGTAGCGGTGATTAATAAGACAGATAAATGTAAAGTCATGAATGGCTGGGATTTGATTAAACTATCCCAGGAGAAGACCCTTAAGCTAAAGGAGGGTTACTATGGTAGACCTGAATAGTATTAAGGAAAAAGTCAACCAGATGGCCAAGAGCGCTACCAGTATGTGGAAGCTTACTTACGATGCTTTTATTGAGCATGACGTGGAACTGATCTCTAAAGCCCTGGAAGAGGAAAGCAAATTAAACGCCCTGGAAGACGAAATCAATCAGAGTGTAATTGACCTGGGGCACGCTGATGTGCCGCAAAAGGAGAAATTACGGGTTGTAGTCTATGCTGACATAGCTGCGGATTTTGAGTTGATCGGAGATTATTGTAAAGATATCCTGGAGAGGATCCAGATTAAAATAGAAGAAAAACTTCTTTTTAGCGAAGGAGCTGTGGAAGAATATAAAGATCTTTATAGCAAGACCAAGGAGGCCTTGGAAGAGGTTGTCTTTGTTTTAGAAAAGGATAACCCCGCTCTAATCAAGGAAGTATTAAGGAAAGAGGAGCATATTGATAGTCTAGTGGATAAATACCGCCATAACCACGGCCAGCGGATGCTCGCCGGAGAATGCACGCCTATGGGTTGCAATATGTTTTTGAACATGCTGGATTTTACCGCCGCGGTTTATTACCATATAAAAAAGATAGCTAAGAGCCTGCTTCAGATAAAATGATGAATACAAGCTTATTTTTTCTTTTTACGCTGCCCCTCCTCGGAGGTTTAGCTTTATTTTTCTTCAGACAGCAGGAGAGCCTCAAAAAAAATATAAGCCTGGTTATATTCCTGCTTAGCCTATGCGCCGCTATATTTTTATTTTCCCGGCCCCAATTTTCCTGGAGCAGGTATCTTTTTAGTGGATATACGCTTACGCTAGGACTGGACCGCTTAAGCCGCCTGGTACTTATTTTTGCCAACCTTTTTGGCGTATTAGTCTGCCTTTATTCCAAGGATTATATGTCCGCAAAGCGCAATTATTTTTCCTGGCTCCTCGGGTTGCTGGCCTTTTCTAACCTGGAGATATTGGCGGCAGATTTTGTTATCTTCATATTCTCCTGGGTGGGTTCAATATTTATGCTTTATGCCTTGCTTAGTTTAGGTTCAAAATTCAGCGCCAGGAAAGCCGCGACTATCCTGGGTTTTTCCTGTATCTGTTTTATCATCGGCACGTATATTTATTGCCTGTTTAGAGGATCCTCTAGCATGTCCGGCGGAATGAGTATGGTTTTAAACCGGCCGGTTTGCTGGGTGGTTTTTGGCCTTATGCTTATTGGCGGTCTGGCTAAGCTGGGTTCAGCCCCTTTCCATACCTGGATTTCTACGGCCAGCGAAAGCGCGCCGGTCCCGGTGATGGCCATATTGCCGGCTTCTTTGGATAAGCTACTTGGGGTTTACATCTTGTCGCGGATTTGTTTAGATTTTTTTGTTTTAAACAGTTTCGTCATCGCGCTTTTACTGATTATCGGCAGCCTGACCATTATTTTTGCGGTGATGATGGCGCTTACGCAGCATGATTTAAGGAAGCTGCTGGCTTACCATGCCATAAGCCAGGCAGGGTATATGGTCTTAGGGTTAGGCACGGCAAACCCGATAGGAATAATCGGCGCAATATTCCATATGTTTAATAATGCCATATATAAAAACGGGCTTTTTCTGGTCGGCGGGGCAGTAGAGAAACAGAAAGGGACTTTTGAATTGGATAAGTTAGGGGGCCTGGCCCGCTATATGCCGCTTACTTTTGCCAGCGGTTTGATTCTGGCCTTGTCTATCTCCGGCATTCCCCCTTTGAATGGTTTTGCTTCTAAGTGGATGATTTATCAGGCTACGCTCTTAGGCCTGGCTTCATCCGGGGGAATTTTGCTGCGTTTTGTTTATATGTTCGCTTTAATTGCGGCGATGTTCGGCAGCGCCCTGACCCTGGCCAGTTTTATAAAATTTATTCACGCTATCTTCCTCGGCCAGGATAATAATCTTAAAAAACCATTAAAGGAAACTTCCTGGAGGATGCTTGCTCCCTTGTTGGTCCTGTCCGGGCTCTGCGTTATCCTCGGTATATTCTCCAATACCTTTATCCAGGATGCCCTCGCTCCTTCTTTTTCATTCGCTTTAGAATACGGCGGCAAGTGGAACAGCGGTTTTGTCGCGCTATTTATAGCGGCAGCCCTATTACTGGGTTTATTATTATGGCGGGTTATGGCGGCTAAGAAGGTAAGGCAGGACAGTTTTTTTACAGGCGGAGAAACTGCTTACGCTTATCCGGATTTCCCGGCTACGGAATTTTATAAAACAATAGAAAGGCTCCCGTTATTACGCGGGGCCTACCGTTTTTTGAGGTCTGAAAAATGGGATATTTATAACATCTTGAACGGAATGCTGAAGAGTTTGGGTTTTATTTTTTCCTTAAAGTGGATTCTTAAGCCTAAAAGATAAAAAATATGCGCAGACCAAAATTACGGGAATTGAAAGAAGCGTTAAAGTCGTTATTTAGCCCCGCTTACACCAGCGATTTTCCGCGTAGGGCCCATGAACCGTATGAACGTTTCCGCGGCCGGCCCTATTTTCACGAAGAAGATTGCACGGGTTGCGCTGCCTGCGTCCAGGTTTGCCCGGTAAAAGCCATAGAGTTTAATGATGAGATAGAAGGCGGAAGAGCCAGGAGGAAGTTAACCGTTCACTGGGATATCTGCATATTTTGCGGCCAGTGCGAAGCGAATTGCCTGACGGCTAAAGGCATTATGCTCTCGCGGGAATTTGACCTGGCGACTACCGCAAAGAGAGAGGATTTAAAACAGACGATAGAAAAGGAGCTTGTACTTTGCGAATGTTGCGGCGAGCCGGTTGTGCCTTACGACCAATACGTGTGGGTAGCTAAAAGGTTGGGGACGTTGGTTTTTACCAATGCTTCGCTACTGTTGTTCTATTTAAGGAGCATAGGGCTGGCTTTAAAAGAAAAAATTAATCCCGGCGGCAAGGCTGCCGCGTTTAACCGTTCTACGCGCCTAAAGGTTCTTTGCCCGCGCTGCCGGCGGGAGGCCGTAATTAAATCCTAAAAGAACTTACGCAATTTTAGTTGCTTTTTTAAAATAATTTGTTAAAATTAATCAAACACCAAGGAGGTGAAGAAATGAAGAACCTTGTATTTATCATTATAGCTTTCATAACAACAATTTCAGTTCTCGGATGCGGTAAAAAACAGCAGACTTTAGAAGAGATGCAGCAACCGATATCCATGGAGACGCTTACAACCATGCAGTCACCAGAAGTAAAAGCGCCCGAAGCTAAGGTGGAAGTGGGTACTCCTATTGTTGTGCGCGGGGCAAAATTGGAAGCATTACCTCCGGCCGGGCCTTATAAACCTACGCCTGTAGAAATTCAGACAGCGCTTAAAAACGCGAATTTTTATATCGGAGCAATAGACGGTAAGATCGGCCCCAAAACCAAGAAAGCAATCGTCGAATTCCAAAAAGCAAATGGCTTAACAGCCGACGCCAAGGTCGGACCGAAAACCTGGAACGTGTTAAATAGATATCTTAATCCGGAAAACACGCCCCAAGCCAGATAGATTTAACCAGTATTAAATAACAGAAAGTCCCGGCATTTTTTGTCGGGACTTTCTTGTTTTTGGTGTTATAATAAAAAGCGCAATGATTGAATTCCCTAAAGAATTCCTCT
>JAQTPA010000036.1 GCA_028713155.1 Candidatus Omnitrophota bacterium | reverse complement strand
ACTACCGCACAAAAAAACAAAACCAGCTTTTTCATAACTCCATCCTCCTTTTTTAAAAAGCCTTCTGGCCGAGCTATCAATTTTTTATTATAGCAGAATCCAACAGAAAATACAGAAAAATTCCTGCCTTAATAATTCTCTGCCAATACCTCGTAAAATGACTGCGGGTGCCTGCAGGCAGGGCATTCTTGCGGGGCCTGGCTGCCTTCAGCAACATAGCCGCAGTTGAGGCAGTGCCATTTTACCGGCCCCTTCTTTTTGAATACCTCCGCGTTGGCGATATTATCGGCCAGTTTTCTGTATCTTGCTTCATGGAATTTTTCTACTTTGGATATCTGTTCAAAAGAACGCGCTACCTCAAGAAACCCCTCACCTTCTGCCGTCTTGCCAAAATCCGCGTAAAGAGAGGTCCACTCCAGATGCTCTCCGGCAGCAGCCTCTTCCAGGTTAGCTTTGGTATCTTTGATCATCCCCGCGGGGTAGGCCGCGGTAATCTCTACATCTCCGCCCTCCAGATACTTGAAAAATACCTTAGCATGCTCTTTTTCATTCTCTGCGGTCTCCATAAAAATATTGGCCATCTGCTCAAAGCCTTCCTTACGCGCGGCGCTGGCAAAATACGTATACCTGTTGCGCGCCTGCGCTTCTCCGGCGAACGCCGCTAGCAGATTTCTCTCCGTCTGCGTACCCTTAATTGCTTTACCCATTACCCTACCCCCCCTTTTTTACCCTTCTATCTTTTCCATAGGTTTACTGCAACAAACTAACTCTCCTCCGCCTACTTTTGTTACCACTACTTCATTTCCGCATACGCTGCAACGGTATTTTTCGCCTGTCTTTTCAACTCCCATTTTTACCTCCATATAATTAAAGAACTCAAAAGAAAGCTGATTATACTAAAGAGTATATAACCCCAGAAGGCCGGCCAGAAACCTGTAATTACAAAACCTTTGACAATTTTTGATATAAGAAAGAAAAGAGCGCCATTGATAAAAAGCGTAAACAGCCCTAGAGTAAGGATATTAAGCGGCAGAGTGACCAGGATAACCAGCGGCCTTAAAAAAGCATTGATAATCCCTAAGGCTAAGGCAATCACCAGCACAACCGGCGTGCTGGAGACTTCTATACCTTTGACAATGTGGGCGACAATAAAAATAGCCAGTGCGTTGATTAACCACCTTACCAAAAAATATTCCATCTTAAACCCCCCTCTCTCCTTTTTTTGACCAGATCCCGGCTAAACCGGCTGCGCTGATAATACACCAGGTTGCAAAAAGCGCGTTGGGGATCGCGGCTTCCGCGGAAATATGCTTGATTGCCAGCACCGCGCCCATTCCGGCGTTCTGCATACCGACATTAATCGCCAGCGTGCGCCGCTGCTGGAGGTTAAATCGGAACCCCTTACCGCTAAGATACCCCAGCAAGAGCCCAAAGATATTCAGGCTTATTACGGCGATAAAAATCATGCCGGTGACTTTTCCCAGAGCATTTTTATTTAAGGCCACGACCAGGCCGCAGATAAAAGCGATAAACAGGCTTGAAAGCGCCGGAAAGACCGGCTTAATCCTGGAGGTGATTTTATGGAAACGGTGTTGCACCCATAAACCGAACATAAGAGGCAGGATAACCATGATTATAATACTCTTTACCATCGGCCAGAAGGGTATCGGGATATACTCTTTTCCCAAAAACCAGGTTAAAGCAGGCGTGACTAAAGGCGCTACCAGCGTGGTGGCTGTGGTCAAGGCTACGGAGAATGCTACATCGGCTTCGGCCAGGTAAGACATTACTCCCGCAGCCATGGCATCCGGAACAGCCGCCGCCAGAATAAGCCCCACGGCTAAAGCCGGAGCCAGGCCTAAAACTTTGATGATGATAAAAGCTAAAAGCGGCATGATGACGAATTGCGCAACCGTACCCAGGAAGATTAGTTTGGGTTTCTCAAGGATGGGTTTAAAATCCTTGGCCGAAAGCAGGCAACCGATACCGAACATGGTAAAACCAAAGAACCAGTCGATAAAAGGCTTAAGCGGAACCAGCACCTGAGGAAAAACATACCCCACGGCGGCAGCCAAGACTACCCAGACGACCAATAACCTGGCGAATCTTTCTAAAATTTTATTCAGCATGAATAAGGTTTTTATTTTTCAGAAATTAAAAGCGCCCGCTATTTTTTAGGGCCTTGGCGGTTTTTACTAACCTTGAACTTGGATTTCTGCGTAAGACGGATACTCTTTTTCCAGGGTTTCTGCTCAGGCGAACTCTTTTGCCAGGGCTTTACCTGGTCTTTCCTTCTCCGCCAGCGCAGAGGATTATCCTGGCTCCCCTTGCGCGGCTTAGCCTCTTCCTGTATCCCGGTTAACCCCTTACGCTTCATATAGCTCTGCGTGCGCCGGCCGCCCTTATATCTCCCGGGTTGCCTGAAAACCGGGCTAAACCAGGTTTTCTGCGGAAGGGGCAGTTTAGCTTTCGGCTTTTTATTCTCTTTTAACCTGCGGACGGCCCGGGCTTCTTCTTGAGAACGCGCCGGATTTACATTAAGAAGACGGCCCTGAAATTCCTTGCCGTTAAGTGCGGCTATCGCAGCAAGCGCTTCTCCGTCATCGGGCATATCTACAAAACCAAACCCCCTGGACTTAGGCGCGGTTTTCTGCTTCTCCATCACAATCACCACCGAAAGGATGTTTCCGAAACCTGCGAAGAGCGTCTTTACATCATGCTCATTGGCTGTAAACGGCAAATTACCTACAAAAACATTCATCTTGAGCTACCCTGCTTCTTCCTGCTTTTTCTTCTGGATTTAACCACCGGACATAATACGTCCGCGAACGAGGATAATCTCCCGTTTTCATACGGAAATTCCTTGCAGTGGGTAGGCTTAAAATTATAATCCACCTGGTGAATGGAGCATAAGCCTCCAGGGGTAAGAAAAGAACAGCGGTTGTCTTCAACGCTTGTCCCGACCCGGTAACCGGAAGGGTAATCCTTATCCTTTTCCAGATGGTAAAAATCTCCTTTTAATCCCAGGGATAATATTTTTTTAGCTTCATCCAAATCTACCCAGGCCCCAAAATCACAGCAGGAATGCTGCTGCTTGCATTTCTGGCAATCAATCTTCTTCATTAATCCTCTACCCCCTTATGGGTGAAAAAAATAGGGCTCAGCGCAAATAGCGCCGGGCCCTATTTTAGTTTTTTAAGGTTACAACTTGACGACTTTAGTCGCCTGTTCGCCTTTAGGGCCCTGTTCGATTTCAAACTCGACTTGCTGGCCTTCAGCTAAAGACTTGTATCCTTCGCCCTGAATAGATGAATGATGCACAAATACATCCTTACCGTTCTCAGGTGTGATAAAT
Organism: Candidatus Omnitrophota bacterium; assembly: GCA_028713155.1. GTDB lineage: Bacteria > Omnitrophota > Gorgyraeia > Gygaellales > Profunditerraquicolaceae > UBA6233. The sequence goes on along the minus strand of JAQTPA010000036.1, from coordinate 3,121 downwards.
CCATAACCTTTTTGATCGCTGAACCACTTTACTGATCCTTTTACCATTGCTTGCTACCTCCTTTTCTTAAAGAATTATAGTAAAACCCGTCAGAAATCTTGCATCACCTTTACCTAAATAGATACTCTAACCTCTAGCCGGGCAAACAATGACAGCGATAAAAAAACCGCAAGGTTAGCTTCCTACTCCTTACGGCCTAAGACTTCTAATCTTTTACTACATCCTTATAGTACCATAATTTTGCTATTAGTCAAGCACAATAAAATAAAATGCCGGCCCCGGCAGAACCTAAAATTTAATCTTTTCATTCTTTAGAATAGGAGTTACCGGCTTAGCGTCAATGCGCAGCCCGCCGTCATGCTCGATTTTTATCGTATAAATCATACCGGGGACAAATTTTGTTCCGGGGGCTTCAAGCTGGACGTTCTTAATGCCTGCCTTACTGGCTTTTTCAGGATTAAGGGCGTATTCCCAAAATTTCTTCCAGAGTTTTCGCTCAAAATTATTCTTGACCTCTGCGGCCTCGTATCCAAAAGGGATTTCGTTTATTTTAGTAATCTCGAAGGTTTCCGCGCCATTGTCCGTCAGCCTAAATGCCTTCATAAAAAGATACGCGCTTTTACCCTTTAAAGGATGCCCCTTCTTAACGTAAAAATCATCAAACCTTATTACCATCGACTGAAACTGGATAATATTACCCGAAAAAGTAAAATACTTCGGCTCAAGCGGCCTTAACTTCGTATCATATTCCAAAAATTTAATGGTCGTAGAGGTTTGTTTCGTTCTGGGATTGCACTTAACATCGGTCACGATAACCTCGGCAACCCGCGAATCGGCAGTGAGACGCTCAATAATTCTCTTAAGCTGAGTAGCCTCTATCTGGCTTTTAAGCAGATAAGAAATAGCGGCCAGGATGGCCATTCCTGCAATAATGAGTCTTAATTTGGGAGTTCTAAATCTCAAAAGCTCTCAGCTCCTGCTGTAATCATTCCTTGCTCAGGTACAGCTTCTGGGTCGGATAGGCAAACTCGATACCCCGCCTTTCAAATTCTTCCTTAACCGCGAAATTAATCTCCTGCTGGACATCCATATATTTGTTGTAGTCGGAATTCAAAACAAAATAGACGACTTCAAATATCAGGCTAAAATCGCCGTAAGTAAAAAAATGCGCGCGGTCAAAAGCTGCGTCTTTAGTTTTCTTAATAACATTCTCGATAATCTTGGGGATTTCTTTTAACTGGCTAAGAGAAGTCTGGTACGTTACGCCCAGGCTAAACACAACGCGCCTTTTCTGCATAACCTTATAATTACGCACGCGCGAGTCAGTAAGGTCGGTATTGGAGAATATCACCTGCTCTCCGCCCAAACTGCGGATGCGCGTGGTTTTTATCCCGATATGCTCCACCGTGCCCATAAAATCGCCGATGATAATAAAATCTCCTAACTTAAAAGGCCGGTCAAATACAATTGAGAAATAACTAAAGAAATCTTTAAGCAATGCCTGCGCGGCTATGGCTACCGCAATACCTCCGATCCCCAAACCCGCTATTATTGTAGAAACCTTAAAACCGATATTATCCAAAAAAATTATCACGGCAACCGCCCAGACTAGGTATTTAATAACCCGGGACATCCCCTCCAAGCTGTGCACCAGCGTAATATCGTCCTGCGTCCTGGACAAATACAAGTGCAGGCCATAGCCTATGAACATCAAGGCCAGGCGCGCGGCAAAAAAGGTAACCACGCCCAACTCTACCACATTAATTATTCCTTCCGAACTGGCGGGCATCTTTAATATTTTCAGGCTTAGATAAATACAGCTAAGGTACAAGGCAGGTAAAGCGATCCTCCCGAGGATTTTTACCAGCAGGTCGTCAAAGGTTGTAGTAGTTTTTTCCGCTAATTTTTTAAGGCGTTTTATAAAGGTGCGAATGACCAGCTTAACGAATAACAAACTCAGAAACAATGCCGCTACCGCGATGATATAATCTAAAATACGGTTTCCGAAAAATACTTCTTCTAATATCGTAAAATTCATTTTCACCTCATTGTATTTAATTAATTATACCATGCCCGATAACAGATACAACAGGAAAGCGTAGATGTTAACTTTTGGCTTCCGCCGAAAAACTATTAAGGAGCTTATGCAGGTTGTCTTTAAACCTGTTATTGCCAATGAATTTATTGGCAATTGCACTGGCCTTCCCGGAAAGCTTGTTTCTGAGGGCGTGATTCCTTATCAAGGCCTCGTATTTTTCGGAAAAATCTCCGCCATTTGCATCAAAAAATAACGCCGCATCCTTAAACTTTTCCAGAGCCGGAAGCTGGTTTAAAAGCAAAGCGCTATTGCAAAGCGCGCTTTCATGGGTGCTCAAAGAAAACGATTCGCTTAAAGAACTGTTAATATAGATATCGCTTAAATAGTAATACTGGAATAATTCATTTTTATCTAAATATTTTTTATAAAAAAACTGCCTGGGGAATTGCCCGCACAGCCGTAATAGTCTTTTATACAGGTCTTTCTCCAGCGACCTCCCTACAAAAAAAAGTTTGAGATGAGAATGTGCCTTGAGGATCTTGGGCGCCTCCTTCAGCAGGATATGCGCTCCCTTTATCCTCTCCAGCCTGCCCACATAAAGAGAAACTATATCATTGTTCTTAATCTTATGCTTGGCCCTTATCTCCTCTATTTTATTTTTATCTGCGCCAAAGGCTTCAATCGTATTCTCGATAACAACCACTTTATCTATAAAAGAAGGGAAATACCTGATAAAGTTATCATATTCATAGGCCGAAGGGCAAACGACCCTATCTGCCAATTCGATCATTTTCTCCTGATTATACAAAAAATGGTTTAATGTCCTGAATCCGGATTCTTTCTCCCTTCTTAATATGCTGTGAAAGTGATAGATAATTTTAGGTTTTCTTCTTTTTTGTACTGCGATCTTTTTAAGTTCTGCAGTCCAATTCACGAAATGATGGATTATATAGCCGAAATTACACCAGTCATAATCCCTGAGGAATGCCCCCAGGCTGGGATAGCGCTTTAGGGAACCGTCCGCAAAGAGCAGCTTAACGGGGTCTTTTCTGGCAAACCCGGAGCTTATCAGCACATAAGTTT
>JAQTPA010000020.1:25346-29282 GCA_028713155.1 Candidatus Omnitrophota bacterium | reverse complement strand
TCTTATTCCTCTGTTTCTTGGGGTGACCTTCAACCAGAGATAAAAACACGGGAATAGTGGCAATAACATCTACTGCCACAAATATGGGGATAAAGGCAAGTATATACGGCTTCAGCAACTCCATCATAGACTTAAATTATACTATCTAAATTCTCTAGCTTCAAGTATTTATTTACCCATATTTCTAATCCACCTGCTGCGCGGTTAAAAATATGGATTTCTCTAAAGCGGTAAAGAAATCCTGGTAAGTCCCGGGGTCTTCCACAGAACTAACCCCGTATTGGGCGTTTGCCCTTACTAATAGCTGCTTTTCTCCCCGCGGCCTGACTGTAACACTCATCGTAACAACCGCCTGGCCGAGGAATTTAGAGCCGGTCACCGAACCGAGCAAAAAGTCGGCTTTATCGATAACAAAATCCAGATCCTGCATTGTGCTGATTACCGTTTGCATCATTTTTTTCTTATCGGTCGTATCAAAGGCTCTCGTCTGGATACTTCTTAATTTTACCTGGCTCTCATTGGCTCTCAGGGCATTCGCGGCAGGAGTTGCGCATCCGGACAATGTAACAATCAGAAACAGGAATAGAATGATCCTATAATAATTTCTGGATTTCTTCATATTTGCTGGGCCTCCAGGAATATGGCTTTAGATAAAGTATCGTAAAACTTCTGGTACATTAACGGGTCCTTAATAGTTTCTACCCGGTTGATCTGGCCGGCCATATTCCAAACAATCCGTTGGAATGTAACCCGTACGACTATTTTCTTGCCGTCAAGGCTGGGCTTAATAATCACTGCAGCTTTAATGACCTGGGATTTATCGCACTGCTGAACAAGATCAGGATTGTTGCCCAGGCCTCCGAATAGAATTGCGGCAAAAACCTGGCTCTTATTCGTCGCGTCAGCTTTTTTAGAAGCCGATACCAACCCCAGCTTGGTCTCGCTATCCCCTAAAGTAAAACCCAAATCCTGCAAGACGCCGGCTACAGAAGCCATAATCTGTTCTTCATTGGTTGTAGCGTATTGGCGCATCTGCAGCTGTCTCTTGGCCAGATAATCATCGCTGGGCTTTAAAAAACCCTTGGGTACAGTAACGCAGCCAATTATGCCCAGACACATGAATATGACAAAAACTTGTTTTTTAGGCCAACGCATATTTTCGTATGGCTATCTTTTAGAAACTGGATGAATGATAGGCAAAATCACGGACTTTTTTATCCGCGTCAAATTTAATGACTATGGTCAGCGTTCTTTGCGAAGTTGAAGTTGCCCCTGCATTACCGCCTACGGCTGCAATTATTAACCAAACGCCGCCATTGCTATTGGAATAGGCTACGTCTGTCGCGATCTTGTCATAAACCCAGACTTCCAATCTATTTTCATCGGTAGAAACGATATTCGGCGAACCCAACACTTCAATAACCTGCGCCGATGGCATTCCGATGCGGATTTCCCGCTGGACCTTGCCTACGGTCACTCTATCGCCGGCATCTGATTGAACTGATTTTAGATGCGCGCTAGCGTTTGAACAACCGCATAAGAATAATAAACCCAATAATAAATAAGAAACCTTACGCATACCACCCTCCTTGTTTAAAAGATATGGGATATTCGTTTTATTTTACCCCTTCTAATATACCTGTCAACAAAAAAGGCAGCGCGGCAGAACCCGCGGAATTCAATCAATTTTTTTGATTAACGGCAAACAGAGAAAGCTGGTTACTGCGGATAAGGCAATCAGCCATTTCAAGCCGACCAGGGGTAAGAGAAACGCGCCGGAGAGGTTGCTGGCGACTATCGCCAGATTACTCACGCTGCATAAAAGCGCAAAAGATGTCGCTTCCAGGCCCGGGATAGAGTTCCTGGCCATAAAATCCATGGCCATAATATAAATAAACATCCCTAAAAAGCTGTATAACACATCATAAGCTATAGCCGTAGCCGGAGTATAATAAAGGTAGCTTAAGGTAGTAGCCGCGCCTAAAAATACCGAATAGAAGAGCCATTTTTTAATGTTTATCTTCTGGCTAAATTTATAATACAAGAGTGCGCCGATAATCCCGAAAACCGTGCTGAGCGTCCCTAACGCGCCGATCCAGATCTTCCCCCAATTAAATGTATCCCGCTGGATAAAAAATAACGGAGTGCCGAAAGACGGTGAATACCTGTATAAAAATATAAATAAAGCGACGATAAGTAGATTTTTATTGGTAAAGAGCTTTTTTAAATCAATGGCTAAAGTAGAAGCGGCTTTCCCTACGGTCATATAATCTTCTTCCTGATAAAAATATGCCGGTATCCCCGCTAACAGGTAAATCGGAAGAAGCAGCAGATACCCTGCCTGATACCCCCATTTTTCGGCAACGTATCCTCCTCCTATTCCCGTAAGTATTCCGGCTAAGGATATGGAAATCCACTGTACGCTTTGGATTTTACCCGTGGCCTTAAATTTCTTGCCCTCCACGCACATAATTCCGTCTACCGCTACATCCCGAAAAGCGGCGTTGGCGGAATTAAGCATCAATATTACGATAAGAAGAAAAATCGGCAGCTGCATAAGCCCGATTACTAAAACTAAGGCTATATCAAAGATGAGGGCGATAAAAATCCAGATCCTTTTATTAAAAAAATGGTCGATCACGTAGCCGATTAAGGGTTTAATCAGCCAGGCGAGGATAATGATGCTGGAGATAACCATTATCTTCTCGGGGGAAAAATGCAGTGTCTCTTTAAGGTGATAAAATAAACCCTGGGAGGGAAGGCCTTCTAAGCCCTGCGTGAAATAAACCGTGCTGCTTAAAACAAATATCCAGAATAAATTCTTATTTCTGATCGGCTTTAGGGGTTTGCTGCGCTACAGCTGCAGTTTGGCCTGCTGGCGCAGCAGCAGTAGACGTTGCAGTAGCTGCCGGTTTAACATTAGCCAACAGGGATTTACTCTGCCTTACCGCGACAATCGCCAGGCTCAGGCAGGTAAAAAAGAATACTATTGAAAGCACGGTGGTTGTCCGGGTCAGGAAAGCATTGGTCTTGGTGCCGAACATAGACTCAACTCCCGCAAAGCTCTCCACTAATCCGCTTCCCCTTCCGCGCTGAATCAAAACTAGTGTAATTAATAATATACAAACAATCACGTGGAGGATAACCAATAAAATCATCATTTTATCACCTCAGCGGCTTTTTTAACAATATCCGTGAAACTAACTACCTGGAGGCTTGCTCCGCCTACCAGCGCCCCGTCAATGTCGGGCTGTTGCATTAGCGCGCTTATATTTTCCGGCTTAACGCTACCGCCGTATTGTATCCTTATTTGAAGCGCTGTTTCTTTATCATAAAGTTTCCTCAATAAATCGCGGATATACCCGTGCACTTCCTGCGCCTGTTCCGGAGTGGCCGTTTTACCCGTCCCTATTGCCCAGACCGGCTCATAGGCAACCACCATCCTCAAAACATCCTCTTTATTCAACCCATCCAGCCCGTTATGCAGGTGGTCTTCTAATACGTCAAAGGTCTCCTTGGCTTCTCTTTCTTTTAAGGTCTCGCCCACACAGAGGATCGGTGTAAGTGCATTCGCCAGGGCTGCCTTTATCTTTTTGTTTACGGTGGCGTTGGTCTCGCCGAAAAATTGCCGGCGCTCAGAATGGCCGATAATCGCAAAGGTACATCCGGCTTCTTGAAGCATCTTCGCGGAGACCTCGCCGGTAAAAGCGCCTTCATCCTGCCAGTAGAGGTCCTGTGCGCCCAGCAGGATGTCTGACTCAACAAGCACTTCCGCAACTTCGCTTAAGGCGGTAAATGGCGGACAGAGTACGACATCAATCCCCTGTTTATCTAATTTAAAGAGCTCACGCTTAAGGCCGTTACTCAACTCAATGGCCTCTTTGATGGTTTTATACATCTTCCAGTTTCCGGCAATAATGGTCTTTCTCATCTTAC
>JAQTPA010000020.1:20619-25246 GCA_028713155.1 Candidatus Omnitrophota bacterium | reverse complement strand
TCTGTCAAAGCAGCTACCCCGGGTAAAACCTTGCCTTCCAGGTATTCCAGGCTTGCTCCGCCTCCGGTTGAAATGTGCGTCATCTTATTTTCCAATTTAAATTTCGCGATTGCCGCTGCCGTGTCCCCCCCTCCGATAATCGTAACTACCCCAAGGCTAGCGACGAATTTGGCTACTTCCTCTGTGCCTTTGCTAAAAGCATCCATTTCAAATATACCTAACGGCCCGTTCCAGACGATAGTCCGGGCAGGTTTTAATTTATCTTCAAATAATTTAATGGTTTGGGGGCCGATATCTACGGCAATTTTACCTTCAGGTATTTCTTCGCCGACGATTTGAGCTTTGGCCTGCGGGTCAATCGCCTCAACCACGAGGTTATCTATCGGCAGGACAATATCTTTGCCCAGGCTTTTGGCTTTTTCCAAAATTTCTTTGGCTAAATCTAATTTTTCCTTCTCTAACTTTGAATTCCCGATCTGCTTGCCCTGGGCCTTTAAAAATGTATAAGCCATGCCCCCGCCCACGATAATGGCGTCGGCCTTGGGAAGTAAATTTTCAATCATCCCGATTTTATCCGAGACTTTCGCTCCGCCTAAAATGACCATAAATGGTTTCTGCGGATTTTGCACGGCATTACCCAGGTATCGCATCTCCTTTTCCAGCAGAAAACCGGCAGCGGATTTTAAGAAATGGGTTACCCCTTCGGTTGAGGCGTGCGCCCGGTGCGCAGTCCCGAAAGCGTCATTTACAAAGACCTCGGCCAGGCCGGCCAGCTGCCTGGCAAAACCAGCGTCGTTTACCTCTTCTTCAGCGTGGAAACGCAGATTCTCCAGCAAAATTACCTTCTCTTTGGATTTATCAATTTCCTGTTTAATGTTATTGCCTACTGCGCAGGAGCGCGTACCGGCCTCTCCGGTTAGGCCGGGTACGCAATCATTTAGAAATAAGACATCCCGGCCTAAAAGCTTTTTCAGGCGCTCGGCCACCGGCTTTAAGCTGTATTTAACGGTAACCTGGCCGTCCGGCCGGCCTAAATGGCTCATTAATATTAATTTCTTAGCGCCCTGCCCTAAAATATACTCTATCGTAGGCAGGGTCGCGCGTATACGCGTATCATCGGTAATGTTCAAATTAGCGTCTTGCGGCACGTTAAAATCCGCGCGCATTAATACTGTTTTACCCTCAAAATCAATGTCTTTAACCGTTAACTTAGGCATCCTTACTGCTCCTCCTTAAAATTAGAATATATAATATATATTAAATCTCTCTGTCTGTCAACTTCTTTTGAGAAACAAAAAGCAGAACCAGGCTGCTTAGCTTTAAAATAACCATCAGCAGGCAGGTATTGAAAAAACCCAGGACAGGCAAAAATACCACGCCGGCTAGTATCCCGGCCAGCCACCCGCCGGCTAGATCTCCCGCATAAAGTATGCCTGAGGCGCTGCCCACATTATCCTTGCGGCCAAGATAAATCTTCCCGGCTAAAGGAAATTCCAGGCCCATAAGCAGGCCGGAAATAAAAAGTAAAATATACAAAAATAAAGCCGCCTGGTTAAAATGCATACCGTAACCCGCGATAATAAATCCTAAACTTAGAGAAAATGCGGCTATTAACGCCTCCAAGCCGATAAATAACCTCCCGTCCTGTTTAATTCTTTTAAGGTTCAATGTAAGCAAAATGCTACCCGCGGCGATCCCGGCCATAAATACCGCGGTCAACAGGCTGATTTTTTGATAGAGGTAACCGTAAAATACCTGGTAGGCAAAAATCAGGAGAAGGTTAGCCGTCATCCCGAAAAAACCGGTCGTAAAAATAGCGTAAGCAACGGGAATTTTCAGGCTCCTCTTTATGCGGCATATAAATATTAACACCAGGCTCGCCAATAATACCAAAAAGAATATTGATTTTAGATTCAGGTAATTGAAATAATTAAATACGCGGCTAAGGTGCGGAGAGAATTTCTTATTCGCAATCTTTAAGTTTTCATAAACCGCTACCGGCCGCAGGTCCCGGTTCAACTCTTGCGTCGCCTGGCTCAGCTCCCGGTTAAACCAATCCAGCCATTTTTTACTTAAGCGGTATTCCAGGTAATCCGGGATAAGCATAGCGCTAGGAATCTTGGCTTTGGCCATCCGCTTAGAGATTAAGGCCGGGTTAACCTGCAGAATAGCGCTAGAGTCAGAGGCGATAAATATATTGCAATCCCCCGGGATTACGCGCACGTACTTATAAACAGCCTTAAGGCTGTTGAATATACTGCTGTTTAAATCCCTTAATTCCCGGCTCAGGTAAGTTAACGAACCCGGCATCCATAATGCAACCAGCCCCCCGGGTTTTAATCTTTTTTTGGCCAACGCAAAAAATTCCTCCGTAAAAAAGCGGTTAAATGATAAATCCGACTGGTTGGATAATCCTACTAAAATTACATCATAAGGCCGGCTGCTCGTTTGCAAAAACAGCCGGGGGTCGGTATTCATAATATTTAACCGCTTATCGCCGAATTCAACTTCACTTAAAGGTGTGGGGTATTTTTTAAGCATCTTGATAATCATCGGGTCAATCTCAACGTAATCCAGGCGTTCAATGGGGTGCTTAAGCGCCTCCCGGATCAATCCTCCTATGCCCGCTCCGGCAACCAGGATATCCGCCGGCGCTGGATGGAATAATAACGGAAAGTTTCCGAATTCCTCTACAAACTGCCGATCAGGGAATGGAGTGGTGATCACCGGAATACCGTTATAGAAAAATGTGTACTCGTTAACCTTCCTGGTTACGGCAATATTGGCGTAATTGGAATTACGGTAATCGAGGACCTCTTGAACCCCCCATTGTTTTTTAACGGATAATTCCTGCAAGTAACCTGCCAGCGGGTTAAAAACTAAAGTAAACAATACGGCCAGGATTAAAAAAGCATATTTTATTTTTTTCGAGGGAATTAAAAGCGCGGATAAAACTATATCTAAAATAGAGATGATAAAAACCGCCTGAAATGAATTTAAGCGCGGAATAAATAAATAGGCTATGATAATTCCGCCGGCGATCGTTCCAAGGATCTCCCAGGCATACATCCTGCCTATGGCGCGCGCGCTCTCCCCGGAACTCAAAGAATACACTTTACACCCGGAGCTGAATAATGCGCCGTGCAGGAAAGCGAGCGGCAGGTTGATAATCAACGAGGAAATGAAGATGACGCTTAAAGATACCCCCTCTATAAAAGGTATGCCGATAACCCCTTTAAAGACACGGCTGAAATAAACAGCAAAGGGTAAAATCAGCGCAAAACAGATGTTTAGAGCAATAAATACGTTTAATTTATTTTTAACCCTCTCGATAATCCTTCCGGCTGTAAAAACGCCGAGGGCCTCAAGCATGACCCAGTTGGCCAAAATAATCCCTATAGTCAATTCATTGCCATAGAAATTAACCAGCAACTCGCGCAAAACAATAATTTGCGCGGTAATCCCGCTTAAACCGATAATAAAAATGGCTGATAGAAATATCATATTAAAGAAAAAGGGACGGCTCTCTTTGCAGAGAACCGTCCCCTATATTTTTAGGCCTTTATAGCCCTTTTTTCACAATATACTCGCACAGGTCAACCACCCTATTGGAATAACCCCATTCATTGTCATACCAGGAGAGCACCTTCACAAAATCATCCTGAATAACTTTAGTGCTTAAAGAATCGACGATAGAACTTAACGGGCAGTGATTGAAATCAACCGAAACTACCGGGTCATCCGTAATTCCAAGGATACCCTTCATCCTTCCTTCAGCCGCCTCTTGCATCGCCGCGTTAATATCTTGAGGAGTAATTTTTTTGCTTAACAGGCAGGTTAAATCCACGACTGAAACATTAGGCACAGGAACACGCATGGAAAAACCGTCCAGCTTGCCTTTTAACTCCGGGATAACCAAGGCTAAAGCTTTGGCTGCGCCGGTAGAAGTCGGGATCATCGATATAGCAGCTGCGCGGGCGCGGCGCGGATCGGAATGCGCCATATCCTGCACTCTCTGGTCATTAGTATAAGCGTGGATAGTCGTCATCAAACCCTTGGTAATCCCCCACTTATCATTCAATACCTTGGCTATCGGCCCCAGGCAGTTCGTGGTGCAGGAGGCGTTGGATAACACATTATGATTTTTGGGGTCGTATTTATCTTCGTTAACACCCATGACAATAGTAATATCCTCACCCTGAGCCGGAGCTGAAATTATGACCTTCTTTGCCCCGCCTTTTGTAATATGGTTCTCCGCGCCCTTGACTTCCCTGCCTTTCTTGTTTATCCCGTCTTTCTTAATGGTAAATAAACCGGTGGATTCAATAACAATATCCACTCCCAGGTCTTTCCACGGCAATTCCGAGGGGTCCTTCTTGCTTAAGACCTTGATTTCTTTACCATTCACTGAAATCGCCTCGGCTCCGGAAGCCTGCACCTCGCCGCCGAACCTGCCGTGCACCGAGTCATATTTCAATAACAACGCGTTAGATTTAGCGTCGGTCAAGTCGTTAACCGCTACCAGTTCTAAATCTTTGGATTTTTTTTCTAAGATTGCCCGGGCAACGAGCCTTCCGATCCTGCCAAAACCATTGATACCAACCTTAACTGCCATTTTAACTCCTCC
>JAQTPA010000020.1:0-20519 GCA_028713155.1 Candidatus Omnitrophota bacterium | reverse complement strand
CGGTCAAGTCGTTAACCGCTACCAGTTCTAAATCTTTGGATTTTTTTTCTAAGATTGCCCGGGCAACGAGCCTTCCGATCCTGCCAAAACCATTGATACCAACCTTAACTGCCATTTTAACTCCTCCCTGACTGCCCTTCGGCAGTCCTGCCTGCCGGCAGGCAGGCTTTTAATTAATATATTTATAGGTTTACTCTTTAATTCCTTTTAAATACTGCGCGGCTAATTCCGGAGAGGTGGGGTCAATATAAAAACCCGTCCCCCACTCAAAACCCGCGGTCTGGGTCAGCTTAGGCATGAATTCAATATGCCAATGGTAATACTCTACTTCCCCATCGCCATTGATCGGTGCAGAGTGAATTATGTAATTATAAGAGAGATTGACGAATACTTTTTTGATTTTGGCTATCGTATCCTTCAGGATAACCGCCAGGGCCGCTATTTCTTCAGGCGGCATATAGCAGAAATGCCCGCTGTGTTTTTTAGGCATTATCCAGATTTCAAACGGAAAGCGCGAAACAAACGGGCAAAAAGAAATAAAGTATTTATTCTCCAGGATGATCCTGTTTTTTTCCTGCGTTTCCTGCCGGATAATGTCGCAAAATATGCAGCGCTCGCGGTAATCAAAATAGCTCTTAGCTCCGTGTATCTCTTCTAACGCATTCTTCGGCACCATGGGGAGCGCGACGATCTGGGTGTGCGGATGCTCCAATGAAGCGCCTGCCGCAGAACCAAAATTCCGGAAAAACATAAGGTATTTAAAACGCTTATCCTTAGCCAGGTCTACTGCCCTTCGGCAGCACATCTTTAAATAATTCTCAACTTCCTGCGGCAATAAATCGCAGATATCTTTAGCGTGGTACGGCGTCTCAATCAAAACTTCATGCGCGCCTATACCGTTAGACATATCGTAAAGCCCTAAGGGCCTCCTGTTTAATTCGCCCTCAACTCCCAGCGCCGGGAATTTATTCGGCACCACGCGCACCTGCCAGCCGGAAGTATTCGGGGCTGTGCCGCCTTCGCGGAAAACGTCTATTTCAGGCGGTGTCATCGCTTCATTACCGTAGCAAAAAGGGCAGGTTCCCCCTTTTTGGATATTCTGCTCATATTTAAAATCGCCAGGCGTATTAGGATGGTCAGTATCTACAATCACCCATCTGCCTACGATCGGATCTCTTCTTAATTCCGCCATTTTATACTTCTACTCCTCTTAAAAAACTAGCCGCATCTTCCGGAGGCAAAGGGCAAATATAAAAACCCGTACCCCATTCAAAGCCTGCCACGCGCGTCAGACGCGGTATAATCTCAATATGCCAATGGTAATCCTGTTCAATCGTCTTCCAGTAACCCGCTTTCTGCCTGCGAAAAGGCGCGGTGTGGATGACGTAATTATAGGACGGGTCATTTAATCCTTTTTTAAGCTTGGAAAGGACTATCTTCATTACTTTACCTAAATATTTTATGGATTCGGAGTCCTGGCAGGTATAATCCGCGCAATGTTTTTTTGGTAATATCCAGATCTCAAAAGGAAAGCGCGCTGCAAACGGGCTGATAGCGATGAAGCCGTCTAGATCAAGTATGAGGCGTTCTTTTTGTTCAATCTCCTGCCGGATTAAATCGCAGAAGACGCATCTTTCATGGTAATCAAAATATTGCCGGGAACCGCTGAGCTCTTCCTTTACGCGCTTAGGGTTAACCGGCGTAGCAATAAGCTGGGAACGTGAATGCCTTAAAGAACCTCCTCCGGCTCTCTTACCGTAGTTTTTAAAAACCAGGACATATTTAAAACGTTTGTCTTTTTCCAGGTCAGCGATCCTGCCGGCATAGCACTTTAAAACTTTAGAGATTTGCTCATCGCTTAAATCCGCCATATTGGCGATATGCTGGTTGGTTTCAATAATAATCTCATGCGCGCCAACCCCATTCATCAGGTCATAGAGGCCCTTGCCTCTGCGGTCCAATTCGCCTTCGATCCTTAAAAACGGGGAGATACTCGGCACAACCCTTACTTCCCAACCCGGGGCATTTGGCGCGGCATTACCCGGCCGTATAGCAGATATTTCAGGAGGAGTCTGAGATTCGGAGCCTTCGCAAAAAGGACAGGTCTCTTCCGAAACGCCTTCTTCCTGCTTGCCGTTGAATTGGTCCGGCCTCTTGCCGCGTTCGGTAGAAATAATTACCCACCTGCCTATAATTGGGTCTTTTCTTAGTTCTGGCATAGAAAAGGATTATAACACAAGGATATTATTATGCAACTATTTTTTACCAAAGATGTCCCCGGCCTTAACTTTATAGCCACTGATGAATTCTGCGGCGCTCATTTTCTTCTTGCTCTCCGGCTGCAGCTCCTTGATTAATAAAGAACTCCCATCAGCCATAATTTCGAGGGTTTTCCCCGCATTTAAGACTAAGCCTCCTCCCTGAGCGCCCGTCTTTCGAGGAACAAACGGCCCGATTCCTGCCTTACTTATTTTAATCAGCCTATCTTTATAATAAGTAAAGGCGCCTGGCCAGGGCAAACTTCCTCTTATGAGGTTAAGAATTTCAAACGCGGTCTTATCCCAGCCAATACAACCGTCATTCTTCTTTAACTTGGGCGCCAGGATTACTTTTTGCTCATCCTGCGCAGTTAATTTGTAGGTTTTCTCTTTAATTTCCTTAAGCGCCTCTAATAATAAATCCGCGCCGAGCGAGCGTAATTTATCTTCCAGAGTCAGAGAATCATCGTCCCCGCCGATAGCTATCGCCTTTTGCAAAAGCATCGGCCCGGCATCCATTTTTCTGGTCAACTGGATAACGGTTATACCGGTAGTTTTTTCTCCGCGGATTATCGCCCAACTTATCGGCGCAGCTCCCCGGTATTTCGGCAGGAGTGAAGCATGGATATTCAACGCAAAAATCTTCGGCAGAGCCAATATCCCTTGAGATAAAATTTGTCCGTAAGCTACTACTACCAGTAAATCCGGGTTGAATTTAGCAATATATCTTACGGATTCCGGGGCATTTACATCTTTAGGCTGAAAAATATGCAATCCTGCCCTTTGCGCAATGCTTTTTACATCTGTAGCCGAAAGGCGCAAGTGCCGGCCCTTCTTTTTATCCGGCTGGGTCACCACGCAGCAGACTTTGTAAGGGATTTTTAGCAAAGTTTCCAGCGAAGGAACCGCAAAATGTGAACTGCCAAAAAATATAATTTTCACTTTACCTCTACCTCTATCTATACCTATCTAGCTCTAAACAGGGTCTACATCTACCGTCACTATTATACCTGAATGCCGGAAATCCTTTAAGGTATTTTTTAAAAACGCGCTTATGGCAAGCGCATTTTTAGAACGCAGCAAAACCTGCCAGTAAAAATTCCCGCGCAGTTTAGGCGGGTTAGACGGATTAACGGAAATAACTTCTACTGTTTTACCCCGGGGGCCTTCTTTCAGTTTGTTAAAAAGCAGCTCGGCTGTTTCTTTAACCTTCTCTTCTTTCTGGCCCCTTAGCCTTACCGCAGCCAAATGCCTGTACGGAGGAAAAGCAAGCTGTCTTCTTTGCTTCAATTCCTCGGTATAGAAAAAATTAACATCTTTTTTTAATAACGCCTGAAAACAATGGTGCGCAGGAAAACTGGTCTGGACTAAAAATCTTTTATGCGTAAGAGCCATAAGCCCGGCTAATAACCTAAAGGCTTTTTCCGCAGCCCGGAAATCCACGCGATTTAAAGTATTATCTATGCCCAGGACACCGATCAGGTCGAAATCCAACTCCACTCGCTTGATCACGCCGCTTGTAGCTATGGCTATATCCGTATTCTCCAGGCTTAAATCCTGATCATCAAGTATTTTGATCCGCGCCTGCGGGAATATCCTGGAAAGCTCGCTTTCAATCTTTTCTGTTCCCGCTCCGGAAAACTTAATATACCCGGCGTTACATTGCGGGCAGATTTTCGGCGGCTGCATCTTAAAATTACAATAATGACAGCTTAAAGTGTCTTCCTTATAATGATAAACCAGGCTTAGGTTGCAGCGCGGGCACTTAAGGACCTTACCGCAATTATGGCAGGCGGCAGAAGTAGCAAAACCCTTGCGGTTCAGGAATAAAAGGGCCTTGCCTTTTTCGTTTAATACCGAATAGAGCGCGTCCTCTAGTAATTTTGAGAGGATAGCCTTATTCCTGCTTTCCGCAAAGGACAGGTGCCGGGTATCGATAATCTTAACCTCGGGATATTCTTTCTTCCTGGGGACAAGCGTATAACGGGAACCTTTAGACCTGCCCAGGTAAAAACTTTCTAACGACGGAGCCCTGCTCCCCAGGATAAGCTTAAAACCTTCCAGCTTAGAGCGGATAATTGCTGTTTGCCGGGCATGATAATGCGGCACCTGGTCCTGTTTATAGACCGAGTTCTCTTCCTCGTCAATAATCAACAGGCCTAAATTAGTTAACTGGGCAAAGACAGCTGAACGCGTGCCCACGATGACTTTAGGCTCAATTGATTTTATTTTTAACCACTCCTCCAGCTCGTTAGGCTGCTTGCGGTAGAGAAGCTGGGCCGCTATCCCTAATTGTTTATTGAGCAAATCGCGCGCTTTTAAAGCATCCGGAATATCCGGCAATAGAATTATTACCGACGACTTGTCATTCAGGGCATTTCTTATCTCTAAAAAATAGCTATCCCAGCGTAGCCGGCCGTCTAAATCATGGATTAGCTCAACCAATTTTTTTCCCTTTCCTTAAGGCCTCGGGCAGGGCTGTCTCGATTGCTTCGCCCCAGGAACAGCAGTAATAATCCGCGATTTTTCCGGTAAGTAATAGAATTTTCTTATCCAATAATGGATACTTATCGATAAGCTCTAAGACGGGCTTGAGATCCTTAACCTGGCTCTTTTTAGCCAGGGCCACCACATACCCAACGATGCGCCGGGTCCCGAAATTAATCCAGACCCTCGAACCGGGTTTTATCGTTTTTACAAAAGCTTCCGGCACAACATAATCAAACGTGCCGCTGACCGGCAGCCCCACGACTATTTTAGCGTATAACACCGGCTAACTCCTGGCAGCTAAAAGGCTTTTTTAACTTTTGTACCCTTGATTGCATCTCCTGAAGCTTTTCGGGATTATTTTTAAATCCCAGGACCATCTCTTTTATCGCATCAACTGTTTTCGGGGTTAAACTTACGCCAAATTCTTCCAGCGCCTCCACGTTACCCTCTTCCTGGCCGGGGATAACAGAGATGAATATCGGGACTAACCCCATATTGATCACCTCGGCGATGGTCGAACCTCCGGGCTTAGTCACAATGATATCGCAAGCCGCCATTAGCTCTTCCGTATTATTCACAAAGCCGAAAACTTTGACATTGGGCAGGTTTCTTTTATTCAGCCTATCGTATAACTTTTTATTGGCGGCGCAGACAACCAGAACCTGTACATCCCGGCACAACAACGCGGCAAGTTCTTCCAGCGGGCCGATACCAAGCGATCCGGTCATAAGCAAAACCGTAAATTTATCCGGCCTAATCCCGAGTTTACCGGCCAAGCTAGCCCGGTCAAACTCCCGCAGGAATTTTATATCAGAGGGAAGGCCGAATACTTTTATTTTTTCCCGCGCTATCCCTTCGGCGATAAGCTTATCTTTGGTAAAATCCGAAGCGACGATATAAAAATCCGTGCCCCGGCTGATCCAAAACGGATGCACGCCAAAATCAGTAATTATAGTAATAACCGTAGAACTTATCTTTTTCTTTATTTTTAAATGCGCGGCTATCTCCGAAGGCAGGAAATGCGTGGAAATAATGTAATCGGGGTCCTTGCGGGTTAAATAGGCGGCAAAACTTTGGGTATTAATCCGGTTGCTTAAGGCAGCGAAAAAGCGGGTCAATGGCCTCAAAACCCTTAATTCAGTAAGCCAAAACGCAAAATGCCAGAGTTCAACCGCGTAGTGCACGAGAAAAGAATAACCTTTGGCGTAACTAAACCTAAACAAGGCGTTGGTTTTAGCCAGTATATCCACCATCTCCAGGCTGACTTCCGGCCGCTGCTCCTTAAAATAATTATATACTGCTTCGGCTACCCGGCGGTGCCCTGCCCCGGCTGAAGCGTAAGTTATCAGTAATTTCATCTTCTTTTAGTGCTGTTTTATAAGGAAATCTGCGGCTGCTTTGAGGTTTTTGAACACAAAATCCGGAGCCGCCTCCCAGTTCTTTCTGTTTGCCAGTTTTTCTTTACCGCAAAGGACTAGGACGGATTTACAGCCGGCGCGCCTGGCAGTAATTACATCCCGGATGGTATCACCTATAAAACAGGCATTTTTTAAATTAAATTTAAATTCTTTAGCGGCTTTCTTAAGCAGGCCGGGCCTGGGTTTACGGCAGGAACAACCCGCATCCCTGCGGTGCAGGCAATAATATACCTTGCCGATTTTTCCCTTAGCTTTTTCTATTTCTAAAAGCATCTTGCGGGTAATCGCTTCCAGCGTCCGGCGCTCATATATCCCCCCGCCTACCCCCGCCTGGTTAGAAGCAATGAATACCTTAAAGCCCGCCCGGCTTAATTGAGCGATTGCCTCTTTTGCTCCGGGTAAAAAATAAAATTTCTTTAACGAAGTGACGTAGAACTTATCCCCAGGATATTTATTGATTACTCCATCCCTGTCTAAAAATATTATTTTTTGCGGCACATTAATCCTTTTTGTTTTTCATCTCCCAGTATTTAGCGTATGTCATTAACTGATAGGCGCTGGAAGCAAGAGCCATCATAAAACCGATAAACCCGTCTTTTCTCCCTTTTTTTACGTAATAAAACTTAATATACCGCGAAATTGCTTTGACCATGGCCAACCCGAAACTCATCTTACGCTTATCCCTGAACCATTTTCTAGCCTCAAAATCGGTCTGATGGTTAAGCTTGGAAAAGAGGTTCCGGAAATCCCGGTAAGCGTAATGGATTATATCTGATTTTAAAGTATAGGTCGGGCCGTTTAAAAACGCCCTGGGGTGGTACTCTGCCTCTTCCTCATAATGAAATTCTTTCCTGGCGTACATCTTAAGCTTAGCGTTAGGATACCAGCCTCCGTACTTAATCCAATAACCGCCGATAAAATTTCTGTGCGGTATATTGTAGCCGGAAAATTTCGGGCCTTCCTGGAATATCTTAACGATCTCATCCCTTAATTCCGGCGTAACCCGTTCATCAGAATCAAGGCTTAAAATATAATCGAATTTAGCCAGAGAATACGCATAATTCCTGTGGCTGCCTTCCCTCTCCCATTTTTTAATATAAACCTTATCCGTATATTTTTTAACGATCTCCAGCGTCTTATCCGAACTTAAATCATCAACAACTACTATTTCTCCCGCCCAATCACAGACGCTCTTTAAACAATCCTCGATAATCCCTTCGCTGTTCTTGGTCAAGGTCACTACCGTTAAATTGATTTTACCCATCAATATACTCCCTCCCTGACTGACTGAATAATATAATCCTGTTCTTCCCTGGTTAAATCCGGATAAATAGGCAAAGTAAAGGCCTGTTTTGCCGCTTTCTCGGCTTCCGGAAAATCCCCTCTTTTGTATCCTAAATACTTAAAACACTTCTGCAAATGCAACGGCACCGGATAAAATACGCGCGAATCGATCCCCTTTCCCTGCAAATAATCCATAAATTTCTTGTTAGATTTAGATGTTCTTAGCGTATATTGATGATAAATATGCGTGGTATAACCGGGCACAAACGGAGTCTTTAGCGCCAGGCCCGCCAGCTTTTCATTATAGTACCGGGCCACCTCCTGCCTCTTGCGGTTCCACTCATCCAGATACCTTAACTTGACATCTAACACAACCGCCTGTATCGCGTCCAGGCGGTTATTGCGGCCTAAAACTGAATGGTAATATTTATTCTCATTTCCCTGGTTACGCCAGATTAGCAGCTTTTCAGCTAAAGTTTTATTATTGGTAAGGATGGCTCCGGCGTCTCCAAATGCCCCCAAATTTTTTCCGGGATAGAAACTAACTCCCCCGCAATCACCTATTGTGCCGGCCTTCTTCCCCTGGAATTCCGCGCCAAAGGCCTGGGCAGCATCTTCTACTACCTTTAATTTATATTTAGCCGCCAACTGCATTATTCCATCCATATCCGCGCATTGGCCGTAAAGATGCACCGGAATGACCGCTTTTACCTTAACCTTATTTTTTTTTGCTAAAATCTTCTCCATACTCTCAACCGAAATATTATAGGTGTCCTGGTCAATATCGGCAAAGACCGGGACCGCTCCGATACTGGCCGGGGCACCCGCAGTTGCGTAGTAAGTAAACGCCGGGCAAATTACTCCGTCTCCGCTTTTAATCCCCAACGCTAACAAAGATAAACTTAGTGCGTCTGTCCCGTTGGATACGCCTAGCGCATATTTTACCCGGCAGTATTCGCAAACATGTTGCTCAAACCTCTCCACATACTCTCCGAGAATAAAGCTGGCCTGGTCGATCACCTCTTTTATCGCTGAATCCAATTCCCCCCTAAGGGGGGCTATCTGTTTTCTTAAGTCTAAAGCCGGTATTTTCATATGATCCCTCTTAGCTTAACAACGCTTTAGCTGCCGTAAATACATCTTCAACATTAACCGCTCTTAAGCATTCCCTGTCTTTGCCGCAAACCGGCAGCCTGAAATTCTTATAGCACGGCCGGCACTCCATATCCCATTTTAACACCGGATGGTTCCTTGTATCCGGATACGGGCCGTAAACTAATTCACTCACCGGGCCAAAGATGGAAACGCTCTTTACCCCCAAAGCAGAGGCTATATGCATCGGGCCGCCATCGTTGGATATTAAAAGATTGAGGTTCTGCATTACTGCCGGAAGTAACTCTAACTTGATCTTACCGGTCAAATCTACCGGTTTATGGAGCATAGCGTTAATGATTGTTTCGGAGATCGGCTTTTCAGTTTCATCTCCCAGGATTATTATTTTTGCCTTAAATTCATTGGCCAGTTTATCGGCTACCTGCGCGAATTTTAATGCCGGCCAATGCTTATAGGCAGCGTCTTTCCCCCAGCTCCCACCGGCTCCGGGGGCAATACCGACCAGTAAATCATTAGCCTGAATACCCCTGGAGCCAAGGATATTCCGCGCCTCTACCCTTGCGGGTTCGGGCACGCATAATTCCAAAGATTTATCTTTTGCTTCCAATTTTAAAAAACGTAACAAATCCAGGTAATGCTCTACCGCGTGTTTGTCGTGATATCCGGTTATATCTATCTTATCCGTGAGAAACCTGCCCCTATTTTTATAATTAAAACCAATTCTTCTAGGTATACCTATAATTTTCGCAAATAAACTATAACGATAGTCCAGGGAAAAGTCAAAACAAATGTTGAAGTTGCCTTTTTTAATATCCCGCCCAAGTTTTAAAACCTGCCGGAGGCCGTTAAAAAACGAATCGCGGTATATTTTCTTGAGATCACCCCGGCTTAAATCAAAAAGCTGGTTGACCCTGGGGTTAGCCTCCAATAAAGGCCGGACCCTGCGATTACACCAATACCCGATAAAACAATCCGGATACTCCTCTTTTAAGGCCTTGATCAACGGAGTGGTAAATAAAATATCTCCGATACCAAATGGATTTATTATTAAGAATCTTTTAGCAGACTGGCCGGCATTCTTTTTTAAAATCATCTTCAAATCTTTCTATGTCATCTTCACCGAGGTAATTCCCGGTCTGCACTTCCACGATCCTGAGCGGCTGGCTTAAGGTATTTTCTAGGCGGTGTTTCCTCCCTTTTGATATGTAGATACTCTCATTGCTGCGCACCAAAGAAACCTGATCTCCGCTGGTTACTCTAGCTGCGCCTGAAACAACTACCCAGTGCTCGGCGCGATTCTTATGCCGCTGCAGGCTTAAGCGCTTACGCGCGGAGATCTCAATGATCTTGATTTTAAAACCCGCGCCTTCCTGCAAAACCGTAAACGAACCCCAGGGCCGCGCTTGAGTTAAATGCGCCTTATGCTCTTTACGCCTAAGCTTCTTTAGCCTCTCAACCAGCTGCCTTACATCCTGAGTCCTGTTCCTATCACAGACTAACAAAGCATCCGGAGTATCCGCGATAACCATATTGTTGACCCCGATGGTAGAGACCAACCGGTTACTCCTGGAAAACACACATACCCCCCGGCTATCCAGGTTCAACACATCGGCGTTAATGGTGTTGTTCTTTTTATCTTTGGGGAATATTTCCGACAAAGCGTCCCAGCTTCCTAAATCCGTCCAGAAAAAATTAGCCGGGATTAGCGCAATCCTCTGAGAATGCTCCATTATGCCATAGTCAACGGAAATAGGTTTAATTTTCGGCCATATTTTCCCAACATCTTGAATTAGCCGGATAGAATTTAATTGCCTGGATAATCCCGGTAAATATTTCCGCATTTCCTCTAAAAATATACCCGCCTTCCAAACAAACATCCCGCTGTTCCAGTAATAATCTTTACTCTTAAAGTATTCCTTTGCCTTTTCCAGGCTTGGTTTCTCCAGGAATTTTTCTGCTCTAAAATATTTTACACTTTTCTTTGCCTGCGCCTTCTTATTTCCTGTCTTTATATACCCGTAAGCCGTGGAAGGCTTATCCGGCTTAACCCCGATGGTCACCAGGAAATTTTCTTTGGCCACCGCAAGCGCGCCCTTTAGCGTTCTTTTGAAATTAGGGGCGTTTTTGATGTAATGGTCCGCCGGCAAAACCACTAAAACCGCTTCTTTATCCAGCCCGCCGATTAATTTCGCGCACAACCCGATAGCCGGGGCGGTATTCTTACCTTGCGGCTCTAAAATTATATTTTTATCCGGAATACGGAATTTAGCGACCTGCTCCTTAACTTCATAAAAATAAATATTATTCGTAATGATAAATGTGCGCTCCGGGTCGACAACGCCCTTTAAACGCCGGATAGTTGATTCTAGAAAGCTCTCCTGGCCAATCAGGCGCATAAACTGCTTGGGCTCAAGCTCGCGTGAAAACGGCCAGAACCTGCTGCCCACCCCGCCGGCTAAAATAATCGCGTAGGTCATCCCTTAAACTCCTCTAATAATGGTTATGCTTTTACTGCCTGGATAATCAGATTCCTACCGAACAGTAATTCCTTTGATGTTAGAATTTTGTGTATTCTCTTATAATCTATATTCCCGCCTTTACTCTTTGTCCGTCTTTCCTTTTGCCAGGATTGGAATTTGATAACCGGCAATAAAAACCACAGCCAATATCCCTCATATAAGCTGGCAAATATATTTTTAACCTTAAAGCCCGTCCTAAATAACAAATATTCCAGCTCCTGGTACCTGTAAGGAACAATGTGTAAATTAAAAATAATTTCTTTGGGATTTTTTATCTGGTCTAACGGTGGCTCCCTGAAATACTCATAAACTCCCTCAAACAAAAAGCGCAATCTTGACTTAAGATTTAATATATTAGGGGTGGATATAATAAGAGAGCCGTTAGTTTTAATAATACGGTTTATTTCCGGCATAACCGCATAAGGGTTTCCCAGGTGTTCTACAACCTCCATTAGCAATACATAATCAAAGTAACCGGCAGGAAAAGGGATTTCTTTTGTTATGTCGCAACGTTTAAATACAATTTCATTCCTGTATCTAAACCTGGCTATATCAATATCGCCAGCGGTAACATCAAAGCCTAAATCTTTTAATCTTTTTGCGTAATCTCCGTTTCCGCAACCCAAATCCAATACCCTGCCCTTAGGAAGGCCTGTAAAAAAATTAGCTACTGCTTCAAGAAGAAAATTCTTCCTATCCTTTTTCATTATACGTTATTATACTTATTAATCGCCTCAATCACTTCTTCTACTCCTATATCTTCCAATCTACTCTTCTCTACCACCGTATGGCCGTTTCCCCACGGCCCCCATCTTTTAGCAGTCTTACCCGGTAAATCATTCCTGAATAACGCTAAAACCGGCGTCCCCACTGCCGCAGCCAGGTGCATTGGCCCGCTATCACAAGAAATAAGCAGCCGGCATTGCTTAAGAATCTGGGCCAACTCAATAAGCGATGTCTTACCGACTAAATTGATAACATTGTTCCCCGAATTATTAAATTCTTCTCCGCTCTCGCTTCTATCCAGGTTTTCTTTTTTTCCAACGATGAGCACTTTAGTTTTTAAACTTCCTGCTAAACGTCTAGCCAATTGCTGAAATCTTTCAACCGGCCACTCTTTTATCTTGTCGCTTGTATAGGGATGAATGGCCACCGCGCCCGCATATTCAGGATTATTATATTCAGGTAACAGCTTTAAGGAAAGAGATTTATCCATTGTTTTCGCACCAATTAAGCCTACTAAATCTAAATTATACTCTATTTCATGCTTTAAACCTAAGCCTTTCTTATCCGGCATTTTATAATTCAACAAAATACCCCATTTTCGGTCATAACCAACCCGCACGGGAATTCCGGAGAAAAATGCCAGCCAATGCGCTTCTTTTGCCGGATTCAAAATAATAACTGCATCAAATCCTTGTTTCTTTAAATCTCTCTTAAAATCCTCCTCCCAAACTACTACCTTGTCGGCATATTCAATACACTCGGCCAGCTGGCGAACGCCGGATTTTACCGCCAGGGTAAGCCTGGCGTCTGGATAAGTTTCCTTGAGCGCCCGGAATGCCGGGATATTGAGTAAAAATTCGCCGAACCTGTCATTGCGCACGGCTAAAATTTTTCTGATATCTCTCATAGCGGTAAATATTACCTAAAAAATCCTTAGCTTAAGAATAGTGTACAAACTATACACTCCGTCGTTCCATTTAACCTTCTTTCCTCCGGGATATGAACGCCTTTTATAGGAGACCGGCATTTCCTTGATTTTATACCCCTTTTTGAGCAACTTAATGGTAACTTCCGATTCAAACTCAAACTTCCTCGCCTTCAATTTTAAATCTACTAAAACCTCCCTTTTGACTAATTTAAAACATGTCTCCATATCGGTTAAGGAGGTAAAAAAAAGGAAGTTAACCGCAAAAGTAAGCAGCCTATTAGCCAAATATTGCATCCGGGCCATCGAACACCGGCCGCCTAAAAACCTTGAGCCGTAGACTACCGCTAAGTTATTGGCCTTGGCGTAATTTACCAACGGAATGTACTCCTGAGGGTTATACTCTAAATCCGCATCCTGGATTACGACGAATTCTCCGACAGCATGGGAAAGCCCGGTGAGAATAGCCGCGCCCTTACCCATATTGCTGGAATGGTGTATGACTTTTATACTGCTAAACCGGGAGTAATCCAGGCTGCCTAATTTATTAGCTGTCCCATCGCTAGAGCCGTCGTCAACAACAATAATCTCCTTCTCAATATCTACCGCGTTCACCAATTCCAGAACCTGGGCTACGGTATTGACTTCGTTATATACCGGAATAATTACTGAGATAAGCGGCGGCATAGGATCCCCATTAGTAAACCGGATTGGAACCAGAATAATACCGCGATTTTAGGATAGTAAAGATTAGTCTCAGTGAGGCCGTGAACGAGAAAAGCGGCCAAGCCCATAACTATACCTAACCCGCAAAGCGCTAAGAAATTATCTTTGGTATTCCGGTAAAAATTCCTCCAGCGGCTAAAAAGCAAGAATAGCAGCCAGATAAAAATAGCAACTCCGGTAATCCCGATTTCGCAAGCCATCTGTAAAAAGCTGTTATGCGCGTACCATCGGGTATTGGCGGTATCCAGAGAAGTATCGTGTAGCTTATATTTCTGGTAATTCAGCACATAAGTATTTACACCGACTCCGATAAGAGGATGGTGCTTGATCATATTAAAAGAAGTCTCATAAAGAACCGGCCTTTCCTTGTTCAATAAGAACTCTCCCCAAGAATGCGTTGTCTTAGCCCAATCCTTAATAGCCCCCGGAGCTAAAAGAGGAGCGCTAAGCAAAGTTAGAACAGTCAAAAAGATAACTACTTTATCCTTTTTGATTATACCCATTAGTAAAATAACTAACCATACGCCAAAGATGGCGCTCCTGCAGAAAGTAAAAATAAGGCAGAAAAAGCCCAATATGGCAATAATCAAAAGTACAATTCTTTTTTTCCCTTTTAAGTAATACAACAACAACGGGATAGACAACGGCAAGGCCAGGGCCAGATACCCGGCAAAAATATTAGTATGCGGGAATGCGGCTTTAAGGCGGATTAATCCTATAATAGAATCATACGGCCTGTGCCTGAAAAAATCCACTCCGAATATGAACTGGTAGATGCCATCCAGGGAAGCCAGTAATAAACCGGCAAAAATGGCCCAGATTATCCTGGTCAAGTGCTGCCTGTCTTTGACTTCTCCCGCGATGATTACGATAAGGAAACCGTATTTTAAAAGCTTTATAATACCTTGAAGGCTGGCGCGGATATCTACTGAATTTATAAACGATAAGAGAGATATGCCGATGATCAAAGCAAAGGGCAGGCTGATTGGCGTCTTGACAAGGGTGAAATCGCGGCTGATGATTTTTTTTAAAACAAAAGTAAAAACCATAAAACCGATAAAGATCTCTACGGCGGCAGAGGAAAAACTTATCACAAAAGGAACCGCTATAATAGACCAGTAAATTACGGTGTTACAGAAAACTATGATTTTCTGCTTCATTGGCTAAGCCCCTTTCTCTTAAGCTCGCCTTGAGCCCTGCGGGTCAAATCAACAGCTTCCTGGCTCTCAGACCATTCGATAAGCTCTCTTAGCCCTTTAGTAAAACTTACCTTTGGCACAAAACCCAGTTCTGACTTAATTTTGCTTATGTCCGCATAACAATGCCTTATATCCCCCGCCCTGAACCTATTTAAGATCCCCGGAGCAAACTTTTTTCCGCATAGCTGGGTTAACTTTTGCGCTACTTCAAGGATTGAATGCGAAATCCCTGTGCCGACATTAAAAAATTTATAATCGGCTTTCTTATTTTTCATCGCGAGCATATTCGCCTCTACTATATCACCTACGTGAATAAAATCCCTGGATTGCTTACCGTCTTCAAATATTAACGGAGGCCGGTTATTTTTTATCCGGGATAAAAATATAGCGCAAACGCCGGTATACGGATTATTCAGGGATTGCCTTGGGCCATAAATGTTAAAATAACGTAAGGCCACTGCTGGAATTTTATAAGCATTACCTATTTCAAGGCACATCTCTTCCTGGCAGCGCTTAGTCGTAGCGTATATAGAAGTCGGAAAAAGCGGCTTATTTTCAAATGTAGGTATATGGCTTACGACTTTAGCACATCTGGGGCATTGCATCTCCCATTTCTTTTTATTTAGCTGCTCATCTTTACGCAACTGCGGATAAACCGCCCCGCAGGACGCGCAGCGATAAGCGCCTTCCCCGTATATAGACATACTGGAAGCCACCACTATCTTTCTGACTTTATTTTTTGTATTGACCAGTAAATCCAGAAGCACCGCTGTCCCGTAAGAATTATGCGTAACATACTTTTCTATCTCATACATTGACTGCCCCACGCCAACCTGGGAAGCTTCGTGGAAAATAAACTCTATATCTTTAATAGCTTTCTTAAGCTTTTCTTTATTACGGATATCCGCATAGATGTATTCAGCCCCTTTATTCAGGTAGGCGGGCTTCTTAACCCCATGGACCTGAGGTTCAAGGATATCATAAACCCTTACCTTATGCCCGTCAGAAACAAGCCTGTCCACTAAGTGCGACCCGACAAAACCACATCCGCCGGTAACTAAGATTTTAGCCATTTTTCTCCTCTCTTTATATTTAACCAAAATTTCTTCGCTATGGACCATAAATAAAATCTTAAATATTTCGGGAATAACTTAAGCATATTAAAGTTAGATTTACCTTTATTCCTTTCTTTCCATACCGTCGGGACCTCAGTTACTTTAAAACCGGCGTAATGGGCCCTTAGGGGGAGCTCCATTGAAATATCAAAACTAGCCGCCTTCATATCAATAGAATCTAACACGCCTTTTCTATACATTTTAAAAGTATTGGCAATATCATGGGTAGGGATACCGGCAAGATGGAACATAGATATACCCATAAAATAAGAAAAAAAACCCTTTATCTTTGAGCCCCCGATCCTGGCGCCCCCTTTTATATATCGCGAGCCGCAAACAACGTCATAACCTTCGCCTATCTTTTTTATCATTGCATTAATACTCTGCGCATCATCGCAGGAATCCGCCATTATAAACACGATTAATTCATTATGCGCCTGCCTCAGCCCGAATTTAATCGCGTCGGCAAAACCCTTTCTGCCGGGATTATTGACTAATTTAATAGCCGGATATTTTTTAGATAATACCCCGGCTAATTCCGCAGTCCTGTCCGCGGAATGATCATTAACTACAATCAGCTCATGAGGAATTTCAATAGATGATTCTATTCCGGTTATTACATCTAAAAGGTTCTTCTCCTCGTTATGAGCCGGAATGATGACTGACAAATTCATTATTTATAACCGATGAGCCTCCAGCTCTTTTGCCTAAAGAGTAATCTCGGTAAAATGAGCACAGCCAATATAAACCTTTCTATCCCGCGGTGACTCTGGAAAAAATGCGCTAACCTCAATTTAAAATTATCCCGCGTATCCCTGTTTTTATGCCGGGTAATATAATCATCCGCCAGAGACAAAAATTCTAGCTTTACTTTCTTAAACCCGCCTTCTCTAGCGCCCTTGCGCCATTCGGGGATAGTGTAAGAAACGTCGCCAAACCCCTTCTTTTTAACTTCTTCAAATACCGGATGCACTTTTTCAAATATTCCCCGGGATGGTTCATTAATCGATATAATCCTACCGCCGGTTTTTAAAACCCGGCGAATCTCGCTAAAAATTTCCTTGAGGTCATTACTATGATGCAGCACAGCCGCGCCAAAAACTATGTCAAAAGTGTTATCCTGAAAAGGAATATTATGCATATCGGAAAAAACCCGGTCATAATAAGCATTCTTAATAAAGAGGCTGGATACCTTCAGGTAATCACTTATATCCAGGGCTACCACGCTGCAGCCGATTTTAGCAAATTTAGAAGAAGCGTAAGAAAAAGAGGCGCCGATCTCAAGTATCTTTTCTTTACCGGTAAGATGCAAGCTTTCTAAAGCGGAATAGAACCTGCCGGAGGCTTCGACGATACCCTGAAAACTTCCTCCTCTTTTAAAAAAGTAGGTCCCGTCTCCCTGGGGCAAAGTAAGAAACTTATCCTTAAACTTTTCTATCGCCTCATCTGTTATCCGGTATTTAACCCCGGATTCGTCGGTAATATACTCCTCCTCGTCCATAGCCTTTCTCTCACGCATAACGCGTTCATTTGCCTTATTGAGAAAATCAATTATGCCTTCGCTGATTCTATACTCGGCCAAGCAGCGATTACAGATAGTCCTGCCGTTCTTAATTTCTAACTCATCGACTCTTTCTTTTTCCAATAATAACGGATTATTCCCACATCTAGGGCATCTTAAAACGCACAGTAGTGCTTCCCTCATATAGAAGCCTCTCTCTTCTTACAAATAAATATAAATTCCCTGGCCAAATTTAACGGGCAAAAATGCTTTATCAGGAAACGCCGAATGAATTTTGATATAGATTTAAGCTTAAAGGTCCTTTCCTGAAATAATTCCGGCCATAAATTGGAGCCATAAACAGCCTCTACTGAAAGACCGTTAGTTCCCAATAGATTACCCCACTCATTTCGCGTGGCTGTCTTTTCTAAAATCTGAAAGTTATCAACCGGCTTATCGCCTTTTTTTATAATATGCAAGAACAGATCTAAATCAAAAGAATTAGGCAGGACAATACAAAATTTCGCGCTATCCTTAGCAACCCTCGCTATCTCCCTTATTCCTAAACCCGGATCAAGATAATGCTCCAAACTGCCTAAACAAGTTACGTAATCAAATTGTTTATCCTTAAACGGTATTTTCTGACCGTCAGCTACTATTAGCATGGCTTGCGGACAATGTTTTTTAACCACGGAAACCGCAACATCCGAAATATCCAATCCGAATTCTTTAATTTGTTTAACCTCCTTCAAGGCTTCACTCAGGAATATTCCTTCCCCGCAAGAAACATCCAATAATTTTGCTCCGGGCCTGGGGTTAAGCAGCCGTACCAACCATTTATAGTAAGCTGAATTAGCCCGTATTCCTGAACTGCGGTAAATCCTGTTATAGTCTAAAATTATCTCTTTATTGCTTATTTGTTTATTTTTCATAACCTGCTAGTCTCTTCAGCGTTTTGTTAATTAAAGCTTCTGCTTGCCTACTGTAAACAAAAGTTGCGAATTGGCAAGTTTGACAGGCACCCTGTTTTTCATTAAAATCTGCTAAATGTGTCCTTAACTTATTTATTATATCCCGATAAAAAATCTCCTGCAGCGTAAATTCTTTCAAATTGCCTAAAATATATGGTTGGTGGAGCTTAATATCCCCCCTAAGATTGCAACACGGCAGGACATCACCTGTCCAATCAATCAAAAGTTTCCTAAAGGGGCTTTCGCAAGGAGAGATCCTTGCTCCGTTTGAAAAACTTTTTATGACTCCTCCGCGATCAACCAATTGATGCTCAATGTCAGGAACAAAAACATGAACACGCATCCTTTTCATGGGAATTAGATAGCGAATTAGGCTCCCTTCGCTATCTACCTGTTTTACTTCCAAATCATGTTTGCGAATAAAATCTTCGCATTGTTTTTTCGCTATTTCATACTGCATTTTTTTATCCAAATCAAAATTTATGTATAAAGTAACCATTATAAAATCTAGGCCGGATTCTTCAAGTAGAGTAAGTTTTTCTTTCGTCAAATAATCCCCGTTAGAATGGAAACCAATACTGGCATAGGGAATTTTCTTACGTGCGTAATTAATACGGTCAAAGATAAGCTCAGACGCAAGCGGCTCATTATAACGATGTAGCTGAATTATCCCTCTATACCCTAATAAGCTCAACTCATCAATAATCTTCTTAAAAATATGTTCTGGCATTATCTGGCTTTTATCAAAACGGTTGACTTGAGAATTCGGACAAAATGAACAAACGCGGTTGCAAAAAGCATGTGTTTCAATTTCTACTACGCTTAATTGATTTTTAAAAAAATCTCGTTTCTTTTCTTCTGATGCGCCCTCTTGCGTAAAATGCAACTTTCCTAATGAGCGAGCAAAAGTTTCAACCTGGAAATAATAATCCATTTTTTGGCTCTGGTTTGCCAATTTAAATATAAATTTGAACGCTTGATATAATTTTTTTAGCAATGACGATTTCTTTTTCATATATTATTTCTACGCTTTTCCCAAACTTTAACCCATTTTAAAAAATGAACAAAGGCAAAAAGAACGCTAAAAATAAAACCATACATCCCTTCTTTATAGCCCCTCTTATTTAAATACATTTTTTTAAAAAGTTTGAGCGGCTTAAAAATGAGGTTATAACGTATTATTTTACCGGTAAGTTCATCTTCGGAATCCAGCATATCCTGAGCCTGTAAATGAGTATACCGATCCTGCCTTGTAATAAAATCACTAACAGAGTCAAAAGGGAAATGCAGGACATCCGCGTTCATCATTCCGACATCTCCATTTACAATCATCCTCTCATGCACCCTGCCCTCATAATGGGCAAAACCGCGTTTAAAAAGATGCTGCGAGTAATGGTACCATCCTCCATATTTAAAACCATGCCCTAAAAAGAAATTCTTTCTATGGAACTTAAAGGCAGAAAATTCCGTAGAAGGAAGTAACGCATCGCATTCTTTTTTAAGCTCTTCCGTAACAATCTCATCGCTATCCAGCTGCAACACCCAATCACTATGAGCCTGTTGTGTCCCAAAATTGCGTTCTGCGGCAAAAGAACCTAAAAACTTATGCGAATATACCTTAGCGCCCATTTTTTCAGCAATTTCAGCGGTTTTATCCTCACTTAAACCGTCAACAATAACAATTTCATCCGCCCAGCCCGATAGGGATTTTATGCAGTCAGCTATCTTCTGTTGCGAATTCTTCGATAAAATAACCCCGCTTAAGCTATATTTTTTAGCCACAAATCCTCCTTAAATATCTTACAAAATTAATGAACAGGGAATCTACCGGACTCTACCCTAACTTATATATTTCCCATAAAACACCTCAGGTTTATTGGATTTGTTTTTTCCTTTAATAAGCCCGCCCAATATGACTTTTATATTTTTGTTGTAATCCTTTACGATTTGGGCTACCTTGAGCGATTTTGTCCGTGCATAGCTCGGCCAAGCGGAGCAGAAGTAGATCCGCTGTATTACGAGCCATGAATTGCTCACAAGTTCAGCACTCTTTTCTTTTTATACAATTCGTTATTGTATCATAATGGAATGGAATAATTTCCATCTTTATTGCTTGAACACGCACAGAGTAATCCATCATCATTTAGCGAGTCTGCTTGTTTATTCTTTTGCATATGCTTGTCTTTCCTGTATTGCATTATAGCTTTTTTGTGCTTTGATATACGCCTGAAAAACTCATACCATCCGCATGTTGGATAAAGCTTAAAATAACTG
>JAQTPA010000019.1 GCA_028713155.1 Candidatus Omnitrophota bacterium | reverse complement strand
TCAATATTACAGAGTATTAAGAGGGGAAAGACCTCAGAGATTGATTATATTAACGGAGAATTTGTAAGCTTGGCCCAAAAATACGGCTTAAAAGCCGAATTAAACCAAAGATTGGTGGAAATGGTGCATGAAGTTGAAAAGACAGGCAGGTTCCTTAGCAAGGACGAACTCCTGCATATTACGCGGGGGTTAATAAATTAAATGTCCGAAATCAATTCGCCTTTCCCAAAGCTAAAACTTACTGTCACGGGAGTCTTCGGAGATTGTTACCACGGTTATAAGGCGGGCGATGAAATTCTCCTGGAAGATTTTACCCACCCTCCCAAACATTTCTGTTTAGGGTTGGCCCACGCATTATTTCCGGTAATCTATGCCTTAAGTTTCGGCGCTAAATTCGGTTTCCGGGATAATCAACGTTCACTCCTGGTCACCTGCCCGGACGGCGGTAAGCTGGAATTTAAGGCGGAGATTCTGGATAAAGATGACAAAGTAGAAATCCTTGCCAAGGATCCAAGCCATAAATTTAATCCCCAAAAGATGATTGTTGAAGTAGTTAAAGCCAAGGGAAAATGTACCTTTGGCTATAAGGTTGGAGACAAATGGGAAACTCTCGGCTTAAAATGTATACCCGATTTTTGCGGCGCGGCATTTCATACCGCTTTCCCGGCGCTCTTTGCTCTTAATTTCGGGGCTAAATTTTTCTTTATGGATGACCCGGATTCAGTCGATACGGTAACCTGCCCTGACGGCGGGAATATTGTTTTTAAGGTAACAAGAGTAGAAGAGGAGAAAAAATAATTTTATGAGCAAGCGCAGAGTAGTGATAACCGGCATAGGCGTAATTTCGCCTAACGGTATAGGTAAAGAAAAGGTTTTTCAGGCAATGAGCTCAGGGATTTCCGGAGTAAGGCGGGTGGACGGTTTTGACGTCTCGGTGTTTAATACCAAGATCGCCGCTGAAGTGCGCGACTTTGATCCGTTTAAGCTCGGGCTTACGCACGAAGAAGTTATGCGCATGGATAGGTATGTGCAGTTCGGGGTAGTGGCCGGAGACATGGCGATTAAGGACAGCGGCCTTAATTTTTCTAAAGAGGATCCTGAGCGTATCGGGGTCTGCCTGGCTAACGCTATCTGCGGCACAAAATATATGGAAGAAGAGTTTGCCCTGGTTACTGATGACGGCAAGAATCCTATTGACCCGGCAAAAGTCCGTCCGGATTTGTATGATGCGGCAATGTTTAATACTCCTTCCATTGAATTATCCGCAAAATATCATTTTAAAGGAATATGCAATACTCTTTCTACGGGCTGTACCGCCGGGACAGATTCGCTCGGGTTTGGTTTAGAGGCGATTCAGGATGGTGAGCAGGATATTATGCTCTGCGGAGCGGCAGAAGCACCAATCACGCCGATTACCTTTGGCGCGTTTGACGTAGTCAATGTTTTATCCTGCCGTAACGATAATCCGCAGGCGGCCAGCCGTCCGTTTGATAACAAGCGCGACGGTTTTGTCTTAGGTGAAGCAGCAGGGTTATTAGTTTTAGAAGAGTTGAACCACGCGCTTTCGCGCAATGCCCGCATTTATTGCGAGGTCTTAGGGTTTGGCACAAGCTGCAATGCCTTCCATATGACTGACCTTCCGGCTGACGGCCAGGCAATGACCAGTTGTATAATCCTGGCTTTAAAAGATTCTGGGGTTAAGCCCCGGGAGATAGACTATATTAACGCCCATGGCTCAAGCACCAGAATGAATGATATATTTGAGACTACTGCTTATAAGGAGATTTTCGGAGATTATGCGTATAAACTTCCCATAAGCTCGCTGAAATCCATGATCGGCCACCCACTGGCCGCGGCCAACGCCGTGGAAATGACTGTCTGCTCCATGATTTTTGAAAAGAATATACTTCCGCCGACGATCAATCAGGAAGAGAAAGACCCTCTCTGTGACTTAAACTATATTCCCAACAAAGCTGTCAGTAAAAAAGTAGATATGATTCTTAAGACCAGCAGCGGATTTTCCGGTATTCATTCTTCATTAGCCTTAAGGAGATATAATGGCTAAGATTGCGATTACGGGGATTGGTATAGTCAGCCCTTCGGGTATAGGCAAACGTCAGTTTTGGGCGAATATAAAAGCGGGGCGCTCATTTATTAAAGAGATTACCCGTTTTGACGCCTCCAAATACCCCTCGCGTATCGCCGGACAGATTGATGAACTGAATAAATACAGTAATATCTCGGAGCGCTTGCTGAAAAAAATTGACGCTTTTTCGCACATGGCCTTAATTGCTTCGGAATTAGCGCTTAAGGACGGCGGGATAGATATTAAAGATGAAGACCCGAATTTAGTCGGAATATTTTTAGGTAATGCTATCGGCGGATGGCTTTACGCCGAAACTGAACTGCGCGATCTATACCTTGAAGGCCGCGAAGGTGTTTCGCCCTATATGGCTTCAGCCTGGTTTCCGGCTGCGCCGCAGGGTCAGGTCTCTATTTATTACGGCATTAAGGGTTTTTCCAAGACCGTGGTCGCGGACAGGGCCGGTTCTCTTATGGCCTTAGGTTATGCCGCTAAAGTCCTAAATAAGAATAAGCTGAATATGATTTTAGGGGGCGGCATGGAAGCGCCGGTTACGCCTTACGCGCTTTTATGTTGCAATACTTACGGCGCTCTCTCTAAAAATAATACTCACCCGCAGGAAGCTTACCGGCCGTTTGATAAAAAGCGCGACGGTTGCGTAATCGGCGAGGGCGCTGGTATCGTGGTTATGGAAGGGATTGAGCGGGCAAATAAAAGAGGGGCTAAGCCTTTGGCTTATATTTCCGGATATAGCGCAACCTGTGACGGCGTTGACCGGATTAACTGCTCTGGCGACGGAAAAGAATTGGCCCGGGCAATTAAGATGGCACTCTCTGAAGCTAAAGCCAACGTGGATGAAATTGATTACATAAGCTTAGATGGCCTGGCAACGGACCTTTGGGATGATTCTGAAGTCAAAGCCATAAAAACTGTCTTCGCAGGCAAGTTAAAAGATATCCCGATAAGCTGCCCCAAATCCATGTTCGGCAATTTACTGGGCGCCTCCGGGGCGGTGGATATGATTACTACTATTTTAGCGATGGAGCATGCCCTAGTCCCGGTTACCTTGAATTTAGACGAACCAAATATAGAAGGATTAAATTATGTTACTAGAGAGGTCAAGGAGCACAAAATAAACAAGGCTCTGGTAATTTCGCGCGGTCGAGGAGGGATTAACTCGGTCTTAGTGGTTGAGAAAGGAGAAAATTAATGAAGATATTATTTGTCATGCCTAAGGTAGGTGCCTGGGCAACACACGGCATCCATCGTTCACCGAACCAGCTCTATGCCCATTGGGCTTCTTATGTGCGGGAGAGGGGCTATGGGGATGTGGCCGTGATAGACGGTAAGGCCAATCAAATTCCAATGCATGAACTGGTCGAGCAGGTTAAAGAGAAGAATCCCGATGTTGTGGTGATGGGTGAACAGTTGCACGGCTACGGCGGATACGGAGTTTTACGGCATTTTAAAGAGGCAGCCCTGGAGATTAAAAAAGCTCTTCCTCAAACAAAAATCATCTTTGGCGGGTTATGGTATTCGGCGATGCCTGTGTCTACCCTGGAAGAGAACCCGGCAGTAGATTTCGTAGTTATGGGAGAAGAAGAATCTTTTGGCGACCTTATCGAGGCCATAGATAAAAATAAGCCTCTTAAGGATGTCGGAGGAGTTACTTCGCGGATTGACGGCCAGATTGTTATGGGCCCGCATAAGCCGCTGATGGATGACTTGGATAAATTACCCTTGCCGGCATATGATCTGTTTCCTATGGATAAATATGTAGGCCATACTTACTGGAAGCCGTTTGTGGATATGGTAACCTCGCGCGGCTGCCCTTCGGCATGCACCTTTTGCTATGAGTGGGACCAATTTGACCCGCGCCACCCGTCGGATTTCTTGAAATGGCGCGCCAAAAGCCCGGAACGCGTGATTGAAGAAATGGAATTACTGCAGAATAAATACGGAGTGAAGGTAGTCGTAATCCAGGATGACAATTTTAATGTTGACCCGGAGCGCGTCAGGAAGTTCTGCGAATTAAAGAAGCAAAAAAAGATTGATATCAAATGGGTTTCTTTAGGCCGGGCCATTGATTGGGTTAATTGCGAGAGCGTTTTGCCTTTAATGAAAGAAACAGGGCTATTTATGGGCGTATTCGGCATTGAGGTTACCACACAGTCCGAGCTTAAAAAAATCGCCAAAGGCATAACCCTGGACCAGATCAAAAAGACTATTGAGATCCTGCGTAAACACGATATAGCGATAGTCGCGGATATTATGATGGGTTTTGACTATGATACCGAGGCAATTATCAAGCAGCGTTTTGAATTCACCGATCAAGTTGACCCGGA
The DNA here is from genome assembly GCA_028713155.1 of Candidatus Omnitrophota bacterium. Taxonomy (GTDB): domain Bacteria; phylum Omnitrophota; class Gorgyraeia; order Gygaellales; family Profunditerraquicolaceae; genus UBA6233. The sequence goes on along the minus strand of JAQTPA010000019.1, from coordinate 25,272 downwards.
TATCCTTTGGGTTGGCTATGTTACTCCTGCTCCGAACTCTCCGATGTGGAGGATTGCTTTAAAGAAAAACTGGATTGACCCGAAAAAAGTGGATTTTAGCACCTGGGATTTCCTGCATCCGGTTATTCCCACCGACCATTTAAACACTGAAGACTTAGGCCGCCTGGGTTCTTGGTGCATGCGTGAATTTTTCTCCAAGCCCGGCAGGATTAACAGGATCATGGAGAGTAATTTTGACCCTCTCGCCAAGCTTTGTTTCAAGGATGTTATGGACGGGGTTGGAAAATGGGAAGCCGGCGCCACTAAAGGCGAAGTACACATATAAAAACAGTATTTAACATATAGTATGTAGAATGTAGGGGGAAAAGATGGCGACGAAAGAAAAAATTAAAGAAGTTTTGGTGAACCTGCTTAAGGTAAAAGCCGAGGAGCTAAAAGATGGCGTGGCTTTGCAGGAGAGTATCGGCGTGGATTCTACCGAGATGGTTGAGTCAGTCATTGCCTTAGAAAAGGCATTTGGGGTAAAATTAAGCCCCAAGGAGATTACCAAATCCTCAAGCATTGACGATATTGAAAAAGTGCTCCAATCAAAATTTGCCAAATGAAGATAGTTGACTTAAGCCTCCCTATTGACGATAAGGCATTTGAGGTGCATAAGGTAGCCATTGAGCGCGTAACCCATAAGGCTGGCGTGGAAAAATTCAACCGCGTGATTATGGGTAAGACCCTTGTCGGTAAAATTAAATATTTATTAGGAAAGCGCATCCTTAAAAAAGAAGACCTGCCCGATGAAGAATTTCTTTCTTTGGAGATAGTGCATTCGCCGGTGCATGTTGGGACCCATCTGGACTATTCATTCCATTATGGCTCAAAATCAGAGAACCGTCTTTCAAAGACCTCAGACGAAATTCCGCTGGAATATTGTTATCAGGACGGCATAAAGTTGGACCTCACCCATAAAAAACCCAACGAGACCATTAAAGCTCCGGATATTGAAGAGGCCCTGCTAAAAATTAATTATAAGTTAAAGCCCTTGGATATTGTTTTACTGCAAACCGGAGCGGATAAGTTTTACGGCTCGGCAAAATATTTTTCGGATTACCCGGGGATAGATACTTCCGCCATAGATTATCTTTTAGATAGAGGGATTAAAATCTTTGGCGTGGATACGATGGGCATAGACAGGCCGTACAGGTTCATGCTTAAAGAATTTCTCGAGCAGAAAGACCCCAAAGCCTTGTATCCGGCGCATTTTTACGGCAGGAAGAGGGAATTTATTCATATTGAGAGGTTGGCGAATTTAGATAAGCTTCCGCCATGCGGCTTTAAAGTTATTTGTTTTCCGGTGAAGATTAAACAGACAGGCGCTGCCTGGTCAAGGGTAGCAGCAATTTTATAACACCCGGCCTTAAAGGATAGGCCGGTGTGCGCTTTCTGCGCAAGGAGGGAAAAATGGGACATACCTGCAATTCTATCATTATTAACGCGCCTTACGATTTGGTATTTGATATCTCTAACGATATACCGCGTTGGACAGAATTATTCGGCAGCGAATATAAAAAAGCGGAAGTCGTCAAGCAAGAGGGAAACAAGATAACTTTTCGCTTGACCGATGACGAAGATAAATCCTGGGTTTCCTGGCGCCTGCTGCATAAGGATAATTATTTTACTTATGCCGAAAGGGAGGAACCAAAGTTTCCTTTTAAATACATGAAGATCGTCTGGCTTTACACGCCCAAACCCGAAGGCATGGCTTTGGCTGAAGGAGGCCAAACCACGGGCCTCTGCCCTGTAGAATTAACCTGGATTCAGCATTTTGAAATGGATGAAAAAGCTAAATTTAACGATGAACAGGTTGAGGGTTTCATCAATAAGCACTCCAAAGATAATCTTTTAATCTTTAAGGATGTAATTGAAAAAGCAGCAGCAAAGTAACTTTTAGCCTGCCGCTAGGCAGGCAGGGAGGGTAATTATGAGCCAGGAATTGAAAGGTAAAGTTGCGATTGTCACCGGCGCCAGCCGGGGCATAGGTAAGGCGCTGGCCGCTACAGCTGCCGGACTGGGCGCCAACCTTGTGATAGGGGCGCGTAACTCCGGGCCGTTACAGGAAGCAGCTAGCGAGCTTGCCAAAAAATATAAGGTAGAGGTTTTGGCTGTAGCTTGCGATGTCACGAAGTTAGAGGATTTAGAGAATTTGGTTAATAAGGCCAAGGAAAAATTCGCCAGGATTGACATCCTGATTAATAATGCCGGAGTTTCTTCGCAATACCCGTTTCAGGATCAGCCGCTGGAGGACTTTGAGCGCCTGGCGCATACTAATTACTTGGGTTATGTGCGTTTAATCCGTCTGGTAATCAACGATATGATTAAGAATAAGAGCGGAGCAATAATCAATATGGTTTCCGGTTCAACCCTTTGCGATCCGCTCCCGAGGAATTTTATCGTATACAGTTCGCTTAAAGTCGGTTTACGCGCGTTTTCCAAGGGCCTTTTCTGGGAATTACGCGACCACGGGATTAAAGTTACTTCTATATTGCCCGGAGTTACAGATACTGACCTGACCGGCAAATTAAAAGAAATTACCGGCGATACATCCCGGCTTATGACTACCGAAGCAATTGAGAATGCGGTAAGGTTTGCTTTGACTGTGCCGCAGAATGTCTGTCCATTAGAGATAGCTGTAATCAATCAGCAGACGCCCTGGACTGCTCCGGTTATCCCGTTTAAACAGCAGCATCCCGGAAAATAAAAAAAGGAGAAGACCGATGAAAAAGATTTTTTTAGCAGTAGTATTATTTTTATGCGCCGCGGGAATAAGCCTGGCAGCAGACGGCGATTTATTAATTGATGATTTTGAGATTACTGCGGTAACTATCGGTCCGGAAGGCACAGTTGATTTTGGCGCAGGTAACGGTTCGACCGTAAACGTAAGCGCGTCAACAGATATTAAAAATACCGGTAAGCAATCCCTGAAAGTAGATTTTGAAGCAGGTAACGGCGGTTATATTTATGTAGCCAAAGGCACAGGCCTGGATGCCAGGAATGCCAGCTGGAGCATTAATCCGGAAGATATCCAGTGGGTAGAGTATCAGGGGTTTTCTTTTTATATGTATGGCACGGATTCCAAGGCTAGGCTAGCTTTTGATATAAAAGACAACGGCAATGAGTTATGGCGTTTTGTTGTCGCGGATGATTTTAAGGGCTGGAAAAAGATCGTCTGTAATTTTGATAAGTTCATGGTGCGCGATGACTGGCAGCCGGATACCGCCGATAAAAACGCAAAAATAGATTTTCCGATTAAAATATTCCAGTTTGAGCCTTTAGCCGAATCAAAAGGCACCCTTTATTTTGACACCGTGGAACTGGTAAAGAAATAATGCATAAGCAGGATTCAAGAAACTTAAAAAAACGCTACCTCATCTGGTTTTATAAGACCACTAAGGAAGCGCTGGATAAGATTGAGCGCAAGTTTACTCAAAGCGACATCGACCGCTTTATCCTTAAGGAGCTAAAGAAAGCGGACAAGGAAAAAACAATTGAACCCTTCATCGCGCAATTTGAGGATTATATCCACAAGAAAGAGCAGGATGGCTTTAATCTGAAGTTTGAAAATAAAAAGCCCAAAGCTCACTATGTATTCCTCGTTTTAAAACTGCAGGCGATTGAGAAGGCAATCGCTAGAGAATTAGGTAAAAAAGCGCTGGAAGAAATAAAACTTCTTTATGAGATAGAGATGACTGAACGCATCTTAAGGAGCACCGAACATTAAATGATTATTGACAGCCATAGCCACTGGTTACCAGAAGAAATTATAGCTAACGCCCATTTTTTCCCTAAAAGCTGGGGTGAGATTGAGAGCCAGATTAAGGCCATGGATGAAGCGGGCATTGCTAAGGCGATTTTATCCTATCCTACAACGGATGCGCATCTGAAATTAGGAAGCATATCGCTGGTCGCGGAGATGTTTAATGATAATGTAGGGAAAATCCTTAAAAGATATCCGGATAGATTTATCGGCGCGGCGATTCTGCCTATAGATAATGCCCAGGATATGCAGGATGAAGCCAGGCGGGCGGTAGAGAAGTTTGGGTTTAAGGCGCTCTCGCTGGCCAGCAGCTTTAACGGGATGTATCTGGATAATAAGATATTCTTACCTATATTTAAGCTGGCGCAGGATAAGAATATACCGATTTTTGTGCACTCCCAGATTATTAAGCCTATCGGTATTGAACGCGTAGAAGATCCCCTGCTTACTCCTGTTATTGAATATGTCTTTGATACGACAATCTGCATCGGTAAGCTCTTAATGTCGGATATCCTGCGCGATTATCGAACGAAGTTTATCTTTGGCCATTTTGGCGGGGTTATCCCGTTCCTGGCGAATAGATTTGACGCGACCTATCAAATGCTCCGGGGGATCAATTTTGTTAAGGACTTAAAAGCCAAACCTACGGAATTATTAAAGAATATTTATGTGGATACCAGCGGTGATACGACCAAAGCGAATTTTCAGGCAGCGCTGGAATTATTTGGCCCCAAGCATATTTTATGGGGGAGCGACTGGCCAGCCAAGCGCGACATCGCCTCCGGCATCCAAGCAGTTAGAGATTTAGATATATCCGAAGAAGATAAGAATAATATTTTAGGTAACAATTTAGCCCAAATTTTAGCTCTTTAACAGTTTTGTGTCTGGTTTGTCTTGTTTCTCGCAGGAACGCACGATTTTCCACGCTGGGGAAAATCGTGCTCGGCTCCTCGGCCTTCGCTCTGCCGATACATTTATTGGGGGCAACCTTGCCCGCTCCGGCCTGCGGACGCCCTGCTCCGAAACAAGCCAACCCATCCACAAAATAGTTTTAATACAACGATGAGAGATGAAATTATAAAAACTTGATCTGTTTTTGAATGAGCATAGTCCTTTAGATAAGGAATGTTGTGTTGTTTATTTAAAGTATTAGGGACCGTTTCCCTATATTTTTCCCTATATTTTAGCGGGTGGCGAGCGAAGGGGGCTGTGCGCGGGTGACACTGAAGAGGGGAATTCCCGTTCCGAGGACGACACTTCGCCCGCAGGAATGGGGAGACTTCAGTGGCAGGACCCGCTGCATAGAGCGAGCAGCAAGACGCTAAAGGAGGAGAGAATGGCCGACAATCCAGTAGTTAAAAAGGAAGATGCGGGGTTTGGGATTTCAAATACTGCTTTCGAGTTGATCATATTGGCTGTTATTCTCACCTTTGTATTTATAATTTCGTTTTTCTTTAATGTATTTGGGTTCCTGGTAAGATTCTTTGAGGGAAACTCTGCTGCCCTGAATTTTGTCGATGAAATTATTGTGGCCCTTCTGATTTTAAGCATCGGATTTGCCCTCATCTCCTGGCGCAGATTGCGGGAGTTAAAAAAAGAAACTGCCGAGCGCATGAGGTTACAGGCAAAAATTATTGAGGATTACGAAATAAAATTAGAAACGGAGAAAATAATCTGCAAAGGCCTGCATTGCGACATTGAAGAGTATAGGAAGATGGAGAAAGATATTTTATCCAGGAGGCGGGAAACGCGGCAGCAAAATCAAGAGAACACGTCAGATATTCAATAAACAAGGAGAATTTACATGCAGATGATTAAAGATATGCATCTTACGGGTAAAGATTTGACCGAGATGGTGCAGCTCAGGCCGCAGGACGTGGGCAAATACGCCATTGTCCCCGGCCCAAAGGACAGGCTGGAATTTTTGCTCAAGAAGATTGAGAATCCCGTGCGCAATTTTTCCTTTATGGAATATACGATGTTCACTGGCACCTATCAGGGCATAAGAATCAGCGCGATTAACGGCGGCAGGTTTTCAACCGATACCTCCATCACTACCGAAGTAATGTGTAACGCAAAGATAGAAAATATTATCCGTGTGGGTACGGCTGGCTCTTTGGATGAAAATATAAAAGTAGGGGATCTATTCGTAGTGGATGAGGTGCTCCGCGGAGACGGGGTTACGCCTTATTACGTGGGTAAGGATTTCAAGACTGTCGCGGACAAAAAAATTTCCGATACGCTCTATGAAGTCGGTAAAAGCATGGGGCTGAATATCCATCGCGGCCTTGCCTGGACCACGGATGCGCTCCTGCGCGAGACGCGGGAAATTATTGAGGCCAAACGCAAAGAAGGCGCTCAGGTCGTAGATATGGTATCTTCTGCCCTGTTGACCATTGCCCAGACTTATAATATTAAAGCCGGCTCAATTTTAGCGATCAGCGATAATGTCATCACCGGGGAGATGGGCTTTATGAATCCACTGTATTATATGGCGGAATCAAACCTGCTGGCGATTGCCTTAGAAACAGTTAAAAAACTGGAAGGAAAATGAGTCTTTCTCCGTTATTCTGGCCAATTCAGCTTAAGTCCAAGGTGATTTACATTTTAGACGAGACGCTTCTGCCGCGTAAACTTTCTTATATAAAAGCCAGGAATTACGAGGAGGCTTGCCGTGCGATAAAAGAGATGAAGACGCGCGCCGTTGGCCAGGTACTCCTGGTGATGTATATTTTCCTGCAGTTGCTTAAACAGGGAAAGCGAAAAGACTTGATTAAGGCCGCTCAAGCCATAAACGCGACCCGGCCGACGCTATCTTTTAAATCTTTGACGGATATAGTTTTGGGCTGGGCTAAAAAAGGCGCGCCCTTAGAGAAATGTATCTTGGGATTTTTAGAAGGATTAAAATACAGCCGGATTAAGCAGGCAGAAGAGGTAAGTAAATTAATCCGAGACGGGGATGTCATATTAACCCATTGCAATATCAGCGGTTTAATGCCGCTAATCGGGGAATTTTGCCGTCAACAAAATAAAAAAGTAAGTTTCTTTACCACCGAGACACGGCCGTATCTGCAGGGCTCGCGCCTGACTGCCTGGGAGTTAAAGCGCGCCGGGTTCGATGTGACTATAATTACCGACAATATGGTGGCTGCGGTAATGTCGCTGGGTAAAGTCAATAAAGTTATTGTTGGCGCAGACCATTTGGCCAAAAACGGCGATATCGCCAATAAAATCGGTACTTACGGCATTGCCGTATTAGCCAGGCATTTTAAACTACCTTTTTATGTTCTATGCCCTCCGGCTTCGCACTTAAAAAGCGGCCGGGAGATTAAGATTGAAATGCGGCCGGATAAAGAGATACTGGAATACCAGGGCCTGCGCCTGGCACCCCAAGGCGTAAAAGGGTATTATCCGGCATTCGATGTCACCCCGGCCGGATTGATTACTAAACATATTTATATGGAGATAAAAAGATGATTTTTTGTAAAGAGAGGGCGTTAAAAAAAGAGATGATTAAAATAGGCCAGCGGATTTATCAAACTGGCCTGGCCGTAGCTAAGTCCGGAAATATAAGCGTTCGGCTTGACGCCGAAAATATACTCATTACGGCCACCGGGACATCTTTAGGCAATCTAAAATACAGGGATATTGTAAAGGTAAATTTAGATGCCGGTAAATCCTGCGGAAAAATCCAACCGAGTTCAGAACTTTCGTTGCATAACCTGGTCTATAAAAATTTTAATGCCCGGGTCGTAGTTCATTGCCATCCGCCTTTAATCAACGGATATTTTGCGGTTACCTCTGACCTGAAGGCCTTAACTTTTGAGACTAAGTTTTATCTGGGTAATGTGCCGGTTATCGGGCAAGAGACTCCTACGGTAACTCAGCCCGGGCCGGTTATTGAGGCCTTAAGAACCAATAGCTTGGTGGTACTCAAGAACCACGGGACAGTAGCTATCGCTGATAAATTTTCTGACGCCTTAAATATTACCGAGGCCCTGGAAGAAGCAGTACGTACGATAGCCGTAGCGAAAATATTTAAACAAGATATTCTCGATGAGTTGGATAAAACCATAAAACAGGACTTAACCGCTAATGTCGCTCTCCCTATGTTTTCTAAAGAGCATATCCAGGCCATCGTGGACCTGGTAAATAAAGATGAGTTTATCGCCTCTAAAGGAAAAGAGCTGGATTTAACCGTGAAGCTGGCCATAAAACTTGACGGAACAGATAAGGCCTACAGATTCAATTTTGAAAAAGGCAGAATCGTAAAATTGGATTTTGATGTCGATGCACCGTTTGTTATTTCTGCACCGGCCAACTCCTGGGAGCAGGTCTTTTTAGGTAAATTAGATTCATTTGTGGCGGTGACGCAGGGTAAAATGAAGCTGGACGGCCAATTAGGCCAGCTTTCCAAATGGTATGTTCCTTTTACCCGGTTATTCGCCTTATTTAAGGAAGTGAGGATAAAATGACCCCGCTCTATCCGCTATATATAAATGGAAAATTTATGGAAACCAAGGATAGGCAGAATATCCTTAATCCTTCAACCGGAAAAGTAATTGCCGAAGCCTCGATTGCCTCCTTAAAAGAGGTAGAACTTGCGCTGAGCAGCGCGCGCTTTGCTTTTGATAAAGGAGACTGGCCGAAGTTAGCCTTATCCGAGCGCAGGAGCCTTATTTTAAAGGTTGCCCGTGGGATTTTAGATAACGCGGGAGAATTAGCGGCCCTGGAAAGCGCAAATACCGGTAAGCCCATTAAAGAAACTACTTTTATGGATATTCCTTCGGCGGCCAAGACATTTGAATATATTGCCGGCAGTTTTGAAAGTTTTTTGAACAGTGAAATTGTAAATGTCCCGGAAGGCAGCCAAGCAGCTTTAAGGCGCGAGCCAAGGGGAGTCGTAGTTTTAATTGTCCCCTGGAATTATCCGTTTTTAATTGCCTCCTGGAAATTAGCTTTTGCCCTGGCCGCAGGCAATAGCGTGATCTTAAAGCCTTCCAGCCTGACTCCGTTAACTACCCTTAAATTAGCCGGAATTATTCACGACGCGGGTTTGCCTGCCGGAGCCGTGAATATCATCAATGCCAGCGGCCCAAAAGTGGGTGAAGCGCTTTGTGCCGATAAAAGGGTGGATATGCTTTCTTTTACCGGAAGTAATGAAGTGGGCAGGCAGATTTTAGAATACTCATCCCAGAACGTTAAAAAATCCATTATGGAGCTGGGTGGAAAAAGCGCAAGTTTAATTTTTGGCGATGTGGATGTTGATACGGCGGTAAACAGCGCGCTCTGCTCGGCATTCTTAAACCAGGGCCAGATGTGCACGGCGATGTCGCGCATATTTGTTCAGGATAGCCTGTATGATAGGTTTGTGGCCAGTTTCGTAAAAAAAGCCAAAGTCTTAAAACTCGGCCCTTCCGATAATCCTGAAACGCAGATGGGCCCCTTAATCAGCGATAGCCAGCGCAAAAAAGTCATTGCCTATATAGAAAAAGCCAGGACCGAGGGAGCAAAAGTGCTTTGCGGCGGTAAAATCCCGTCAGGAGCGGAACTAAAGAACGGTTATTTTTTTGAGCCTACGGTTATTGCCGAAGTCAAGCCGCAGATGCATATATTTAGAGAAGAGGTATTCGGTCCGGTAGTTCTGATCGGTAAGTTTACCGATGCCGACTCAGCCGTAGAGTTAGCCAATTTTAGCGATTTTGGCCTGGCTTCCTGTATCTGGTCTAAAGATATCCCCTTTGCCGAGCAGTTAGCTAAGCAGCTTAATAGCGGGACCGTTTGGATCAATACCTACGGCATGTTTTATCACCAGCTTCCCTATGGAGGATTTAAGCAAAGCGGCTTCGGTAAGGAATTAGGCCAAGCTGGATTTCTTGAATATACCCGGATTAAAAATATAATCACCGACCAATCGGCCGAAGGCAGGCCCCTGGTTAATTACTGGTACGGTTTCTAAAATAAAATGAAGATTCTTCTCTCTATATGGTTCTGGCTGGCCAGCACAATGATTACGATAATTTTATTTTTTGTCGTGTTTTTTATTGTCGTAGCTACCTTCCCTTTTGATAAAAAGAGGAAACTCGCCCATGCGCAATGTTTCTGGTGGTCGAATTGCGTTATCCGATTGAATCCTTACTGGAAATTACGCGTTGAGGGCCGGGAAAATATTGACCGTAATAAAACCTACGTGATTATTGCCAATCATCAGAGCTTAGCCGACATAGCCGTGTTGTATAAAACCCATATGCAGTTTAAATGGGTTTCCAAAGAGAGCCTTTTTAAGGTTCCTTTTATCGGATGGTGCCTGGCGCTGACTAAGCATATAAGGTTAGAAAGGGGAGATTTTTCCAGCATTAAGAAGTTATACCGCCAAGCCGGCGGATGGTTAAGAAGGGATATATCGGTATTATTCTTCCCCGAAGGCACCCGCAGCGACAGCGACACCATGAATGTCTTCCAAAACGGCGCCTTTAAATTAGCTATAAAAGAAAAAAAGCCTATACTCCCTATTTGCATCCGGGGGACGCGCGAGGCGATTCCTAAGGGTAGCTGGATATTTAGTACAAAAGTTTGCGTAACTCTGAAAGTGCTTCCTGCCCTGGACACCAGTTCATTGAGCCCGGGAGATTTTGGGGCCTTAAGGGATACGGTTTTCGCCAGGATTACCAGTGCCTAGCCATGAAAAGCAGGGTCTATTTTATCAAGGTCAGCGAAGCTGATTCTATATCGGCTGTGCAGGATAAGCTCCTGCGCCTTTTAAATAAGAGCAACCTGTTTGCTTTTATCAAGCCCTTTGATTCAGTCGCCGTAAAGCTGCATTTTGGCGAAGAGGGAAATACCGGTTTTGTTCGGCCGGAATACCTTAAGGTTATCTGCGCTAAAGTTAAAGAAAAAGCAGCTCTGCCTTTTTTATCCGATACCAATACGCTCTACAAAGGTTCGCGTACTAATTCCAAGGATCATCTTAAGCTCGCCTATAAACATGGTTTTACTCCCGCAAATGTAGGCGCGGAGGTGGTCATTCCCGATGAGCGGGACAAGGCGCAAATCCGGGAAGTCAGCCTGAATCAGAAGTTTGTCAAAAATGCGCAAGTTCTGTCGGTCTACCTGGAGGCTCAAGCCTTGGTGGGCGTCGCGCATTTTAAAGGGCATATTATGACCGGTTTTGGAGGGGCGTTGAAAAATATCGGCATGGGCAGCGCTACACGTCAGGGTAAGCTTGAGCAGCATTCCAATATCGCGCCTATTGTTTATGCGGATAATTGCGTAGGCTGTGCGGCCTGCGTCGAGGTTTGCCCGGTTAAGGCTATCAGTATGAAAGATAAAAAGTCCTGTATTGATAATGCCAAGTGCATCGGCTGCGCCACCTGTATAGCCGTTTGTAATTACCGGGCTATTGATGTTTGCTGGGATTCCGGTGGAGACTTAATCCAGGAGAAGATGGTTGAATACGCAAAAGCAATTCTGGAGAGTAAAAAGAAAAAGAGCGCTTTTCTGAATTTTTGCATTAAAGTTACCCAGGAATGCGATTGCCTGGCCCAGGATGACCCGCGCATTGTCCCGGATATCGGCATATTCGCTTCGCTTGACCCGGTGAGCCTGGATAAGGCCTGCCTGGATATGGTCAATAAGGCGGCCGGAAAAGATATCTTCAGGGAACTCCATCCCCGGAGGGACGGGGCCAAGCAACTTGAACATGCCGCAAGCCTGGGCCTGGGCAGTTTGGAATACGAATTATTAGTGGTATAATAAGTTATGAATATCTACATACTTTTATTTCAATGCCGGGACCAGCGGGGGATTGTAGCAAAATTAGCGGATTTTCTTTTTAAGTCCGGGGCAAATATTATTACTGCCGACCAGTATTCTACCGATCCCCGGGGCGGGTATTTCTTTATCCGGCTGGAATTTATAGTTGATGCCGCTTCCCGCAGTAAAAGCGCCTTAGAAAAAGGCCTGGGTATTATTGCCGATAAATTGGGCGCTCGATTTTCTCTTTCTGATAAGCATAAGCCGCTACGCATGGGTATATGCGTTTCTAAGCCCGGCCATTGCCTGGCGGAGATATTGTATCTCTGGAGGGAGCGGGAATTAAACGTAGATATACCTTTTGTTATCAGTAACTTTAAGGGCCACCGGAAATTTGTAGGGCAATACAGAATCCCCTTTTATTTTATTCCGGCAACCAAAAGTAACCGCCGGGAAAATGCGCTATTAAAGGTTGTTGCCAAAAGCACTGATTTTCTGGTACTCAGCCGTTATATGCTCGTCCTTTCTAAAAAATTTCTCAGTGCTTATAGGAAAGATATTATCAATATCCATCATGGATTTTTACCATCGTTTAAAGGGAGCAGCCCGTATAAGCAGGCATTCTCTAGCGGCGTAAAAGTGATCGGGGCGACCTGCCATTTCGTGACGGAAAAGCTAGACGACGGGCCGATTATCACTCAGGCGGTAGAACATATTTCGCATAAAGATGGCCTGGGGGATTTGGTGTGTAAAGGTAGAAATTTAGAAAAGAGGGCTTTAAGCGATGCCCTGCGCGCGTATGTAGACTATCGTGTCATCAGGCACGATAATAAGACCATAGTTTTTTAATTAGGAGGAAAAGTGAAGAAGATAAATAAGATTATGCTCTGGTTCCTTATTATATTTTTTAGTATTTTTATCCTCGTCAATATCGCTGTTTCCCTCTTCGCTAAGCCAATACTGATTAAACAGCTGGAGAAGAATTTAAAACTTCATACCAGCCTGGGCAGTATAAGCGTAGGCTTGCCTTTCTCGATCAATTTAAATAACCTTGAAATCGGGGATTTGTTCAGGGCTGACCAAGTATCCGTTACTCCCAATGTATTTGGTTTTTTTGCCGGTAAGATTATCCTTAGCAATATGACCCTGGTGAACCCGGTGATTAAGCTGGAGCAGGCTAGCGACGGAAGCCTCTCCCTGCCTAAGCCAGAGTCAAAAGATAAACAAGGACAAAAACAAGGACAAAAGCAAAAACAAAAACCGGCACCGATTTATTTAACCAGCCTGATAATAAAAAATGGCAAGTTTACTTTTATAGATAGAAAAATAGACCCCACTGGCTATAAGATTATCCTGGGTAGGATAAATGCTAATATTGCCAAAATTATGCTTCCCCCGTCTTCACTTAAGACGAATTTCAATGTCGTGTTGGATTTTCTGAACCCTGATACGCAGAAACTGGGGGGCCTGAATTTTTCCGGCTGGATTGATTTCGGGCCTAAAGACATGGACGGTGTTTTAAGCATAAAAGACCTGGATTTGACTTATTTTTCCCCCTATTACGGAAATTTTATCTCTAGCAAGAAACTCCTTTCCGCCAGGCTTAACATCAGCGCTCTTTTTAAGTCTAAAAATAATGCTTTAGACATCGCGACAAACTTCCGGCTCTCGGATTTAACCTACGCTCCTCAGGAAGAACAACCGGAAGGCGAGCTCCCCGAGTTTAACTTAGCGCAGAACGCCCTGGATTTATTCACCGATGAGCACGGCAACTTAATATTGGATTTTAATATTAGCACGAAACTGGACAATCCTAATATTACCATCGGGGAGCTGGAGAAAATTATCTTAAAAGCCGCGGCTAAAAATCTCTCCAGACAGTCGCCGGAGACGTTGATTAAAAAAGTCAGCGATAATATCGAACAGTTTAAGGCCATCGGTAAAAACTTAGAAAGTATATTTAAGGGAGAATGATTGATGCCTAAGCCCAAGAGCCTCCAGAATATTGAAGAGAAAATGTCCGGCCTCGACGCAGGGTCCTTGCGTTACCATGTGCTGGAGAGCGCTAAAAATTTTAAAACCTCCTGGGTTGAATTAGGTCGCTCGCTCTATTCAGTATGGAAAGATAAGCTGTATAAGGAATGGGGCTTTAGCACATTTGATGCCTATACCGCTAAAGAAATCGGGATTAAAAAACCTACGGCGATGAAGCTCCTGCGGTCGTATTATTTTCTGGAGAAGGAGGAACCGGTATATTTAAAAGATGATTATATTGAGTCAGCTGATACCGCTAAGGTTCCCGGCTATGAAGCGGTGGATTTGCTGCGCCAGGCAAAAGGTAAGAAGACGCTGGATTCCGGGGATTATGCAAAACTGAAAAAAGAGATTTTTGAAGACGGTAAAGACGTACAGCAGTTAAAGCGCGATCTAACCTCGCTTATCAGGCAAAGAGAGGAACTTGAGCCTGAAGAGGCATATAGGAAAAGACGGATAGCTACATTAAAAAGATTTATCGGCAGCCTTAAGGCGCTAAAACAGGAAGCGGAAATATCCAAACTGCTTCCCGCCCCGCTTATTCAAGAAGCCCAGGAATTAATCAAAAAGATAGAAGAGCAGATTAGCTAGGATGAATATAATTGAGATATTAGATAAAAGGGCAAAAGATACTCCGGATAAACCCGCGGTTATATTCAGGGAGCAGGCCATTTCGTTCCTTAGGCTTAGCGATAGCTCATCCCGCCTGGCCGCTAGCCTTAAGGGATTAGGCGTAAATAAAGGCGACAAGGTAGCGCTATATTTACCCAGTTGGCCGGAGTATATCTTTAGTTACCTGGCGATCTGGCGCATAGGCGCGACCGCGGTGCCGTTAGATTTTATGCTTACCGAAGATGAATTAGTATCTTGCCTGGAGCATGCTGAGGCTAAAATTTTAATCGCTAAGCCCAAGGCCAATCTTTCTTTGGAAGCGCTTAGAAAAAGATGCCCGGCTTTAAAAGAGATAATTGCCTGCCAGGATAAAATTGATGGGTGCCTGTCTTTTGGTGAATGCGTGGATAAAAATCCGGCCGGCTGCTCAAAAGCGCAAATAGAGGATAAAGACTGCGCGATTATTTTTTATACCTCGGGGACAACCGGCAGGCCCAAGGGTGTATTAATAAATTACCTGCAGTTGGGAGCGCCCCCTAAATCCATGGAGTTTTTTGTCAATTCTGACTTAAGCGAAAAAGATACGACTCTCTGCGCCCTGCCGTTTTCACACCTTGGCGGGCTGATCTATATCCAAAACACCATTGTTTTTGGTTTAAGGCTGGTTTTGATGGAGCGTTTTATTCCGTCAGAATTTTTAAAGAATATCCAGAACCATAGGGTAAACTTTTTTTGGATTGTCCCTTCCATGTATTACGCGCTCCTGCAGCTAAAAGAATTTGAAACTTTTGACTTATCCAGTTTGCGCTGGATAGTCACCTTTGGCGCTTCCAGTTCTCCCGAGGCCCTGCGTAGGTTCCAGCGGTATTGCCCTAAGGCGCACCTGTTGAACGGCTGGGGCCTGACTGAAACTAATGCGCCGAGTGTGGTTTTACCGATGGGCTCAAAGAAACTGGAAAGCGTAGGCAGGCCTGCTCCGTGGATAGAGGTAAAGATATTCGATGATCAGGCTAAGGAGACCAAGCCCGGAGCTATCGGCGAGATTTGCGTAAGAAGCTGGGTAGTTACCGATGGATATTATAAAGACGCGGCCTTAACCCGGCAAGTCCTAAAAGACGGTTGGTTTCATACGGGCGATCTGGGGAAATTTGATAGTGAGGGAGATCTCTATATCGTGGGTAGAAAAAAAGAAATGATCAAGGTCGCCGGAGAGATCGTTTTTGAGCCGGAGATAGAGGCAGTTATCCATACGCATCCTGACGTAGCGGAAGTGGCGGTAGTCGGGGTTACGGATCAAATGAGAGGGGAAGTCCCCAAGGCCTGGGTAGTCTTAAAAGAGGGTAAGGCCTTAAGAGAAGAAGACCTGCGCTATTTTTTACGCGAGCACCTGGCGCATTTTAAAATCCCGCATTATTTTGAATTTAAAGACATGCTTCCCAAGAACCGCACCGGAAAGATAGACAAAGAGCGGCTCAGGGCAAGGCCTATCTAAAACCACGCTCTCCAGGAACGAAGCAATTGTAATAATTTCTGAAAGATGTATAATAAATAGGGAAATAATAAATTAAGCGGCCTGGATAGGATAGCGTTTTAATTGTCAGGGTAAGAGGAGTCAATCGTGAATAATTATTTATATTCAGGGATTTTATTAATTTGCGCTTATGGCGTTGGTTGGTTGCTTTATTTGGTTGTTGTAATTTTGCTCAGGCGCTGGGGGCACACCGTATCTTTAAAAAATTTTAATATTAGTTTGGGGCCGTTTAAACGCCCTTTACGTTTCTTGATCCCTATTCTGTGTATTTTAACGGTTATCCCCTCTTTGCGGCTGACGGAAAAAGAACGCTTATTAATGAGTTATCTTACCCATGCCATTTTTATCGCTTTAGCCGGTTGGGCAGCCATAAAAATCGTCCATATCCTGAGGGATGCAATTCTGGACCGTTATGATATACAGGTACGGGACAATGCGCGGGCCCGGGGGATACACACGCAGATGCGCATGCTCGCCAATATTATCAACGCGGTTATAGTTTTGTTAACTATTTCTTTCATCCTGATTAGAATTCCGGGAGCCGGGCATATAGGAGTAAGTATTCTGGCTTCTGCAGGGATTGCCGGTATAGTTATAGGTTTTGCCGCCCAGAAGGCGCTGGGGAACCTTATTGCCGGAATTCAGATAGCCATTGCCCAGCCAGTCAGGCTGGATGATGTAGTCATCGTCGAAAATGAATGGGGCTGGATCGAAGAGATCAGCCTTACTTTTGCCGTGGTGCGTATCTGGGACTTGCGCCGGATGGTAGTCCCGATATCCTATTTTCTGGAAAAACCATTCCAAAACTGGACTCGTACGAATGCCGACCTCTTGGGGACGGTCTTTATTTACGTCGATTATAACATACCGGTTAAGGAAATCCGTGATGAATTGTTGCGTATTCTTAAAGAGAGCCCTTTATGGGACAAGAAGGTCAGTGTATTGCAGGTTACTAATATGACTGAAAAGACGGTGGAATTGCGGGCGCTAATGAGTGCCGCGGATTCTTCGTCTTTATGGGACCTGCGCTGCGAAGTGAGAGAAAAGCTTCTTGAATTTTTACAAACCCGTTTCCCGGAGTGTCTGCCCAGGGTACGCATTGAAGGAGATAAACTATGAAAAGATTACTCTTATTCATTTTACCTATCCTTATTATCGTCGCCGTAGTGTTCACGGTATCGGGAATAATGCAGGCGCGCTTTACCGAGGACAAGTTAATGGACGACCTGCAGAGAAAGGCTAAAGCTGTTAACGAGAGCCTGGAGGTCTCGGCAAGGTATATTCTTATAAATAATGACTTAAGATCAGCTAAACGTTTAGTGGAGGGTTTTCAGAGAAGAGAGAGGCTGCAGGGTTGCGCCATTTATGATAAAGAGGGTAATATCTTCGCGATTACGCAAAAGTTTGCCGGTTGGAAGGATAAGGACAAGCCTTATCTCAAGGATATACTGGCCAAAAGAGTTCCCCGCGGAGGTTTAGAAAATTTTCAAGAATATTCCGTATATAGTTATATTATTCCCGTTACGGATGATGAAAATAATGTATTAGGGATGGTGGAGGTTATTTACGATACTTCTTATGTCTTTACGACGCTGGCTGCGCTCTGGAAAAAATTAAGCGTATCCCTGATTATTTTATTGATACTTATACTTTTAACCATGCTTTTGATACAGAGGCAGATATTTACTTTGCCCGTGCGCAGACTTACTCAATGGTTTACTCATTTTCAAAAAGGAGAGACCGAAAAGTTAAAACCTTTTGAAGAAAAGGGAGAGTTCGGAAAGCTAATCAGCGAGGTCGAACAGGTCGCCTTAGGCTTAAGAGTCGCGCGCAAGGCCGTTACCGAAGAAGCACATGTTCGTATTAAAGAGGAATTATGGACAGAAGATAAACTAAGAGACCTTATCCACGCTAAATTAGGAGAAAATGCTTTTTTTGTTGTATCCAACCGAGAACCCTATATGCATGTTATGGGTGACATAACCGGTACGCCTAAATGCATCCGGCCGGCAAGTGGCGTTGTTACTGCGATAGACCCAATACTGCGCGCTTGCGGGGGTACATGGGTTGGCCATGGCAGTGGTAACGCGGACAGAAAGTTTGTAAATTCCAAGAATAAGCTCGGCGTGCCTCCCGGAGATAACCGCTATATTCTTAAAAGAGTATGGTTAACCAAAGAAGAAGAGGACGGGTACTACTATGGTTTTGCCAATGAAGGATTATGGCCTTTGTGCCATATGACGCATACAAGGCCGATATTCCGGGGAAGCGATTGGCAGATGTATAAGAAAGTTAACCAGAAATTTGCCGATAGCATTTTAGAAGAGCTCCCGGCAAAAAATCCGTTTATTTTTATCCAAGATTACCACTTTACCCTGCTTCCTAATATGATTAAAGAAAAAAGGCCGGATGCGACAATAGCTTTATTCTGGCATATTCCCTGGCCAAATCCGGAAGTTTTCGCGATATGCCCCTATTATCATGAGATTTTAGACGGCATGCTTGGATGCGATCTCATTGGTTTTCATGTCCAATTTAATTGCAATAATTTTCTTGATACTGCTAACCGATTGACCGAATGCCGCGTGGATACCGAAAAATTCAGCGTGGTGAAGCAGGATAGAGAAACGTTTATCAGGGCATTTCCTATCAGCGTGGGAGGGCCTCTGTCCGCAGGCCCGACTTCTCTTGAGATAAGCGAGATAGCCAAGATTAAGGAGGAGTTTAAGCTTAAGGATAAGATAGTCTGCGTAAGCGTCGAAAGAATTGACTATACCAAAGGTATAGTTGAGCGCATTATGGCAATAGATAGGTTCCTTGAGAAATACCCCCAATATCAAGGTAAGCTCGTATTTATTCAGTTAGCCGCCCCCAGCCGTACGCATATTAAGCGTTACCATGAGCTTATCTCTGAAATAGATGAATTGGTTGAGAAAACTAATTGGAAATATTCAGACGGCGACTGGAAGCCGATAATCTACTTAAAGCGCTATTTTTCCCCGGAAGAGATAAAACCTTATTACTCCATCGGGGACCTTTGTATAGTAAGCTCTCTCCATGACGGGATGAACCTCGTGGCTAAAGAATACGTTGTTTCAAATACAGTTTCCGGCGGAGCGTTGATTTTAAGCAAATTCACGGGAGCAGCCCGGGAATTAACGGATGCCGTGTTAATCAACCCTTACTCTATAGAGGAATTTGCCGAAGCGATTAAGTTTACCATTGAGATGCCTAAAGCGGAAAAAATCAAACGTATGGAAAATATGCGCAGGGTTGTCTCGGAAAATAATATTTATAAATGGGCAGGGAATATTATTACGGAATTGGTTGCTCTTAAAAAGAGTTAAGGTACGGGACAAAACAATGGTTCATCTTTTTAAAAAGTGGGACAAACTAAAAAACAAACTAAAAAAAAAGTTTTTGTTCATTTTCCTGGATTTCGACGGTACCCTGGCGCCTATCACCAAGACTCCGGTTAAAGCGGATATGCCCGAAGAAACAAGAAAGATACTCCAGGGTCTATCAAAAAAATCGTCCTGTAAAATAGCCGTTATAAGCGGTAGATCGCTGGAAGACGTCAAGAACAAGTTTACCGGTTTAAGCAATATTATTTATTCGGGTAACCACGGCTTGGAAATAGAAGGACCAAAAATTAAATTCTCCCCTTTGATTTCTTCGGGGTACAAGTCAGCTATCAAGGCCATAAAGAATACTTTACAAAATAAACTTCTTCCGATCAAAGGTATCCTGCTTGAAGATAAGGGCTTTTCTCTAAGCCTGCATTATCGCCTGGTAGATGATAAACAGGTTGCCCTGGCTAAGACAATCTTCCACGAAACAGTAATAAAATACGTTGGCGGAGGCAGGATTAAGGTAAGGGCAGGCAAGAAAGTATTAGAAGTCAGGCCTGCTTCGGAATGGGATAAGGGTAAAGTTGTCCTGTGGCTATTGGCGAGGCAGAAGTTTGCCAAAGACGGAAGCAAAATTTTGCCTATTTATATCGGAGATGATCTTACGGATGAAGATGCCTTTAAGGCGTTCAAGCGCATAGGAATCACTGTTTTTGTAGGTAGACCGGTTAGATCATCCAACGCTAAGTATTATTTAGAGGATACCAGCGAGGTAACAAAGCTACTAAGGCATATTTTGGAGATCCACAGCGAAAACGAGTAATGAAAAATATAGCTAAAGCCCAAGAACCTTTCAAGTTTTGTACCAGATTACACTTATCGGAGCTGACCGGATTACGGGCCACTACCTTAGGCCAGCTTTTGGACCTTATTAAGGAAGTACCGGGCTCATGCATTTATCACCATACCCATAGGTTCCTGCAGCAGCACCAGTATCTTTCGCCAGAACCGCCTAACGACTTTGCTTATTGGGTGGCCGATATTCTCGGTGAAGATGAACTCGGAGAAAGATTGGTTAGTATCGATACCATGCAATATTCGACTATCCGGGATTTGCGGGTAAAAATTGCCTCGACCATTGAAGACTATTTAAATGATAACCCGCTGGCTAAAATGAGATTTGCCCGTTCAGGGGAAGAATTTCATTTTATTAAGTCGGTAAGCTTTATTCTGCCGACAGCCTATGTCGTCTATGATTTAAAGGAATTCGTAGAGGTTTTAAAGAAAATTACCATTGATTCTATTTATTTTCATATTTTTGAGGCGCGCTTAAGGCTTGAAAAACCAACCAACGACTTTTCATTTTGGATAGAACATTCCCTGGGAGACAAGGAGCTAGCGTATGAAATTTCCCGTTTTGATCCCTATACAAGCACTTTGGAAGATTTGAGAAAAAAGATTGTTCAAATAATCGCAAGAAGAATAGCATAATAAAATGGCCAAGATAGAGGAATATATCCCCTTAGTAGGGCAGTCCGTTATTGATGATTTGAGTCTGCTTAGCGAAAGATTGAAGGGGAAGGTTATCCAGCATATAAATTCTACGCCTGTGGGAGGCGGGGTAGCGGAGATATTAAACCGCATGGTGCCGTTATTAAGGGAGTTAGGCGTAGATACAAAATGGGACGTCATAAAAGGCGGAGAGCAGTTTTTTGCAGTAACCAAGAAGTTTCATAATGCCTTACATGGTAGAGCCGAAGAGATAACTTCAAGAGACTTTGAGGTATTTATGGAAACAAGCCAGCAGAATGTAGAAGGCATTGATACCTACGGAGACATAGTTTTCATTCATGACCCGCAACCAATAGCCCTGGTAAAAAAGAAATCCGCGAATAAATGGCTTTGGCGCTGCCATATTGACGTGTCTAACCCCAATGACAGAATTTGGGGGTTTCTTATGGATTTTATCGTTCAATACGACTCAGCTGTATTTTCTGCCCCGGCTTTTTCCCAGAAGTTACCCATTAGGCAATTTTTAATTTCTCCTTCCATTGATCCCTTAAGCGACAAAAATAAGGAATTACCTCAAGAAACAATAGCCTCGGTCTTGAGAAAATACGATATCAAAAAAGATAAGCCTATTATTACTCAGATCTCCCGTTTTGACCGCCTGAAAGACCCGTTAGGCGTGATTGAGGCGTATCTGCGGGTAAAGAAATATACTGATTGCCAGCTAATTTTGGCCGGCGGTACCGCCGAGGATGACCCGGAGGGATCCAAGGTATTGGAGGAAGTTCAGGAAAGGGCTAAGAACGATCCCGATATCCATATCTTACTGTTATCCCAAAATGATATAGAGATTAATGCGCTGCAGAGGGCTTCGGATATAATTATCCAGAAGTCTATCCGGGAAGGATTCGGTTTAACGGTTGCGGAGGCTTTGTGGAAGGCAAAACCGGTTGTAGCTTCAAATGTCGGGGGTATCCCTTTGCAGATAAAACATAAATATTCAGGCTTATTATGTCATTCTGTCGGGGGAGCGAGTTTCGCTATGAAACAACTTTTGAATAGTCCCGAATACGCCAAAAAGCTAGGTGAGAACGGGAGAGAACATATAAAAAATAATTTTCTGATTACGCGCCATTTAAGAGACTATATGTTATTGTTTCTTTCGTTGTATCATCCGGAAGACATTGTTCGTCTGTGTTAATCTGCCAGCGTAAGGAGCCCGGAAGCGTTTTGTTTCCCGGAAGATTTAGATGGCCGGGCCGCCATCTTGCGTTAAAGCAGGATGGCGTTTTTTGATTATTTTCCGGGAGAATCTAAAATATTGCAGCAGATTAAAAAAGTGGAATAAATAAGAGGCCGTAGGAAGGGAATTAACCAAAGATGAAAAGAAGGTTTGCCGAAGAAACAATTTTACTTATAAGCGTAATAAAATGGGTTTTTCTGGCGACAGTAGTCGGAATAATTGTCGGTTTGTCGACGACTTTATTTTTGAAGCTGCTTGATTGGAGCAGGCTGTTCGGGGTTAACCACTCTTATTATTTTCTTTTATTGCCCGTAGCCTTATTTTTAAGCGCCGCGATAATTAAATACCTGGCCCCTGACGCCGAAGGCCATGGGACTGAAAAGGTCATCGAGGCCGTGCATAAGCGCTCCGGAAAGATCAAGGCAGCAGTTGTCCCGGTTAAACTCGTAGCGACGCTTATAACTCTGGTTGCCGGCGGTTCGGTAGGCAAAGAGGGCCCTTGCGCCCAGATAGGAGGAGGGTTATCCTCGGTATTTGCAGACTTGTTCAGGTTTGGTAATAGGGACCGCAAGAAACTGGTCATTTGCGGCATAAGCGCTGGGTTCGCCGCTGTTTTCGGCACTCCTATAGCCGGCGCTATCTTCGGAGTAGAGGTTCTTTTTATAGGGGGTATCCTGTATGATGTCCTTCTTCCTTCTTTTATTGCCGGGATTATGAGCTATCATATCGCGTCTTCATTAGGGATAACTTATTTTTATCACACCATAAACTTTGTCCCGGTTTTTAGCGAAGCCTTCTTTTTAAAAATCGTGCTTGCCGGGATCTTCTTTGGGTTATGCTCGGCTCTTTTAATCGAGATGCTGAAGTTAGGCAACAGGTTATCAGCCAGGTTGCAGATATCAAAACCGCTTAAAGGGATCGCTGGCGGCCTGGCCCTTGTTGGCCTGGTTTTCATATTCTCAACGCAGTACCTGGGGCTGGGTCTGGGAACAATCCAGTCTTCCCTAGAGGGGATGAAGACGGTTTGGTATGCCTTTATTTTAAAAATCATCTTTACCAGCATCACCTTGAATTTTGGAGGTAGCGGCGGTATTGTCACGCCTATATTCTTTATCGGGGCTACTTCAGGAGGACTGTTCGCTAACTTATTGGGGTTGGATGTGGGTACTTTTGCCGCAGTAGGGCTGGTAGCGGTATTAGCGGGAGCGGCAAATACGCCCATAGCCGCAAGCATAATGGCTGTTGAACTGTTTGGCCCGAAGATAGCGCCTTACGCTACCGTTGCCTGCGTAATCAGTTTCCTTATGACCGGCCATCGTAGCGTATATCCTTCTCAGATCCTTTCCACCAAGAAATCTCCTTCCCTGATGGTAGAAACCGGAGAAGAAATAGAAAAAGTAGAAGCACGGTTCCAACCACGCAACAAGAGCCTGATTGGGGTATTACTCGGTATAGTTAAAAAAATCAAGGATAAAACAAGAAAATAATTTCAGGTTTAAGGTGGCAAAACAATGCCGCCACCATCCGCGGGGCGGCGTTAATAATTATGCAAGATATCAAAGAGTTAACCCTTAAAGGTCTGGAGGAGAAACTTCAGGCTTTTGGCGTTCAGGCATATCATGCCCAACAGATATTTACCTGGATTTATAAGAAGGCAACGATTGACTTTGGGCAAATGAGCGATTTGCCTAAAGGCTTAAGAGATAAATTAAAAGACAATTTTTACATTAGCGATTTAAAAATAGTCAAACGTTTAAAATCCAGCGACGGAACACAAAAACTACTTTTTCAATCTCAGGATACAAATCTTATTGAAGCAGTAATTATCCCGGCTAAAGACAGGGTCACTGCCTGTGTTTCTACTCAGGTGGGCTGTAAATGGGCTTGTAGTTTTTGCGCCAGCGGCCTGAAAGGGTTTAAGCGCAACCTCAGCTGTTCGGAAATACTAGACGAAATTTTGTATTTAAAAAAAGAAGCCTTGCCGCTTGCGCTTACGCATCTGGTTTTTATGGGGACAGGTGAGCCGTTGGATAATTATACGCAGGTATTGCCGGCAATAAAAATTATCAATTCCCCTCTCGGGTTTAATATCGGAGCGCGCAGGATTACTCTTTCAACCAGCGGTATAATCCCGGGTATCCAGAAACTGGCCGGGGAAGGCTTGCAGGTGGAGCTATCAGTCTCCCTGCATGCGGCGGATGAGGCTTTAAGGTCCAGGTTTATGCCGGTAAATAAAAAATATCCGTTAAAAGATCTTATTAAGGCCTGTAAGGAATATAGCTTTAAGACAAACCGCCAGATAACTTTTGAGTATATTTTGATTAAAGGCGTAAATTCCAGTTTGTCAAACGCTCAAAGCCTAAGCAGGTTGCTGGAAGGTTGGAAGCTGGCCAAAGTAAACCTGATTCCTTCTAATACAATAAGCGGGCTTAAGGTTGAACCGCCGGGCAAAAAGGATATACTATTATTCAAGAACTACCTTGTGCAGCAGGGCATTAAGGTTACTTTACGCAAGGCGCGCGGAGAGGATATTAACGCTGCCTGCGGGCAACTGAGGTTAAACTATGCGCAACAGTAAGAGGAATATTATAATTTTAAGTATTTTTATTATTTTGGGCCTGGTTGTTTTCTTAGTATTGATGAGGGCAAAAAAAGAAATTACAAACAGGAACTCCGGCGGCCGGAGTATTATCTGTTTCGGCGATAGCGTTACTTTCGGGTATGGCGTGAACCCGGGAGAAGATTACCCGACAGCGCTTACTAAACTAATGGGGGCTCCGGCGATTAATGCCGGCGCGGACGGAGATACTTCGGCCCTGGGATTGGAAAGGCTCAAAACAGATATCTTGGATAAAGACCCTTATTTAGTTTTAGTAGAATTTAGCGGAAATGATTTTATCAAGAAAGTGCCTATTGATCAGACAATCAGCAATATTAAAGAGATTATCCGGCAGATCCAGAGCTCGGGTGCAATGACCGCCATAGTTGATGTAAGCGCGGGCTTTTTTATGCGCGAATACCGCCTTAGGCTTGCCGAGCTTGCCCGCCAGACAGGCTCAATCTTTATCCCGGCCGTATTAAACGGCATACTGACCAACCCAAGCATGAAGAGTGATTTTATGCACCCCAATGCTCACGGATACAAGATAGTTGCTCAACGCGTCTATCGCGCAATTAAGCCATATCTTCAGCAACCCTAAAAATAAAAAATGCCGAAGGAGGGAGTTGAACCCACATGGGCTTGCGCCCAACAGCTTTTGAGGCTGCCGCGTATGCCATTTCGCCACTTCGGCAAGAATTTTTTAGGTTGACGTCAGTTATTTTATATTCTAAAATAGCAAAGGTCAATAGATATAATTTAAGGGGCTGTAGCTCAGCTGGGAGAGCACTTGCATGGCATGCAAGGGGTCAGGAGTTCAATCCTCCTCAGCTCCAC
>JAQTPA010000018.1 GCA_028713155.1 Candidatus Omnitrophota bacterium | reverse complement strand
AATCCTACATCTAGAATTTGGGCTAAAGCAGTTAAGAAATTAGCTAGCACAAACATGTTGTCCCGTTCTATTTATCCAGGGCCTTAAGATATTTATAATAATCGCTATCGGTAGTCAGAATCACCGTGGAATTCGCGTCGATAGTGCCCCTATACGTTTCCAGCGTTTTAAGAAAAGAGTAAAATCCGGGATTCTGCTCATAAGAAGTAGCGTAAATATTAATTGCTTCGGCATCGGCTTTACCGACAATAGCCTGCGCCTGCTTGTAAGCCTCGGATGTTATCAGTTTAAGCTCTTTACCGACCTGGCCTTCTATTTCGGCCGCCTTGCCGAATCCTTCCGAACGGTATTTCTCGGCAGCGCGCTTTCTCTCCGCAATCATCCGGTCATAAACCTTGTTACGCACCTCTTCTACATAATTTATGCGCTTTATACGCACATCCAAAATTTCAATGCCGTATTGGGGAGCAAGCACTTTGGCCTTTTCCAGTATGGAGCGGGTCAACTGCTGCCTTCCGATGGCTATACGCTCAAGCGCCTCCTCGCTGACTATGGCATCTTCCCCTAGATCCTTGCTCTCAAGAATGCGGTTCGAATTTCTTACCGCTTCGACCAAGAGATTCCCGGTAACCGCATCCCTGGTGGCCGAGTTAATAATATCATTGAGCCTGCTGCTTGCGCTTATTTCATTACCCACAGACTGCAAAAATTTCAAGGCATCCACTATTTTCCAGCGCGCTGTAGTATCTACCCAGATATATTTTTTGTCTTTGGTGGGTATCTGATTCGGGTCTCCATCCCACTCCAGGAGCCTCTTCTCAAAATAATGCGCCTGTTGTATAAAAGGAGTCTTGAAATGCAGCCCGGCAGAAACGATAGGTTTCCCCACCGGTTTGCCAAACTGGGTAATCACCACTTGTTTTGTCTCATCTACTACAAATAATGCCCCGCTGGCAAAGGCAATAAAAATAATCACAACCGGTAAAAAAACCAAACCCAAGATCGTCCCTAATCTGCCCTCTTTCATTGCTTAAGCCCTCCCTTCCTGCCTAGCTCTAATAACGGCAATATGGAAGATTGCCTTGGGTCAATAATATATTTTTCTTTCGCCTTGGGCAAAACCTCGGCAAGAGTTTCCAGATAGAGCCTCTTGCGGGTGATCTCCGGGGCTTTCTTGTATTCCCCCAAAGTTACCAAAAACCTTTCTGATTCGCCTTTAGCCCTATTTATCTTATCCAGGGAATATCCTTCTGCTTCGCGGATAGTCCGCTCCGCTTCCCCTTTGGCCTTGGGTATGGCTTTATTATACGCCTCCCAGGCCTGGTTAATCATCTTCTCCTTTTCCTGCTTGGCTTCATTAACTTCATTAAAGGCCGGCTTTACCTTATCCGGAGGATTTACATCCAGGAGCTTAACCGTAATAACCTGGACACCGGTTTGATAATCGTCTAATATTCTTTGCATCTCAACCTGAGCCAGATGGTCTATTTCTTCCCTTTTAATAGTCAGGACCTCATCCACTGTGTAGTCTCCCACAAACCGGCGCATAACTATTTCTGAAACATCCCTTATAACACTGCGCGGGTTACGCACCACGAACAACAATTTTATCGGGTCTTTTATCTTGAACTGGACAATCCAGCGGACATCGAGTATGTTTAAATCTCCGGTAAGCATCAACGACTGTTCTAGATCCGAGCCGTAAGAACGCGCGCTCCCTGAAATTGAACTTAACCCCCCAAACTCTTCCTTGAAGATTTTCTCTACTTTAATCGGAGTCACCTTATCAACGCCGAAGGGAATTTTAGCGTGTAACCCGGGCGAACTTAAATCGGTATACCTGCCAAACCTCTGCATTACCCCTACTTCATCCGGGCCTATCGAATAGATAACCCCTTTTAGACCGATAATAACAAACAAACCCAGTATTATCCAGGGGAGATATTTACTGTAACCGAAAAATTTCTTCTTGCCTACATCAATTATATCTTCCGGGCTAGGAACATTCTGCCAGTCCATAAGAACTCCTTTTTTTAATTAAACTCTCTAAAAAACAAAAACCACCAACTGCACTTTCGCAGATGGCGGCCCGACCATCCAAACCTTCAGGAAATTTTCCTGAACCCCTATTTTTTACTATAAAACCTTAACTATTTATTGATTTTACCACTATTAAGTCTACTGTCAAGTTTAATTGTAAATTATTTTGGCTACCAAGCTAAAGGTCCTTTTAGCAAAACCCATTTTTTAAGCGGCCGAATGAAAGTAAACCACTACGTCGCAATTGTCTATATGGGTTTTAAGATCTCTCTCAAAGCTATTCGCTAATTCTCTTACCTGGCCTATCGTAAGGTTGCTGTTTACGATATAACATATATCGAGGAATATCTTCGGACCCGCTTTTCGGACGCGTATACGGCTTACTCCGAAAGATTTAGGCTTGTATATATCTACTACTTTCCTTATCTTTTCCTGAATTTGTTCTCCCGGAACACTATCTAACAGCTCCCGCATGTCATGCAGCAAAACCTTGAAAGGCACCCTGATCAGGAACATAGCCAGGGCTATCGCCATAACCGGGTCAATATAAGGAGCTGCGCGCGAATAACCCACCCGCTCCAATGTCAAACCAATAAAGAATCCGCAGCTTAAACAAAAAGACAATAATGCATCGGCAAACCAGTGAAAGCTTGTCACTTTCAGCATGCCTGAATTAGTATGCTTAGCAACACTTTTAATCTTTAAGAAAATAAACAGCCCCAAAACCCCGGAGAAAAAAGTAGCGATAACCGGGGCGGTATAACTATGCACGCTTTCGGCGTGTATAATATCCTGGACCGCAAACTTCACACTGACAACACAAGTGGTAATAATCAGGCAGGCCTGCAGTAAACCGGTAAAAGGCTCGTATTTATGGTATCCAAAGTTATATTCCTCATCCGCAGGACGGTTAATCCTCTTGAGTGAATAGCTGGTAAGAAGAGCCCCGGCCATTATTACCAAAGAAGCGGCGGCATCCAAAATCAGGGCCACGGAATCCACTGCCACGCCTACCCCCAGAGAAGTAAAAAATATTATTCCCGAGCCCCAGGCCGAAAGGCTGCTGGCGGCAAGTTGTTTACGCTCAATATGGCTGTTTACGCCTAAAGCTGCTTCGCTCATTATATTTAACTTCCTAGGATAGCTACACCCTATGGCGCATCTGGCTTGTCCGGTTGCGACTCCAGCTTCTTAAAATAAAACTGGCTAGGGAGGCTATTCTTACCTGCCTTAACCAACATATCCCCTATTTTACTTAATAGTTCTTTTTGGTTAATCGGCTTGACAATATACTCGTCAGCCCCTCTTTCTAATGACTGGACAATGTCGCTTTCCTTATCTTTAGCAGTGACCATAACAACAGGCAAGCCGGCATTTTGGGGATCTTTCCTTAATATCTCGCAGACCTGGAAACCGTCTAACTGCGGCATCATAATATCTAACAATATTAAATCCGGCCGTTCTTTACCGACCATCTCTATGGCCTGCTTTCCGTCATAGGCCTTCTGTACATCAAAACCCGCTGCCTGCAAGATTGCTTCCAGAAGTTCGACGTTTTTTTCGTTATCATCAACAACTAAAATTTTTGCCTTTCCCATTTTCACCTCTGTTTCTGCTTAAAAATAACAGCTCTAAGCCTTGCCGATATATTTTTCCACCAGAACAGGAAATTGCCGGGTATCTATTGGTTTTGCGATATAATCGTCTACGCCCAGGGCCATAATTTTCTCTCGATCGCCTTTCATGGCCAAACTCGTTACTACAATCACCTTTATATCCCTGGTCAGGGGATCGCTTTTAAGCATCTTTGCCGCGGCAAATCCATCTATCCCCGGCATCTGCATATCCAAAAGGATCAAGTCCGGCTTTAGTCCGGCCGCCATACTTATGCCCTTTGCTCCATCCTCTGCCTGAAGAATTTCATAGCCGCGGTATTCCAGGATATCCGACATCAATAACCGGTTATTCTCGTTATCATCCACGATGAGTATTTTTTTGGCCATTGCGCTATTGATTCACGGGTATTCTGAATATAAACTTAGATCCCTTGCCAAATTCACTTTCTACCCGGATTTCGCCTCCATGCAGCTCAACTAGTTTTTTGGTTAAAGCCAGACCTAAACCCGTACCTTCAACAGTCTTGGAATAGGTAGATTCAATCTGGCTAAAGGTTTGAAAGAGCTTTGTAAGGTCTTTGGGCTTTATCCCGATACCGCTGTCTTTTACGGATATTTCTATAAAATTCCCTGCCTCCGGGCCGCCTGCTTGCGCGCCCTGGGAGCGTTTTGCGCTTATCTCAACGCTGCCGCCTTCGGGCGTAAACTTCACGGCGTTAGTTAAAAGATTAAACATTATCTGCTTAAGCTTCTTGGCATCCGCCAGTATGTTCAGGTCTGCCTGGGGTTCGACATCTAAAGACAAACTTATATTGTGCTTGAGGGCCTTCTCCTGAAGCAGGGTAAGCGACGGCTCAAGGACATCTTTTTTTAAAGACAGTTCTTCCGGCTCAAGCTCCATCTTGCCGGCTTCTACTTTAGAGAGGTCCAATATATCATTAATCAGGCTTAAAAGATGCCGGCCGCTGGTATTAATGTTATCCACGTATTTTTTCTGTTTTTCATTTAACTGGCCGAAAAATTGGTCCTGCAGGACCTCGGCAAAACCAATGATGGCGTTAAGAGGTGTCCTTAACTCGTGAGACATATTCGCCAGAAAATCGGATTTTGCGCGATTGGCGGAATCTGCCTGAAGTTTTGCTTTTTCAAGTTCGCGCTTCTGTTCAAAGAAACGGCTGATTATGCGGATAATATCGCCGAATTCGGTTTTATCTTTTTTTAAGGAAGAGGCGCCTTCAGTGTTCTCGTTTTTTAAAGCTCCGGATATTAACTGCAGCGGAATCTTGACCCATCTGGCCAGTAAAATGATGAAAATAATTAAAAATATCCCCAGAAACGCCGTCATTATAAAGAAAAAGTTCTTATAACCGAGGTTGAAATCCTTAATCAGCTGGGATTCTTTCCAGACGATTACTTCAAACGCCGGCTTTGCGTCCGGCCCCCTAAAAACCCGGCTAAAAGTGGTTATACCTTTTTGCGGGTTTGAGACAATGGGGACTTCTTTATTTTCCGAAAGCCCGATTAAGGTTATATTGTACCCGCATAATTTGGCAATTTCATCGATATAGGCCTTATTCCAAAGGCGTCCGGCCAGAAAATAGCCTTGCGCAGGAGTCTTCCTCTGCGCGTCTTTGCTGGGATGAATACTGGCGCCGCGGATTTCAAAAATACCTTTTGAGGTATTGATATAAAAATGGCAGAAAGGCTGGCCGGCAAAAAGGCTGCTTATTCTATTTCCAGGAAAAGGCGGCTCTTTGAGGCCGGGGCTTGGCAGGTTATCTACAGAGTAGATAAGCGAACCATCCGTTCCGTATATCCATATTACATTCGCGTTGTAAGCGGATAACGCAGTATCGAGATTTTCAGCGGCCCAGGTTTTATCGCCGCTGGCTACAAAATCGGTCAGCTCATCCCAATAGGTATAATCGTAGGCTAAAGTATTCAGGGTCTTGCCCTTAAGCTCGAGTATTTTTTCAAAAATCTGCTGAATCTGCTTCTCTTCATTGGAGAATAACGTAACTAACCTTTGCTTCTCAAATCCCCTCTGCAAGAGGATGGAAAAAGTAAATACCGCGACAATCGCCAGGAGTAAAAATATTATTTTTGTTTGCACCCGCATTTTTTCCCTCTCACATTCCCTGAGTTAGCTCATCCCTTGCCGCGCTATCTGCCGCCGGCAGGCAGGACTTCGTTTATTCTTCGCACAAGCTCTGCCCGATTAGACGATTTGGAGATAATAAACCTTCCGGAAACTTTTCCCTGCTGCGCCTTGACCTCTTCCTCGGTAATTATGCTGGTAAGATATATTACCGGTATATCCTTGGTCCTGTTATTGTCCAATAAGTCCTCGGACACGTCGCCGCCTTTTTTATGCGGCATCATCACATCAAGCAGTATCAGGTCGGGTTTATTTTCAATGGCGAGTTTCAGGCCGTCTTCGCCGTTGCCGGCAGTCAGGACATCGAATCCCTCGCTCGAGAGAATATCCTGGTAGAGCCAACGCATTTTTTCGTCATCATCCACGATTAAGATCTTCGCCATAACGCATCCTCCTTTGCCTTATTTATCAAGAATCCAGCCGCTTAACCTTTAAAAGCCAGGTCAAAAGACTTGAGGTCATTAGCCTTACCCTTGGCTTCTTCTAAGGAAATTAACCCGGCCTGACAAAAATCCTTCAAAGATTGTTCCAGGGTCTGCATCCCATCCTGGCGCCCGGTCTGAATAGCCGAATATATCTGATGAGTGTTCCCTTCTTTGATCAAATGCCTTATTGCGGAGTTAACCATCATAACTTCAAAGGCAGCGAGGCGGCCGGAGCCGTCCTTTTTGCGCAGTAATGCCTGGGCAATGACCGCTCTTAAGGTAGACGCTAATTGAGTGCGGATCTGCGGCTGCTGGTGAGACGGAAAAACATCGATCACCCTATCCACTGTCTGCGTCGCATCGTTTGTATGCAGGGTAGCAAATACCAGATGCCCGGTTTCGGCGGCGGTAATGGCGTTGGAGATGGTCTCCAGGTCCCGCATCTCGCCGACCAGGATAACGTTGGGATCCTCCCTTAGCGTATCCCTAAGGGCAGTAGCGAAAGAATCGGTATCTATACCTACCTCCCTCTGGTTGATTTCACAGAGTTTGTTTTGATGCATAAATTCCAGGGGGTCCTCTATGGTTATGATATGGCCTTTAATATTGCTGTTTATATATCCGATTATTGCCGCTAAGGTACTCGATTTCCCGCTTCCGGTCGGCCCGGTGATTAAAATCAACCCATTTGGTTTTGTAGCCAGTTCTTTGATAATTGGCGGCAATCCCAATTCTTCCAAAGTAGGGATTTCGAAAGGAATACAGCGCATCACCGCGCCTACGCACCCCCGCTGTTGATAAACATTTACCCTAAAGCGCGCTATTCCCGGCACAGAATATGAGAAATCGGAATGATGGCTCCTGTTGAACTCTTCTCTCTGCTCCTTGGTCATAATAGCATAGATATATTTCTCTATATCTTTGGAGGACAAAGGACTAAGGTCAGAAAAGGAGAGTTCGCCATTAACGCGAAAGATGGGAGGGCTACCCGCTTGGAAATGCAGGTCAGAGGATTTTTTGATTACCAGGGTGCGCAACAAAATATCGATGTTCGTCATATTTTTTCTCCTTAAATAGCTGCGCCTTTTGATTATTTACCAATAAATTATATATACAGTATCTTGCTAAAGCAAGAACATTTTATTCGGAGAGAATTTACTATTTTACCCTTTTGGCCCTTTTGTATTGGTTATGCTCCCTGACCCCTCTTAAAAAAGTATATGTCCCCAGCAATTTTGCCGCAGAGATTACCCACCTGTACCATAGGTATTCGGTAAGACTGAGAAACATAAGGTATACTATATAATACAAAGGAAAGAGCCTCTGCACGCGCACAAACGAAAATATGGAGAAAATTGAAGTGATTGCCTGTGTTAAAGACATGAGTAACACAAATAAAAGGAAAATCTTCAAATTAAGCAAACCAAACACCCAACCCAGGCCTATGCATAAAATACCGAAGATCTCAAAGAATACCCCGAAGACTTCATAAAGAAGAAAATAAGGGAGGGTAAGGAACGCGAAAGCGCCAAAGCGCGGATTAAACATCATATATTTATAGCGCGCCACGGTCTCATTCGTAACCCTCTGCCAACGGCTGCGCTGCGAAATAATAGAAACAACGTTAGCCGGACCTTCGGTCCAACCTACCGAATACGGCAACATGACGATCCGGTAATCCTTATCCTTATTTCTTACCAGATAATCATGGGCCCGGAAAGTAAATTCAATATCCTCGCAGGTAAAATCAGCCGAGAAACCGCCTAATTCATATAAAACATCCCGGCGCCACATACTAAACCCTCCAGCCACGACCGGCATGGCGTTATACCTGCTCAAACCAATACGGTTACCTATAAAAGAACGGATATACTCCAGATTCTGATAAGCTATTAACGGATTAAGAGAAAAATGCCTCTCCAGGATCCTCCCTTCTTTTATTTTAAGATCATTGGAAAGGCCAAAGTAACTGCCTATACCTATAATCTTATCCGGATTCCTGCCGACATGCGCCATTACTTTAAGCAGCGCGTTTTGCTCTAAAACGGTATCCGCATCAACCACGCACACATATTCATTCCTGGCGAAATTAAGCCCGGCATTAACCGCTCCGGCTTTCTTCAATCCCTTATCTTTGCTTATTACCGTGACATTGGGATATCTTGCACTCTTGAATATCGTCTGTATAATACCGTCTTTATAGTGTTTTACATACGGCATATCCAGAGGTTTTAACTCCAGGATTTTATTCGCGATCTCCAGGGTCTGATCCTGCGAACCATCATCAACAATAATAACTTCGAATTTAGGATAATTAAGATTAAGAATGGATAATAATGCATCTGCTATCCACCCCTCTTCATTTCTGGCCGGCATAATAATGCTCACGGATATAGCGTTACTAGCTAGATAGGCCAAAGGATAATCTTCGGTCTGGCTCTCCCACGACCTCTTTCTCCCTTCAATGAAACCAAGAAACGCCAAAAACAGGTAAAAAACGCTGAGAAACAGGAAGTATCCAAAGAAAAAAATAAAAATAAAATAAATAAGCTTTGCGATAGGTATAGCCATAGCGATCAACCTTTATGCCCGGCAATATTTTTTTCTAAAATACCGGCTGTGGGCTCGTCTATATCTCTTATAATATCCAGTATTCTTCTGCGTTCATCCAGCGAAAAGTTTAACAAAGATACTTCCAGTCCCGCATAAGCGCAAGAAACTATTAAGCCCTTCAGCAGGTACATAGCCGCATCTTTATCCTTCTCGCGGCCGGTTAATATATCCCTGAACAGCTTAATAATATAACCTGACGCTTCCAGGGCTTCAACGGAGGTTCTTCTGGCCATTTCATCCTCGCCGTATAAAAAATCTTCCACATAGGGAAGGCATATTTCAATATTTCCGGCCATCAGGGCCTTTACGCTTTCGATGACTGAAAGAGAGCCATCGTTAATCCTGGCCATAATTTCAGGGAGGCCTTCTTTACCTAAAACCTTAAAAAGCGCCTTTACCGCCGAGGCCCTGACCATCCAGAAATCATCAGTAAGGCACTTTACGATAGCGCCTGCCGAGCCTTTCCTGCCAAACTCACCTAAACAAACGCAGGCAGAGGCGCGCACTTCCGCAGATTTATCTCTGGTGAGCTCCTCTATCCTTTGGCAATATTGTAAGGCCTTAAGCCTGCAGATAAGCTTGACGGCCCAGCCGCGGACTTCCTGGTCAGGGCTACTGGTTAACCCGATAACCTCATCAGCTACTCCAGGAGGAAATGATTCTAAGAGCGAAAATATCCTGTAGTGGTAGAGAGAGCGTTTTTTAACAAAATCCAAAAGGATTCTAGCGGATAGAACACTTTTGATCTGGCCAAGCGCGATAATTGAAAAATACGCGATATCGAAATCCTTATCACTGATTGTCTTTTTAAGGGTGTTTACGGATAAAGGACCTTGAGCATACCCCAAAGTCAAGATAGCTTCAATCCGGCGCCATTTACTCCAGGAAGATACCGCTGTTCTTTCTATTCCGGAGAGCTTTTCGGATGAGATAAAACAACTTTTCAGGATTTTTTGTTCCGACTCGTTAAAAAAAGCTACTTCCCTGTTCCTATTGGTGGTTGCATCCAGAAACTGCTGCGGGGTAATTCCGGAAACTGCCGACAGGCAAACGTTATTATCTGTCTTTTTTCCGGAAAGCGCCAATTCATAAATATTCTTCTTGATGTTCAATAACGCGCGGCTGCGCCTCTTCCAACGGTATTCTTTGGCTAACGAATAGAAAATAGTCAATAATCCCGTTAAGATTACGAGATAAAGGAGTATTTTATCAACAATCCAGATTAAATCCGTATGATAGTTATACATTTAGAATTTAAGTGACAGCGAAGTGCTGATACTGCGCTTAATAAAGTCAGGCTTTTCTGTCCCGTAGGAATAACCGATTCTGGCAATAGCCCAAGGGCAAACATTGAAGTTTAACCCGCTAAAAATTATATAACCAAACTGTTCACGCGCCGGAAGCACGAAGATATCGTAAAGCCGCCTTCCTGCCGCCATGCCTAATAATAGAGAGAAACGTTTACCCAGCGCGAAGTTTCCCTTTACCGTGCCGAACTGCGCGACACCCCGGCTCTCGGTAAGAGTCATTCCGTAATCCGCGCTGATATAATTATCGCCAAAATAGTAGATCAAGCCGGGATAAACCATATAAGTATCATTAATGGCGTAA
This sequence comes from Candidatus Omnitrophota bacterium, assembly GCA_028713155.1. Taxonomy (GTDB): domain Bacteria; phylum Omnitrophota; class Gorgyraeia; order Gygaellales; family Profunditerraquicolaceae; genus UBA6233. The sequence continues at coordinate 19,771 of JAQTPA010000018.1, read as the reverse complement.
TTACGGAAATTATAACCTACCTGCCAATAGAGGCCGTTTTTAATACGCTGCCCGTATTCAATGATCGACTGGAATTTATACATATAGGTAACATCCCAGCCCCAGCCTACTTCGGCATGAGCGTAGGAATTCGGGAAAGTAAGATAGGTCCCGAAATGCGCCGTGTAGTTATTCACGTCATACCTGTTCCATTGCGACATCGTAATGTAACCCAGGATATTCTTGTATTTGTAGCCGACCCGGTTAGTAATCTCCCTCCATCTGCCGGGACGCGACCCCTGCACTACGAAGCTTGGCTCATAATAAGAATCTAAATATATCTGGCCCTTGGCTTCAGGCTTCTCCTCTACCAGCATGGGAGGAGGAACAACTGTCCTTAACATCTGTTCGGTCTGCGCTTCGCCAGCCGCATAAATAACCACAGGCAGGATAACTATCAATATAAAAATAATTACGGATATTTTCTTCACTTTTTATACTTTGCCGCTATTCCAAGGGTAACGTTGATATTATCTATTTCGGCCTGCAAGTCACTGGTCTTCATAATGAATCCGGAGGCATTAAATTGATTAGCCGCTTTAAACCGCTCTTCATTACTGAATGCCGTGATTATAAATATGGGTATTTTCTGGTCATCTTTTCTTATCTCTCTTAAAACCTCCAGGCCGTTTATTTCCGGCATCATTACGTCCAGAATAAGCGCGTCAGGCTTTTCCCGCTTGAATTTTTCCAAAGCCTCCTTACCATTCATCGCGGTAACCACGTTATAGCTATTCGCTTCTAATCTTGCCTTTAATAACTGCAAAAAGTCTATCTCATCATCTACCAGCAATATTTTCTTCTTCGCCATCAGGGCTCCGTATTATCTTATATCCTATCCAGTTCTTTAGGGTTCTCCTCAAAATAACGTTTCATCTTCTTGAGTATCTCCGGTAGAGTAGTCTGAGGCGTAACTCCGGAAATCTTCTTTAGCTTAGCTAGATCCGGAACCCTTTTTTTTACATCCTGAAACCTGCTCCCGTAATATTTCTGATAGGGCTCAAAAACTATTTTGGATGAACTCCTGGTAATACGCTTGATCTCCTGAGCAAGGTCCTTGATTGAAATCAGGTTCTTGGAACCTAGGTTAATGACCTCACCGACAGCCTTCTGACTCTGTGAAAGTTTCAGCATTATATCTATAGCATCATCTATATAGGTAAAACACCGGGCTTGTTTACCATCGCCATATACATAGATCGGCTGATTTTGTAAGGCAGCTTTAAAAAACCGCGGGATAACCATTCCGTAGCGGCCCACTTGGCCGGGCCCCACTATATTAAAAAACCTGATAATTACCACCGGCAAGGCCCTTTCGCGGTAATACCCGATAGCAAAAAATTCATCCAGCAGTTTCGAGCAGGCATAACTCCACCTGTTCACGTCAGGCGGCCCGATGACAACATCATCGTCTTCCTTAAAGGGGTACTTCTTGGATTTACCATACACCTCAGATGTTGACGTTAAAACTACTTTGATTCCTTTTGCCGAAGCGTATTTTAGGACAATACTACTGCCGATAGTATCATAGATGACGGTATCCAGGGGCTTCTCAATCACATTCTTTACTCCTACCGTAGCAGCCAAATGATAAATAAGATCACTCCCTTCTACCGCTTTACTCAATATCGTTTCATCCGTTATTGAGCCGACGATCAGGCTAAAATTCTTATGATTAAGCATATCCTGGATATTTTCTCTTCTTCCAGTAGAAAAATCATCAATGACAGCAACCTTATATTCTTCGGCCAGAAGCCGCCTGGCTAACGCCGAGCCGATAAATCCTGCTCCTCCGGTAATCAATATATTCTTAATCTTCTTGGCAACCGCCCCATGGCTTGCCCCTTTTAGCGCAACTTTAACCCTTGCCAAAAATTCCTCCGGCTCATAAGGCTTAGTAATGTAATCCTGCGCTCCCAGATTAAACGCACTCACCTTATCCGATTGATCCAATTTTGCGGTGAGCACTATAACGGGAACTTCCCGGGTTTTCTTATCCAGCCGGATTTTGCGTAAGATTTCAGAACCGTCTACCCCCGGCATTACTAAATCAAGGATGATAAGATCCGGCGTATTCTCTTTTATAAACTCAAAGGCGTCTTCCGGGATATTGGTGACAGATACTAAAAAGCCATGGCTTTTTAGCCTGGCCGAAATCAAATCTGTTGCATCTTTATCGTCATCAATGATTAAAATCCGCGGATTATCCATAGTTAAACTCTCCCCTTTATGACCTTAGCAATCTGGTCTCTTATCTTCTGGCTATCATGACGGATCAATTCTTGTTCGTGAGACAAATCGGCAATTATGACCTGCGCCCTGGTGATCTTTCTTATCTTAGCCAAATTGCCGACCTGAACCGGAAACTGCCCCTTCTGGGCATACCTAAAGAGGGCATCTCTACGCAATCTCCTGTTATCGGCGAGAATAACATAGTCCAAGCAATCTTTCTTTAAATAACGCAGTATTTCGCTGATATGGCCAAAAGCATCTAAACCTGAGGTCTCTCCCGGCTTAGTCATTAAATTACAAATATAAACTTTTTTTGCCCGGCTTTTGACTATCGCCTCGCGGATATCCTTGATTAGAAGATTAGTAATAACGCTGGTGTATAGGTCGCCAGGGCCTATAGTGACAATATCGGAATTAATAATGGCAGAATAAGCGTTGATATCGCATTTTGGAACCGGCTTATGCCAGCATTTCTTTATATGTAATTCAGGCAAACGGCCATTACACAAATCAATATTAGTTTCACCCTTGACAATACTTCCGTCTTCAAACTGGGCATATAAAACTGATTCCGTGGAGGCGATAGGATAAACTATTCCGTTGATATTCAATATATCTCCTACCCCTCTTACGGCGTTAGACATCGAGCCTTCTATATCATTGAGTACGGTTAAAAGCAGGTTGCCAAAACTATGTCCGCTAAATCCCTTCCCCTTGCTGAACCGATACTGGATAATTTTATTCATTATTGCGGGAGCGTTGGAAAGCGCAACTAAGCTCCTGCGAATATCTCCGGGAGGTAAAATACCAAAAGAATCCCGCAGCCTGCCGGATGAGCCGCCATCATCAGCTGTGCTGACAATCGAAATAGGCAAAACAGCTGGCAGGCTCTTTATGCCAAGAAGCAGATTAAATAATCCCGTTCCTCCGCCGATACAGGATATTCTTTTTTTCTTGTTTAAAATCGCGCTCAACCTGAGGTTAACCTCGCGGATATTATAGGGTTTAAGGATATAATCTACCGCGCCCGCTTCCTTAGCCGCCAAAACATCTAAAGTCGATTTTTCAGCCGACAATACCACAAAATCTTTTCTGGATCGGGCAAGGGTATTGAAGATACCCTTTGTCAGGCGGGAGCTTGAAGAGTAAGAATCTTTGTCAAAAACAGCTATTTCTGCCTTTTTTAGCTTCGGGGTTATTTCGCTATAAACATTGGCTATTCCTACCTCCAGGGCTAGGTTGGATAATACCCCTTTGATTTCGGCGATAAAAGACCCTGAACCTATGAGCAGGAATTTTTTATACATTTAAGAAATAAATTCTTTGATTTTCTTGAATAACTCTTCGCTTGAAAAAGGTTTGAGGATATAGCCTTGCGCCCCGCAGGCTTGTACTTTTTCGGTAATACTCTGGGTACTGGCGGTAAAAAGAATCACCGGTATGTGTTTTAGCCTCTCATCCTTCTTGATGCGCGAACACACTTCCGGGCCTCCCAACAAAGGCAGCCTGACATCCAGAAGCATAAGATCCGGAGATTCTTTTTCAGCCAGTTCTAACGCCTCCTGGCCGTTTACCGCGGATATAACCTGATAACCTATCTTTTCAAGACGAAAACAAACAACTCTCAACAAGTCCGGCTCATCGTCAACAATCAGAATCTTCTTACCCATCCTTGCCCCCCCTTACATTAGGTTACAGGTAAAGTAAAACTAAACACGCTCCCCTCGCCAGCCTTAGATTCTACCCAGACCTTTCCGTTATGTTTTTCAATTATTTCCTTGCATATGGATAAACCTAAACCAGTACCCCCTGTTTTCCTGGTCATCCCGGAATCCAGCTGTTTAAATCTTTCAAATAATAGCGGCAGATCAGCTTCTTTTATGCCTACGCCTGTGTCCTTTACCGATACCCTTATAATATTCTCCATCCTGGCTGCCTGAATCTTAATGCTCCCCTTTTCAGTAAATTTGACCGCGTTATTTATCAGATTAGTAAACACCTGGATTATCCTATCCCTGTCAAACTGTATCCTGGGAAGCTTCTTGTCGAGCTCAAGCTCCAGAACCAATCCCTTTTTCTCAATAACCCCGCGCATGCTCTCACCCGCCTCTATGGCGACTTCATTTATGTCATTAGCCTTCATATTAAAAACCATTTTCCCGGAGCCCAGCTTCTGAAAATCCAGTATGTCGTTGATTAACCTGGATAATCTATCCACATTCTTCTTGGCAATATTCAAAAATTCCTTTTGCTCTTTACGTATCGGCCCGGATGTCCCATCCAAAACAATACTGATACCTTCTTTTATTGCAGCCAATGGCGTCCTTAATTCATGCGATACCGTGGAAGTAAAATCTGTTTTCATATCGATTACTTCCCGAAGCGCATTTTCCACTTTCTTGCGCTCGGAAATATCCCGGGCAACATGGACCGAACCGATAAATTCACCTTTCGCGTTAAATATAGGCGATACGGTTACCAGCAAAGGCACGCCAATCTTAGGGTCATCAACCTCTTCCGCATGGGAAACAAAATCTTTTTGCATCTTAACAGCAGGACAGCTGGGCCAAGGATGATTGAGGTCGTGAAGTATCTCATAACATTTTCTGCCAAGAATCTCCTCAGGTTTAAGCTTTAGCGCAGCGCAGCAGGATTTATTAACTTTGACTATGGTGAAATTCTTATCCTGTATAAAAATTAAATCCGAGATAGAATTAAATGTCCTTTCCCACTCTTCAACTGCCAACTCTATCTGTTCTTCGGCTTGTTTGCGCCGGGTTATATCTCTAACCGTTGCCTGAAGGTATTCCTTATCCGCAAACCTTAATCTCGACAACAACACTTCTGCCAGGAAAACAGTCCCGTCAGTTTTTTTATGGGCCCATTCAAAGAAATCCACCCCTTCTTTAAATGCCAATTCCATATGCCTTTTTTCTTCGGATAGTGAGTCTTTTCCGTTAGGTTGAAGATCCGGAGATAATTCAAAGGGATGTTTTGCGCTGAAATCCGTTTTTTTATTCAAACCGAATAATCTTAAGGTTTCGTTATTGCAATCAATGAATCCACCCTTGTCCATAGTCATAATCGCGTCGCGCGAAGAATCAAAAAGCTGGCGGAACCTCTCTTCACTATTTTTTAACTCTTCTTCCACCTTTGCCGCCTTAATTACCCGGATGGTTATACTGCTCACAATCTCCAATAGCGCGTATTCTTCGGAGGAGATTACGTGTTTTGAAAAAAGCGCTAAAACTCCGATTGTTTCGCCGCCCGATAGCCCAAGCCTGAAACCCGCAAAGGAAACCAGGCCCAGCTCTTTTGCCCATTCGTGATTGTGGACCCTTGGATCGACCGTTACCTCATTAGTTAAAAAAGAGGGATACTCCCCGGATGCTATTCCGCCGATCTTATAACAGCCAAAAGGAACCCGCGAATGCGCTCCTCCCTCAATGTGCGTGTAGCGCCCTGAACTGGAAACCAGATGCAAGCAATGCTCCCGGTTAACACATACATGAGGGCCCTCTTTAACTTCGGCGTGCGGGCATCCTGAATTGCACCGGTCTGGCGGGCCCATCAGCCAGATACGGGAAAAATCAGCTTCAAAAATATCCACCACGCTATCCGTGATTATTTTAAGTTTTTCTTCCAGCTTCCCCGGATTAAACAAAACAGACTGCATTTTATTTAACTTATTTATGCGGACATCCACTTTCACCCGGCTGGTAATATCCCGGCCAATAGTAGAAGCTCCGACAACCTTACCCGAACTATCTTTAAGGGGAGATATAGTCAAAGACATATTAATGCGCCTTCCGTCTTTAGATATACGTTCTGTTTCATAATGCTTTACGTGCTCCCCGTTTTTAATTCTGGAGAGCAAATTAGCGGCATCATCCCTTCTCTCCGTAGGGACTAACAGATTAATCGAACGGCCAATAACTTCTTGTTCAGAATAGCCATAAATCTTCTCTGCCCCATGGTTCCAGCTGGATATTATTCCGTTAACATCCTTACTGATAATCGCGTCATCCGAAGATTCCACGATGGCGGCCAGCCTACGCAATGAATTTTCCACGCTCTTCTGCTCGGTTATATCGATAATTACCCCTACCAGGCCCGCAACCTTGCCATCGGGCCCCGGATAAGTGGACCTTTTGAAAATTACATCGTGGTCAGTACCGTCACTATTACGCAGCTTACTCTCATAAACCTGGAGTCCCGGCTGATTAAAAAGAGCTGCGTCCATTTCGTGGTATTTTTCAGCGATTGCTTTGTCCGGAAAGATATCAAATACGGTCCTGCCAACAATCCTGTCTTTAGTAAGGCCTAAAAATTGCTCGGTAGCTAAATTACACCCTAAATAAAGGCCTTCCCTGTTTTTATAGTAGACAGGGCTGGGGATATTATCTATTAAAACCTGCAGGTGCCTTTGCGAATAAAGAACCTTACTGACCGCTACCTTATTTAATTCCACTATTATGAATATGCTGATTAACAGGATAAACAGGCCGAAAACTATGAGAATGCCGATTACGCGATGATGAAATAATTTATCCTGGAATGCCGATATTTTTATATCAATCCCTATGCGGGAAATTACATCTTGAGTCTCAAAGTCAATAATCGGGGCATACGCCGAAACCCAAGTGCCCCACCTGTCTGTATAGGGGCCCAAAATAAACGCCTCACGCTTAAAAAAATCCTCCTTTAATCCGGCGGGAGCTTCCTCGTAAACCTGTCCCGGCGGGGAATAATCCAGAGAGGTTACCGGATCAGAATCCACTAAAAATATGATTTTGTCTCCCTGCAGGCGCATAAGATACACAAAGCTTAAATCATCGTTTACCCTCTTTATCTCTTCAATCTGCTCTTTAAGCCGTATATAGTCAGGAGTAGTCAGGTCGGACGATGAAGCGCCAAGGGGTAAGATTCGACGGGGATTGACTGCGGCAGCTCCCGTACTGACTTTCGCTATAAAATCTTTATCCGTTAATTGTTTATAATATCCGCCCACGCCTTTCGTTATGCTCCAGCCGAGAACAATAAAGGTGAAAAATAAAAATAAAACCCTGAGAATATGCGCTCTTTTTTTAGGCGCCGATAAATCAAAATCAACCCAATGCTGGAAAGAATACCAATACATCCATAGCGCAAAAGAACACAACATCGCTAACGCGCAGCGTAAGAGCTGTATCGGAAAACCAAAAAAACTAAAGAAAATACCTTGATTGAACAATGTTCCGGAAAGAAAATGCGGGGGTTGCGAGGTTACTAACTTGGTAAAGGCGTAGCAACCGAAGGCGATGCCTGTTAAGGCAAACCAGGGTTTCAGTTCCGCTTCCTCTTTATATGCCAGAATAAAAAATATGACGGACGCGCTAAGGCCTGAGCCAAAACCCAGGAAAAAATGCGCGGCAATGTTAGCGCCATAAAGGCCGCTCTGCAGCCATCCCAGATACACCAGAGAAAGAATAGGAATATGGATCCACGTTCCTATACTTCTGGAAAATAAATTACTCAGGCTTTTACGGCTGAATTCTACCAGGAGGGCAAAAGATACGGTAAGGACGATTAAGCGGATAACTTGAAAAACAAAGGAATCAATTATGACAATCGCGCTGAGGTCCAGCCACTCATTTGCCGCATGGACCAAAGCGAATAAACCCAGCCAAAACCAGGGGATATTCTTTTTTTCACTCTTAGCTAATAAAAAACAGGCTCCGCCAAGAATAAGGAAACTCAGACCGTACAGAAAAAAAATGTAATCTATCTGAGACCTGAAAAAATTAGACATCATATTCTTGCGTCTCCGGCAGGCTTCCGGTTTTTATAAGGCATATATCCCTCCTCCAAGAGATACTGTTTCTTTAAAGGCTTGGGGCGCAAACAACTATGACTATTAGTTATTATAAAGAAAAATACCGAAAGTAGCAAGAATTAAAACTGCGGTTAAGGCATCGGCAGGATATCTGCATAGATATCCAAGATATCTACCTGCTCCATATGCAGAAAATGCCCCGCCCCCTTTATGACCCTGACCTCGCAATCGGGGATATGGGAAGCCAGGGACCTGACATCGTCAAGGTCAATAATCGTATCTTTTTCCCCATAGATCAAAAATGTCTTTTCCCGGATATTGGAAAGTTTAATCAAGTCACCTATCTTTTTTGCCGACACCACTGCCAGCCCATGCTCGTAAAAGGACTTCAGGTTCTCCTGGCTCATCGCATGGAACTGTCTGACAATTTTATTTTTAATATTTTTCGGAAGATTCTGGCCGAAGCTATCTATTAATATATCGGCCATCTTCTGCCTGTTTTTTGGATCTACCGCGCAACCTTTCTTGATAGTCTCGACCATCGCGGCATTGGCTTTTGTCCCCAAGCTGGCCAGGCATAATTGCTTTACCTGCCCGGGATACCGCGCGGCAAAGGCCATGGCGATTATCCCTCCCCAGGAAGCAGCACATAGTGAAACACTGTTACTTGTACCGGTAGCCTTTATTACTTCCCGTAAAATATCCACTTGTTCATCCAGCCTGACCAACGCCGGCCCTGAAACCACCTTACCCCTGCCCTGGTTAGGGAAATCAAAGAGTACTACCCGGTAATGCGGGGTATAACGCTCTACAAGGGTATGCCACATTGCCATAGACTGCTGCACTCCATTAAGGCATATAATATGCGGGCCTTCGCTCTCGTAAATCCGGTAGGGGACAGAAAATCTCCCCAATTCAATAGTCCCTTTTACGATTGCTGAACCGGTACGCGAATATTTGGTAAAGTTAGATTCCTTAGGCACTCTTTATCTTACCCTCCTGTTAACAGTCCTTCTCAATATTATTTCTTGAGGCTCTTGAGATACGCTTTCCTATCCTGGACCGCCTTTTTAACTCTCCTACCCACGCCAAATCCGCTTAACCCTTCGGCCTCGGCCTTGTGTGCTGCGCCGGAGGCAATCCTGGACGCCTCTAAGGTATCATCTCCGCTAGCCACCAGTTCCGCTACTGCAGCTACCGCGTTCTTCAGGGCCCTTGCCTTTACTCCCTGATTCCATAAATCCAAGAGAACCGTTCTTACATCTGATATTTTTGCATCCGAAACGAGCATCCTTTTTACTGAATTTTCCGTGGTTTTGATGAATTGATCGGATAGACCCTGGTTTTTAAGTTCTGATTTTAACTGTTCAAACGCGCCAGCGGCCCCTCCACAATACCCGCAGGTAATAACAGTTAAAATGAGCGCACCGGAGAAAAAAAATATACGCATAGGCCACACAGATACTTTCTATTCTATTTAAGTCAGGAGATTAAAGACAGGCTAACCGGTTATTTTTTTGCGCCGTTCAACGTTCGCGGGCAGTAAAACGGCTGAATAATTCGTCTAAAAACTTATAGGCCATTCCAATTTCTTCATCGGTAATATAAAATGAAGGGGCTAAAGTAAAGGCATTCTTAAAATAACCGCCGATATCCAGCACTAAACCGTATTTCTTCCCCCGGTATTCCAATCCACCCTCAAGGCCCGCCTGAAAGATCTTGTCCGTCAACCGCTTATTCGGAGTGAGGCCGTCTTTCTCGCAAATCTCGATACGCATAGCTAACCCTATACCCGTAACATCCCCAATCTCTCTGTATTTTTTCTGAAGTTTCTTAAGCATACTTAAGAACTTTTTGCCGCTGCTATTGATCCGCTCAGGTAATGTTTTATCCTGGAGTATCTTCAGCACTTCTAACCCCGCGGTAGTCCCCATAGGATTAGATGAAAATGTTGAATGCGTGGACCCGGGAGGGAAAGCCGCTGGTTTAATAAGCTCTTCTTTAGCCCAGAATCCCGACAGGGGATTCATCCCATTGGTCAATGCCTTGCCAAAAACCAGGATATCCGGCTTGACCCCGAAGTGCTCCAGCCCCCAAAATCGCCCTGTCCGGTAAAAACCCATTTGCATTTCATCATCAACCAGATAAATCTTATAACGATCAAGGATCTTCTTGATCTTCCTGAAATAATCGGGCGGCGGAATAATATAACCGCCGGTGCCTTGAATGGATTCAATATAAAAAGCCGCAAATTCGCATTCGCCGGTTTTTGTATCGACAATCGAATTATATTCTGTTTCAAATAACTTCTCGAATTGAGCTACGCAATAATATTTACAGGAGTCCAAGCGCTTGCCATAATGGCAGCGAAAACAATAAGGATAGGGAATAAATTGAGCCCTGTTGGAAAAGTGGCCGTAGGGTTTCCTGTAGCGGTAGCTCGAGGTGATCTCCGAGGCGCCGATGGTCCGCCCATGATATCCGCCCTGAAACGCAAAAAATTGTGTTTTACCGGTTGTTTTACGGATAAGCTTGATACTATCTTCAATAGCCTGAGACCCGCCTACATTAAAATGCACCCGGCCTTTGGCCTGAAAGGACTTCTGCATTTGCTTAGCCAGGCCCGCGGCAAGTTCGATTTTCTCCCGATGTAAATACTGGCTGGCTAATTGCGGCAGGTGGTCGATCTGATTCCTGAGCGCATCATTCACCCGTTCATTCTTATAACCTAAATTTACTGCCGAATACCACATTTGAAGATCCAGGTATGGCCTGCCGTTATAATCGTACAAAAATGAACCATTGCATGCGGAGAAAATTTTCGGCTTTTTTAGATAATGCGCGGTATCTCCATAAGAACAATAGCGCGATTCTTCCGCTAAAAGCCTTTTTTCTAATTTTGACGCTGTTGCCATATCACGCATCCTCTCTAATCGGAATTTTCACGCTGATACGAAGCGCGCGGTTTTTGTTTACCAGGTCAATGCCCCTGACCAGGTAATCGCCGGCATTAGCCGGAATAAGCAGCGAACTTCCCTTATGCAAATGGACAAGCCAATCCTTTTTTAAAGACTCTACCTCGATTGCCCCTTCAATACCCATCAATACCTCAAATTTATCACGCTTACAAATCTTAACCGAATCACCGTTTAAACCGGCCCTTATGCGCTCAACCTTTAAGGCATTATGCGTCACCACAGAATCGAGCCCCTTGATTAACATCGTCTCCCACTTGCCCTTACACTGTTTTTTCAATGCGGCACCCTGATTGCATTTATAATCAAGCGAGGCTAATCCTTTTTTAATATGCATCTGCCTTTGACGCAGAAAATCATACATGCGATAGGTCAAATCGCTGGATTCCGCGATTTCAATGGCAATAGAGCCTCCTGTCCAGCAATGCAATACGCCTGAAGGTATGCGGAATATCTCACCCGCGGAGAGATGGATCTTATGCAGCAGATCCAGGATATTTTCCTCTCTCTTAATAGCGGCTTCAAAATCCCTGCGGCTTATATTGTCTTTTAAACCCAGGTATAATGCGCTCTCTGCGTCTTCATGCAGATCAAGGACTATAAATACCTCTTCTTTACCCGGCTCATTTTCGCCTAAGGCTTTTGCAACTTTGTGCGAAGGATGCAGGTGCACCGACATATGCTGATGCACATCAATAAACTTAACCAATATGGGAAAATCCTGCCCAAAATGTTCCACCACGGCATCTCCCAGGATCAACCCGGCCAATTGCCTGTCCTTCAGTAAATCCCTGAGGGTAAAAATTCTGCCGTCCGGCATCAGGATACGCGAGGGATATTTTCTGTGGCCGGAAACTTCCCAGGATTCGGCTGCGACCGGAGTCTCCTTATCATAGAGCAGGCCCTTCATGGCGTAGAGATGGTATCCTCCCCACAGGTAGTTGGCGAAATTACCCTCGATAAACCTAATCGGGAGTTTGGTCAGGAAATCCACATCTTGCTGGCTTAGGCCAAAGCCTTGCGGCTGTAGCTTCTGGTTAACGGAATTGGTATTTTTAATACCCATGATTATCCTTATCTTTAAATTCTTTCTGTTTGAGAAGCAGAAAACGGATCCCTTCACTAAAGGGCCTGGGGGTATCCACATTCACCATCTGCGTATTCAGGGGCTTGGCTGCGCTGCCAGCCTGTTCAATGCCGGTAATAGGATAAGAAAAAATATGGCCGGTCAACTCATTGCGCACCGCAGCGATCCGCTCTGCCATCTCCTGCTTGTTTAATCCTTCCGGGCCATTAGTTTGATATATCCCGCTGGCTCCGTAATCCAGGAGTTTCAATAATGTCCCGGCGGCGTCTTCCAGCAATAGCGGATGTTTAATTTGAAGGTTATCTGCCTCTAGGGGCTCCGGCCTGTCTAAACCGGCAATAAGTTTGCTTACCGATGTCTTTTTATCACTTGGCCCGTTGTAGCCATAAAGAGCGCCCAAACGCACAACTAAAGCCCCAGGAAAACTTTTCAAAGCGGCCTTCTCGCCTTCCAGCTTGGTAAACCCATAATAATTAATCGGGTGGGCCGGCGAATCCGACCCGTAGGGGCCGGAACTCCCGTCAAATACATACTCAGAGGATATATAAACAAACTTGCAACCCTTGGCCTGCCGGGCAATAAGGGAGATCGCCTCGATATTCAATATCCGCGCCCTCTCTCTTTCTTTTTCCGCAGCATCCGCATCAGCTTCGCCTGCGACATAGATAACAATGTCAAAATCGGGATATTCGGAAAAATATTCCCGGATTTCCTTTTCGGAGGTAACGTCTAGCCTGTCAAAACCCGAAGAAGATGCTTTACTGAAACCCGTGCCTCTGACATTCGTATATTCCCGGCTGAAGAGACCGTACAGCGCATTTCCAAACAGCGAGGTCGCCCCTATAATCAACACGGACTTATCCCGTTTATTGGACGGAGGGAGTTTCCCGGAAAGGACAAATTGCAAACATCCGGCGAGCTTCGGTTTTTTCTCTAATTGGCGGAACCCGTCGATTGTAGTCATACCCAATATAGGCACAGACGATTTTTTTACAATGTTTTGGAGCAACCTGACTAGCCGTTCTTCCTTGATAAACTCTTCTAAAGATGTAATAACCAGTAATAATTTTTCTCTCTCATTTTCTAAAACACCGGCTATTTCTTCGAGGCGAATCTCCGGCTGGACTCCGGAGGCCTTCAGGAACTGCTTAGCGTCTAATCGAAAAACTTCTCTCAGGGCCTGCCCCGATGCATCCCGGCAGAATTTATCGGCCGTGGCGAGGATTATTCCATTCTCATCCTGGCCGCCGGATATAAAGACAGCGTTATTGAATTTAGAAAGCAGGCTAATGGCCCGGTCAACATCAGCGCCAAACAGCGATACCTTGAGTTGTGAGTTACTGACTTCTAAACGGCTAATCCCTAATTCTGAATACTGTCGTAATGTATTACTAACGTTTGGCATGATTCCTGTCTTACTGGCTGCTTTTTTTTGATATTTCTGTGCCTAAAAAGGATGTATTATTTTACAATAAATTAGCGCTTAGTCAAACTGATTTTCAGAAAATTCTCTGTATTTACCAGGATAATTATAGGTTCAATACCTCGGTATATCAAGAATATTCCGGGTAGAGCTTAGAATAAATTTAAAAAGCTTTGTAAATTTTTATAAGTACTATATAATAAAAGGTACTATGCCGTTAAAAGGGGTTATTTTTGATATGGATGGGGTCGTCGTCAATACCGTACCCCTGCATTTTAAGGCTTGGAAGAAAATGTTTTCCGAGTACGGGAAAAAATTTACTTTTAAAGATTACGAGCTGAAAGTTGACGGCATACCGCGCATTAGCGGAGCAAGGGCGGTTCTACCGGAACTATCCGAGGAAAGGCTGGAAAAGGCAGCTGCAAAAAAACAGAAGTATCTGCTGGAATTCTTAAGAAAAGACGGAATTAAAACCTACCCGGACGCCGTATATTTAATAAAAAACTTAAAAAAAGATAAGATAAAAACCGCAATTATTACTTCCAGCAAAAACTGTCTTTATATCCTAAGGAAGGCCAAAATCAATAAGTTTTTTGACATCATCATTACGGGAAACGATATCAAAAGAGGAAAACCTTATCCCGATATCTTTCTTTTGGCCGCTAAGAAATTAGGGTTAAAAGCAAGAGAATGCGTAGTCATAGAAGATGCGGTTTTGGGTATCGTTGCCGCAAAACGCGCAAGAATAAAAAGCGTGGGCATTGACCGCTATAGCAAACCGGCGCGCTTAAAGCAGGCGGATTTGATTGTCAATAATTTAAGGAAACTTTCTCTCTCTAAACTTAAGAGGTTGGTTTGGCGATGAAAAATTTTTATTCTCAGTATATCGACGACGATCTTTGGCTGATACAAGAGCTGGAATGGGCCAAGCCCCTGCAAAATATCCGGGAATCTCAATTCGCCCTGGGTAATGGCTACTTCGGCACAAGAGCCAGCTTAGAAGAAATTCCTTATGACGCTATACCGGGCACTTATATTGCCGGCGTATACGATAAAATGCTCTCTCAGGTTGCGGAGCTGGTGAATTTGCCTAATGCCTTCAACTTCAGGTTCACGGTCAAAGGAGAAAAACTGGATATAATAGCTATGGATGTTTTAGAACATAAACGGATCCTCAATCTGAAAAAAGGGCTTCTCGTACGCCATACCTTATACCAAAACAGCAGAAAAGCGCGCTTTAACTATAGCTCCTTAAGATTCGTCTCTATGGATAACAAGAATATCGGGGCAATGCAGATCTCTATCACCCCGCTCGATGGGCCTTGCGAAATAGATATCAACACAGGCATTGATACTTCCGTTTCCAATACGGGAGTCCTTACCGAAGGAAGAAAAAGGCATTTCCGGGTAAAAGAATTAGGGCAGGCTCAAAACACCGGATACCTGGCTGTCGAGACCCTGGAAAAGAAACACGCCATCATTTACTGGGCCGGCTTTTATTACGAAATCAACGGTAAAAAGGCCTTTGCCCGAAATAATATCCTTAGCCTTAAATTAAAGAAAAACCAGACCATTACCTTGACGAAGATATTCTATATCAAACGCTTCCCCTGTGATAATAATTCGTCCCGGCATAAGCAGGAAACCTTCAAAGCATTCTCCGGAGTTTTTCACGCGAAGTTTGAAGACCTGGTTAAAGATCACATCCGGGCCTGGAAAAGGCTCTGGAAAAAAGCGGATATTCTCATTGAAGGAACCGCTAACCTGCAGCAGAATTTACGCTTTAATATCTACCATATGCTTATCTGCGCCAATGCGGACAATGGCTTCTCCAGTATCGGCGCAAGGACACTAACCGGCGAAGGTTACCGCGGGCACATCTTCTGGGATACGGAAATATACCTTATGCCTTTCTATCTTTTTAATTTTCCGGAAGTGGCCAGGAATATACTTCTTTACAGAAGTAAACGGTTGCCTATGGCAAGACAGGCTGCCAGAAAAGAAGGTTTTAAGGGGGCAAAATTCCCCTGGGAATCAGCCGGTAGCGGAGAAGAAGAGACCCCGGAATGGGCAAAAGATATCGATGGCAGCATCATAAAAATACTCACGCATAAATTCGAGCAGCATATAACTTCCGACATCAGTTATGCCCTTTATAAATATTACGCGGCTACGCAAGACGAAAAATTTATGCGGGACTTCGGTTATGAAGTCATGTTTGAAACGGCAAGGTTCTGGGCCTCCAGGTCTGTCTTGAATAAAAAAACCAAAAAATACGAAATAAACGGGGTTATCGGCCCGGACGAATTCCATCTGAATGTAAATAATAACGCTTATACTAATATAATGGCGAAGTGGAACCTGATTACGGCGTACAGGTTATTCCGTAAAATCAAAAAAGATGCGCCTTCCTTCTCTTCCACTCTGCAAAGAAAATTAGGGCTTAAAGACCGGGAAGCAAGGGACTGGAAAAAAATAGCCCCCCGCCTGTCCGAAAATATTAACCGCGGCCGGATCGTCGAACAATTTGACGGATATTTCAGGTTAAAAAAAGTTTCCATCACCGAAACCGATGAAAACGGCATTCCGATTATATCCCCGAAACTCAAAACCCAGCAGCTGGATAAGACCCAGGTCGTAAAGCAGGCCGATACCCTGATGCTTATGTATTTATTATCCGATGTCTACTCTTTGAAGACAAAATTGGCAAACTATAATTTCTATATAGAAAGGACTCTGCACAAATCTTCGCTCTCCCCCTCTATCCATTCCATCGTTGCCTGCGCCTGTTCGGACCTGCAAAGGGCATATAGCCTCTTTAACGTTTCTTTGCGCATGGATATCAGCAACCTCTACGGCAATACCAAAGAAGGTATTCACGGCGCCAGTTTAGGCGGAACCTGGCAGGCAGTAATTTTCGGTTTTGCCGGCGTAAGCATTGATAAAGAAAGGCTGTGTGTAAATCCCGGTATGCCGCATAGCTGGAAAAAAATGGTTTTCTCTTTACTTTGGAAAGGCGATATGCTAGAGTTAGAGTTAACGAATAATACGATCGAGGTAAAATTACTTGCTCATAAAAAGAAAAGGCTGCAACTAGGGATCTTTGATAAAGTTACTTCTATTAAGGCGGGTAAAAAGTATACCTTCAAAAGAATTGGGCCTGTTTTGGCAAAAGAATACCATTATTAACGATGAAAAAAAATAAATTAAACATAGCGCATCTGCATTGGGGCTTCCCGCCTATAGTCGGAGGCGTAGAAACCCACCTTGTCATAATCTTATCCCAAATGGCCAAATTAGGGCACAGGGTGAGCTTGCTTACCGGGACGGCAGAAGGCACAAAAACCAGATATAAATATAAAGGCATAGATATATACCGCATCCCGGTTATGGACCTCAACTGGCTTTACAAAAGAGGATTAGAAAGCCTGGAAGAAGAATTGCATAACGTTTTTTCTTCTTTTTTAAAAAAGAGCCGCGCCGACATAATCCATGCCCATAACATGCATTACTTTAGCAAGGTCCATGCCGAAACTATTGCTAATCTGGCTAAACAAAAAAATATTCCTTTAATCCTCACCGCTCATAATGTCTGGGATGACCTTCTGTTTTTAGAGCTTACCCATAAAATAAACTGGACCCATATAATTGCTGTCAGCCACTTTATAAAAAAAGAGATTATCGGCATCGGTATAGATGATAGAAAAATTACGGCGATCCATCACGGGATTGACCAAAATGAATTTCACCCTAAGGTAAATACCAAAAAAATACTCAAAAAATATCCCCAGCTGAAGAATAAGAGAATAGTCTTCCACCCTGCGAGGATTGGCTTGGCCAAGGGATGCGATACCAGTATTAAAGCAATAAATCTGGTAAAACAAAAATATCCCGATATTATGCTGGTGCTGGCGGGTTCAAAAAATATTATTGACTGGGGCGAAACCCAGCAGAAAGATATCGCCTATTTAGTGAACCTGATAAAACACTTTAAACTGGAGAAGAACTGCCTTATTGACGCTTATTCTCTGGAGGAGATGAACGGGCTTTATGCGGTAAGCGATATATGCATCTATCCTTCTTCTTGCGGCGAGCCTTTTGGCTTGACTATGCTGGAGGCAATGGCCACCGCCAAACCGATGATTGTTACCAACTCCGGAGGAATGCCTGAAGTTATCAATGACGGGATAAACGGGTATGTCATTCCCGTAAGAGATTTCGAACTTTTAGCGGCAAAAATTAACAATCTCTTAGGTGATAAAAAATTAAGGGATCGGCTGGGCTACACCGGAAGGCAAATGGTCGAATCACAATATTCCAAAGAAAGAATCACCAAAGATATACTCTCTGTTTATAAAAAATTCCTTTAAGGACTCCCCGCCTCTTTATTTAACTTTTAGGTACTCTTTGGCCTTCTGCAATCTTTCAAGAAACGTATCTTTTTTAAACTGCGAAGTCCAGCGCTTCATAATAATCCATCCGCCGAAACGAACCAGATCATTACGCCAGGGCCTATACCATTTTCTCCACCCTAACCTGATATTATGTAAAAAGAAAACTAGGGCAGGAAAAGAAACAATATGTAACCCTAACATAAACATAGACTTCAACTGATAAAACTTCCCCATAATCTTCCTGACAGAATCCTGCATTTCTTCGGCAGTCATGGGCTCACCGGGCTCAAACAAGGGAAAGTTGCCATCATAATACTCCCAGCCTATATCTTGAAGCGGGTAAATCCTGTTTTGCGCTGCAAGCCTATGCCGCAATTCTGTTCCGGGTAGAGGGCCAGCCAATAAAACCTGGATAGTATCAATTTTAGTCTTTCTAATAAATCTCCTGAAACGCTTCACGCGTTCCTTTGCCGACATCTTAAAATGGAGGTCTTCTTTTAATGGATAACCAAAAATAAACATGCCATGGATCAGGAATCCGAATTTATGAAATATCTTTGTGAAAGCTACCATATCCTCGGATTTGATATGCTTGTTCATGGCCTTTAACTCTTCGTCAATAGGCGACTCAAAACCTATAGCTACCGTGTTAATACCTGCCTGGCGCATAGCAGAGAGAAGGTCAGGGTCTTTAGCTTTATCCAGGCGTATCTGAACGGTTGTATCCAGCCTTCTGCCTATACTTTTCTGATAGTCTCTTAACATATTACAAAACCGGATAGTCTCATCTCGCTGCTGCCCGAAAAGATCATCAACAACAAAAAAATGCCGGGCATCTTGTGTTTCCAGAAGAAAGCTGATCTGCTCAAGAAGCCTTTCGGGCGGGGCAAAGCGAGGCTTTCCTTTCACGGTGCAAAACTCGCAATCCATGCCACAGCCTCGTATCCTCTCAACAGGATAAATTTTAATCTTAGCATAACGCACTAAGGAAAAATTCGCCAACGGCAACTTGTTAAAATCAGCTATTGGCGCTCTTTTGGGAGTATAAATAACTTTTCCATTGCTTAGATAGGCAATGCCTTGAATCCCGCTTGCATCTCGTTTCTCTTCTATAGCTCGAAGCAATTCTCTAATAGTCTCTTCTCCTTCACCGAGAACTACATAATCAACGCAGGAATTCAATGCCTCGGCTATATTATCTTCAACAAAATGTTGGCCCCCGGCAATAGTTATAACCCCTTTATCTTTATAAAAACGGGCCAGTTCGTAAACCCGGGGTATGGTGCTTGTCAATCCGCCATAAAATCCCACCACGTCTGCGGGCCTCTGTCTGTGTAAAAATTCATGGTCGGCCCCGAACAAATCGTTTCTGGGCCCATATCGACACAGGTTATTCTCATCAATAACTTCCACATCCCATCCTTCCATTTCATTCGCAGCGCTGGCAACACATACCGGGCCCAACGCCGTAGTCTTATGAGCGATATAAGAATAGATATTAAACGCCGGATAAGCCGGAATGATAATCCTCAATCTAAATCTTTTTTTAGATCCCTTAAGCATGCTCTACCTATATTTTTGCGCCACTCGGGCCTTTGATAAAAAACTACCGATTGTATCCAACCAATAGTTTTAATGTATTCTTTAACTCCATAAAGTTATTTAAATCTTCTTAAACAGGAATTTTTAGGGAATATAAAGGGGCATGCTGCTGGGCGCCATAAATATCCGTATCTCCTATCCCGCCCGAAGCCACTGCTCTGGGAATAGTGATTTTAATCGCCCAGGCTTGGGCAAAATTATAAA
>JAQTPA010000017.1:26124-30619 GCA_028713155.1 Candidatus Omnitrophota bacterium | reverse complement strand
TTAAGCGCAATTATATTTTCCTTCAAAAACTTCTGTACCGCCCTTAGGGTTTCCTCTTTAAATTTCGGAGGGCTTTGGGCAATCCACATTGTAAAATTATAAAGCTCCTGCGTGTCTACCTTTAGCCACTTCCTGTTTTTATGCAGAAAAACAAATAAGGTGGTCATAGCAATCCTCTTGTTCCCGTTTTGGAAGGGATGATTTTTAATCATCAGGTAAAACAGGATAGCGGCTTTAGCAGCAAGGTTGGAATAAAGAGATTTGCCGGTAAATGTCTGAAAAGGTGCGGCTAAACAGCTTTCTAAAACGTGAGGATAGCGCGTAGAAAATCCGGGTATAGGCTCATTAAAGGACAATAATTCTTCTGCCAGCCGGAAGGCGATATATTCTACTTCTTTTACATTTAACTTTTTCATTAATCCTTGCCCAAAAGCTTCAAAGTCTGACGATATTCAGAAACCGTCTTTCTTACAGCAGCGTCTATCTCTTTTTTGTCGTCTTCACTTAAACTCCTGCCAAGGATAGAATCAAGTTGCTTCCTGGAGATAGCGTAATTCCTGCCTATTTTTACCGCTTTAATCGCGCCGTTCTTAACCTTCCTGAACACAGCGATTCTGCTTAGGCCTAAAATCTTGGCCAACTCCGGAATACTAAGATGCTCTTTTTTCCTGTTATCAACCATTATTTTCACTCCTATTCTATGTAAACTCTCAATCTGCCCGATAACCTATGTTAACCTATTAGTATCAAGTTAACATAGAAATAAGCAAAATCAAGTTTTATTTATATTGTTTTTTAGTTAGAATCCTTGGAGCATTTTGCCTTGGGTAAACTGGAGGAATATCGGGCCGCCAATAATGATCCCGATTACCGGCAGGATACAAAAAATCAGGGGGATAAGGATTTTAATCGGCGCCTTCATCGCATACCTTTCTCCGCGGTTAAAGCGCTGCGTCCGGGCGTCTTCGGATAAGACCCCAAAAGCTTCGGCAACCGGAGTTCCCATGCGCTCAGCCTGGACCAGGGTTTGGATAAAAGAATTAACTTCCGGGATATTCAGCCTCTTGGCCATATCTTTCAGGGCCTGGGTGCGGGGTTTACCCCACTGTATCTCTTCCAAAACAAAAGCCAACTCTTCAATCATCGGGTTAGTGGAGATACCTTTCTTAATCACCCATTCAATAGACGCAACAAAATCCAGACCTGCATCTACGCAGAGGCTGAGTAAATCTATGGTTTCCGGAAGAACCCGGACAATAGCGTATTTACGCTTGGCTATCCGGCTGTTTAGCCAAATTTCCGGCAGGATGTATCCTACGGCAAGCGCTATAACCAACTCTACTGGCTCGATCTTGCCTAAAGCTATCGGCGTAAGGATAACTAAAGCAACCATAAAAAGGAGTTTTAGGTTAAAGAACTGCTGGGGTGTGAGCCTAGAGTGGGCGTTGGCTAAACGATGCTTGATTTTAAGCTCTAAATTGAGCTTCTCCAGGATAATGCTAGTGAAAGGAAAAACAGCGGATAGAAAATTGAAATTGGAAGCCCTTACTTTTACCGGGGCTGCCGGCGTCCTGGCCCCGGTTACCTGGGATGTATTCCTTATCCCCATCACTATTAATACGGTTGCCAGCGCCAGAAATATAAAAATTAGAAAAAGCATCCTCTCCTTATATATCTATTTTACTGAATTTATGGATTAAAAATATTCCCACTAGCTGTAAACAAGCTGCTATGATTAAAAGTATCCGGCCCGATTCTGAATTCAGCATAATATCAAAGTGGTTACGGTTAAAGCTTACTACCCAGACCACAAAAAAGAAAGGCAAGATGGACATAATTATTCCCTGGAGCCTGCCCTGGAGAGTCAGAGTCTTAATGTTTTCTTTTAATTTACGGTTATCCCGCAGGGTAACCGAAAGGCGTGCCAAAACTTTAGTTAAGTCTCCGCCGGTTTCTTTAGAAACAAGTATGGAATTAATTACTAAATCCAATTCCTCAAAATGCATCCTTTCGTGTAAATGCTTGAGGCTTTGTTCTAAGGGAACGCCAATTTTATTTTCTCTCAAGACCAGGCCGAATTCCTGGGAAAAAGGAACCGGCATCTCCTCCACCACCACCTCCATTGCCTGCATCAAAGAAAGCCCGCCTTTGAGCGACGAAGAAAGCACCATGATGCCGTCGGAAAGTTGGCTTTGAAAACGCATCCGGCGTTTAGCTTTTAAATTCCCGAGGATTAGGGAAGGAAAAATAAAACTGACTGCGCCGGCCAGCAAGGCCAGACCTAAGCTGCGCAGGAGCAGAAAGCCGATTATTCCCATAATAAGCGGGGTTACGGCATACCAGAGAAGCAGCTTTTGCCGGTTGACCTCAATAAACATCTTATCCAGCTGCTTTTCCGTCTCCACTACCTTTTGGGCGTGCAGTTTGCTTGCCCGCTGTAAGAATATAGGAAGGAGTTGGCTGCCGATTAAGATTATAGAAGCAGCAATTAACCCGAATATCGCTAATATTTGCATAGACTGACTCTTACCTCTGGGGAAGGTTCTATTTACTATATTGCCGGCCAAAGCCGAAACTATCTCCGGCCTCCCGCCATTTTCCGCTTAAAGAACGCTGGAAATAAAGCGCCATCCCGACTAATGCTGCCACCACTAGGGCTATCAGCAGCGCATATTCCAAGGACAGAAAACCCTGCCTGCCTAAGCAGGTGCGGCCTCTTTTTATTTTTTCCACTGTAGAGAAATTAGTTTCTTTTTGCCCGCGTTTGACAAAGCCAATAAAAGCGTCTTGTTGCGGCTCCGGTAATCCGCAGCGATGACCACCTGTTGATTATTCTTACTGTAAATACGCCAATTAATAAATGCCCGGAATCTTCCCCCCGCGCCTTTAAACCCGCGGGAAAAACTCTGGATAAAGGCTTTTTTATAGCCGGTTTTTTCTTGCTCTGTGGAAAATTTACTATAGGTTATCCCTACATTCACATCCAATCCCTGGAAATGTTCCCAATCAATATATTTCTGCACGCCGTAGCGGCCGGCAGTCAGATCTTTAAAGATAGCGCGGCATAAATTAATATCCCCGGTTTTTACCTGAAAGACAATGAGCAGGAAAACGATCACTATCCCCGCCAGGACACTATATTCTAAGATTGGAGTATTCTTTTTATCTTTATTTAATCCCATATTAGTTAGTCAGCCCTACATTGTCGTAACTATAAGAAGCCTTGCCTTTCCTGGTAATTGTACCACTAAAAAAGGGATTCCACATCCCTAAACTTACTTTTCCGGATTTTACGTCTTTGCTCTTCGGGTCCTGGCGGGTTATCTGCACCCAGGAATTTGTGCCGTCGTCGCTGTAATTTACCATATGTATGCAAATTGTTTTCTTTAGCCAACTCCCGCTCTCAGTAGTAATAGTGCTGGCTAACTGATAATTTCCGACTTCAGCTTTTATGCTGTGGTCGCCGCGGCTGTCAGTCCAGCTGTAAGTCGCCGGGTTCAGGCCGCCGTAGCCACTCTCAATGGCGACATAAGCATTCTCCATATCTTGGGCATACTGCTTAATAGCGTCCTGAAAATCACTGATTTTACTGATCAGGGCATCAATATCATTCAGGGCAGAAGTAATTTCATCGTCTACCGCATAGTCCAGGGTCCCGCCTTTGGAGGTAAAATTGAACTTACAGGGAATAGGGCTCTTATCCTGGCCAGAACTGACAATACAGTCGTTAGCGCAATAAGTGCTGTTACAGGGTTCACAGGAACTCCCCCCTGATTCTGGCTCAGAAAATAAACTCCCCATTTCACAGGAGGGAAGAGCGTTTCTTCCCTCTACAATTTCTGTCTGCCAATCCTCCAGATAACCCTTTACCTCTCCCAAGGTGCTATAGTAATCGGTAATAGTGGCACCATCTTCTGTAGTTGTCCCGGCATCCTCATTATAAAAATTCTTGATGTAGGTCTGCCAGTTAGCGGTTAACCGGTCAAGATCTAGTGCCTGTATTGCCTCGGCCTCGGATATAAAATCATTAAAGCCGCTTATTATGCTGTCAAGAGAAGCTTCACTCTGAGAATCCCAGAATTCCACATCTAAGGCCTCAGCCACTTCGGCTATCGAGCCATTCTGGGTAATATTTTCCCCCGCTCCTATCTTAGAAAGCATCCCGGGCGTATAGGAAGTAGTAGGCATACCTTCCGAATCATAAGACTCATCAGCCGTTCCCTCAATTTCATTCTGGATATAGTCCTTAAAATCTTCTAAGGTTCCGTTAACAAAATTATCGGTAATACTTTTTAGGGTGGGAATAACCCCTTTTAAATATTTAATCCGGTCGTCCCAATAATAGAGAAAATGCGATATTTTCTCATCAATTTTGCCGTCTCCGTCTAAATCCCTCGTATCCGTATCCTTATTCGGGTCATCCACGGTCTGAGAGAAAACCTGCAGGAATATACTTTCTCTATAGAGGTCATAATCCGGTAAACCGTTTAACGAC